>NZ_JBSFJL010000008.1:0-303444 GCF_053598035.1 Streptomyces sp. NPDC001204 | reverse complement strand
GCGATCACCGGGATCTGCGACTTCCGCGCGATCGTCGCCAACACGTCCGCGTCATCCTGCGTCGGACACGCCACCCGCACGATCTGACAACCCGAGGCCGTCAGCTCCGCGATCTGCTGCAAGGTGGCGCCGACATCCGACGTACGCGTCGTCGTCATCGACTGCACCGACACCGGCGCGTCCCCGCCCACCGCCACGGAACCGACCTGGATCTGCCGGCTCTTGCGGCGCTCGGCGAGCTTGGTCGGAACGGACGGCATGCCGAGAGAAATCGCAGTCATCTGCTGTGCAACCCCAAGTCGTGGATCAAGGTCCGGCCTCGTTCAGCGGCGGGCTCCAGGCATCGAGATTACGGCACGTCCATGTGCCCCAGCACATCCCACCCGTCAAAACCCACTCAATGGAATGCGGCCGGACGGGAGATCCGTCCGGCCGCATTCGTCAGGGGCCCGCTAGGAGATTTTGACCGGGTTGACCACGTCCGCGATCAGGACGAGGATCGTGAAGCAGACGAAGACGCCCGCCACCACGTAGGCCACCGGCATCAGCTTCGCCACGTCGAACGGACCCGGGTCCGGCCGGCGCAGCACCCTCGCCAGATTCCGCCGCAGCGACTCCCACAGCGCCCCCGCGATGTGCCCGCCGTCCAGCGGGAGCAGCGGGAGCATGTTGAACAGGAACAGGGAGAGGTTGAAGCCGGCGACCAGCATCAGGGCCATGGCCAGCTGCTGGGTGGGCGGGATGTCCAGGGTGAAGATCTCGCCGCCGACGCGGGCCGCGCCGACCACGCCCATCGGGGAGTCGGGCTGGCGGGGAGCGCCGTCGAAGGCCGCGTTCCACAGGGCCGGCACCTTGCCGGGCAGGCTCGCGATGGAGTGGACGGCCTCGCCGAGCCGGTCGCCCATCCAGGTCACGGACTGCCCGAAGTCCTGGCGGACGATGCCGGTGGCGGCGCTGAAGCCGAGGAAGCCGGCGCTGACGTACTGCCCCTGCACGATCTGGCCCTGGGAGTCCTTCTTGGCGACCTGGTTGGTGGCGATCTTCGCGTGCAGGGTGACGTCCTGGCCCTTGCGGTCGACGACGATCGACGCCTCCTTGCCGGGGTTGGCGCGGATCAGGTCGGACAGCTGGTTCCAGTTGTCGGTCTTCACCCCGTTGAAGGAGACGATCTTGTCGCCCGCCTTCAGGCCCGCGGCCGCGGCCGGCGCCGGGGCGTCGGTCTTCTTGCAGTTGTCGCGGTTCTCGCTCTGCGCGATGACGCACTGGGAGACCGAGCTGACGGTGGTCGTCTGCTGCGAGATACCGAAGCCCATGAGGACGGTCAGGAACAGCGCGACCGCGAGGATCAGGTTCATGAAGGGGCCCGCGAACATCACGATGACCCGCTTCCACGGGGCACGTGTGTAGAACAGGCGCTTCTCGTCACCGGGGCCGAGCTCCTCGAAGGCCGCCGAGCGGGCGTCCTCGATCATGCCGCCCCAGGGCGAGGTGGAGCGCGCGGTGATCCGGCCGTCGTCGCCCGGCGGGAACATGCCGATCATGCGGATGTAGCCGCCGAACGGGATGGCCTTGATGCCGTACTCCGTCTCCCCCTTCCTGCGGGACCAGAGGGTCGGGCCGAATCCCACCATGTACTGCGGCACTCGGATGCCGAAGAGCTTGGCGGTGGACAGATGCCCCAGCTCGTGCCACGCGATCGAGACCAGCAGGCCCACCACGAAGACGACTATGCCGAGGATCATCATCAAGGACGTCATGCACGCGCCTCCGCTGTCGCCGTCCGCGCTGTCAGTTCCCGGGCCCTGGCGCGGGCCCAGGTCTCCGCTTCGAGGACGTCCGGCACAGTCAGCGTAGTTCCCGTGCGGGGTGTGCCGTGCTCCTCGACCACTTGTGTCACGGTCTCCATGATCCCGTTGAAGGGCAGTGTGCCGCGCAGGAACGCGTCGACGCACTCCTCGTTGGCCGCGTTGAACACGGCCGGGGCGGTGCCGGCGAGCCGGCCCACGTGCCGGGCGAGCCCCACGGAGGGGAAGGCCTCGTTGTCGAGCGGGAAGAACTCCCAGGTCGACGCCTTGCTCCAGTCGAAGGCGGGCGCCGCGTCCGGAACGCGTTCGGGCCATCCCAGGCCGATGGCGATGGGCCCGCGCATGTCGGGGGGCGTCGCCTGGGCGAGGGTGGATCCGTCGGTGAACTCAACCATCGAGTGGACATACGACTGCGGATGCACGACGACCTCAATGCGATCGAAGGAAATGTCGTACAGCAGGTGGGCCTCGATGACCTCCAGCCCCTTGTTGACCAGGGTGGCGGAGTTGACCGTGATCACCGGACCCATCGCCCAGGTGGGGTGGGCGAGGGCGTCCTCGACGGTGACGTCGGCGAGCTCGGCCTTGGTCCGGCCGCGGAAGGGCCCGCCGGACGCGGTGACGACCAGCTTGCGCACGTCGGTCCGTGTCCCCGCCGCGAGCGCCTGGAAGAGGGCGGCGTGCTCGGAGTCCACCGGGATGATCTGACCGGGCTTGGCGAGCGCCTTGACCAGCGGGCCGCCGACGATGAGCGACTCCTTGTTGGCGAGCGCGAGGGTGCGGCCCGCCTCCAGGGCGGCGAGGGTCGGGGCGAGGCCGATGGAGCCGGTGATGCCGTTGAGGACGGTGTGGCAGTCGGAGGCGGCGAGCTGGGTGGCCGCCTCCGGTCCGGCGAGGATCTCGGGGAGCGGCTCGGCCGTCCCGTACTGCGCGGCGAGCGCCTCGCGCAGGGCCGGTACGACGTCCTCGCGGGCCACGGCGACGGTCCGCACCCGCAGCCGGTACGCCTGCTCGGCGAGGAGACCGACCCGTCCGCCGTTGGCGGAGAGCCCGGTGACCCGGAAGCGGTCCGGGTTGCGCAGTACGAGGTCGATGGCCTGGGTGCCGATGGACCCGGTGGACCCGAGGACCACCACGTCCCTGGGCCCGTCCCCGGTGACGGGGTCGAAGACGAGGTGCGGGTCGGCGAGAGGGGCTGGACTGTCGCTCATCCCTCCATTGTGGCGGCAGCGGCTCCCCGAACGGACAGCGCGTCCCTCCCGGAGGGGGAGCGAGTCGCCGGTCGCCGCGCCGGGGGGCGGCGCGGCGCGCCCCCCGGCGGCGGACGCGGTCGGCTGCCCGGTGGCGATGCCTCCGGGCAGCCGGTGGAGTGCGCCGGCAGACGGCCGTACCACGTGTCGGGGCCGTCGGCCGGCCGTCACCTGATCGGCCGGTGCACGTTCTCCCGCTCGCTCGGGCCGGGGTCCGCCGCCGCGATCCAGGGGCCGTCGTCCGACGGGTCGATGACTCCTTCCTCCAGCCAGGTGTAGGCGCCGCCGAGGACGCCCTTGACGACCTTGCGGTCGAGGTCGTCGGTGTTGCTCCACAGGCGGTCGAAGAGTTCGGCGACGCGGATGCGGGACTGCCGGCAGAAGGCGTCGGCGAGCTGGTAGGCCTCGCGGCCGTGGTCGCCGTGGGTGCGCAGGAGCTCGGCGCGGACGCAGGCCGCGCTCATCGCGAACAGTTCGGCGCCGATGTCGACGACCCTGCCGAGGAAGCCCTGCTTGGTCTCCATCCGGCCCTGCCAGCGGGACATTGCGTAGAAGGTGGAGCGGGCGAGCTTGCGGGCGTGGCGTTCGACGTAGCGCAGGTGGCCGGAGAGGTCGACGTGCCCGGGCGGGTGGAACTCGGCGTACGAGCGCGGGAGCTGGCCCGGGCCCGCGACCAGCTTGGGCAGCCACTTGGCGTAGAAGACGCCCGCGTTCGCGCCCGCCCTCGCCTTGTCCGAGAGGGTCTTGTCGGGGTCGATGAGGTCGCCGGCGACCGAGAGGTGGGCGTCGACCGCCTCGCGCGCGATCAGCAGGTGCATGATCTCGGTGGAGCCCTCGAAGATGCGGTTGATGCGCAGGTCGCGCAGCATCTGCTCGGCGGGCACCGCGCGTTCTCCGCGGGCGGCGAGGGACGCGGCCGTCTCGTAGCCGCGGCCGCCGCGGATCTGGACCAGTTCGTCGGCCATCCGCCAGGCCATCTCGGAGCCGTAGAGCTTGGCGAGGGCGGCCTCGATGCGGATGTCGTTGCGGTTCTCGTCGGCCATCTGGGACGACAGGTCGAGCACCGCCTCCAGCGCGAAGGTGGTGGCCGCGATGAAGGAGATCTTCGAGCCGACCGCCTCGTGCAGCGCGACCGGCTTGCCCCACTGCTCGCGGGCCGCAGACCACTCGCGGGCGATCTTCAGGCACCACTTGCCCGCGCCCGCGCACATCGCCGGCAGGGACAGCCGGCCGGTGTTCAGGGTGGTCAGGGCGATCTTCAGACCCTGGCCCTCGCCGCCGATGCGGTGGGCGGCCGGGACCCGGACCCGGTGGAAGCGGGTGACGCCGTTCTCGATGCCGCGCAGGCCCATGAAGGCGTTGCGGTTCTCCACCGTGATGCCCTCGGAGGCGGCCTCGACGACGAAGGCGGTGATGCCGCCCCGGTGGCCCTCCGACTTGGGCACGCGCGCCATGACGACGAGGAGGTCGGCCACGACCCCGTTGGTCGTCCACAGCTTGACCCCGTCGAGGATGTAGTCGTCGCCGTCCGGGACCGCCGTGGTCGCCAGGCGTGCCGGGTCGGAGCCGACGTCCGGCTCGGTGAGCAGGAAGGCGGAGATGTCGGTGCGGGCGCAGCGCGGCAGGAAGGTGTCCTTCTGCTCCTGGGTGCCGAAGAGTTTCAGCGGCTGCGGCACACCGATCGACTGGTGCGCGGAGAGCAGCGCGCCGATCGCGGGGCTGGCGGAGCCGGCCAGGGCGAGGGCCTTGTTGTAGTAGACCTGGGTCAGGCCGAGGCCGCCGTACTTGGTGTCGATCTTCATACCGAGCGCGCCGAGCTCCTTGAGACCGGTGACGACCTCGTCCGGGATCCGCGCGTCGCGCTCGATGCGGGCCGAGTCGATCTTCGTCTCGCAGAAGTCGCGGAGCTTGGCGAGGAACTCCTCGCCGCGCTGGGCGTCGTCGGGGGCGGGCAGCGGATGCGGATGGATGAGGTCGAGCCGGAAGCGGCCGAGGAACAGCTCCTTGGCGAAGCTGGGCCTGCGCCAGTCCTGCTCCCGGGCGGCCTCCGCCACCTGGC
This sequence comes from Streptomyces sp. NPDC001204, assembly GCF_053598035.1. Lineage (NCBI taxonomy): Bacteria > Bacillati > Actinomycetota > Actinomycetes > Kitasatosporales > Streptomycetaceae > Streptomyces > Streptomyces sp. NPDC001204. Next base: position 298,330 of record NZ_JBSFJL010000008.1, on the reverse strand, counting down.
GGGCCTCGCGCTCGGTGACGGTGGGCTTGTTGGACGTTGGTGCGGACATGAGGCTCACCTCGCCGCGAATAGGGATGTGGGGGCGGTTCGTTACCGACCGGTGCTACTGGATCGTATGTACCCGATACCGGGCGGACCCACCACCCCACGCACACGGACGTTCGCAGTGCACCGTCTGTCTCGGTGTGATGCCACCCCAGCATCGTGTGTGCGGGGCGTGACGACCACTCCTGTACTCCGTTCGGATGGCCCCGCTCCGGGCCAGGGACAGAAAACAATCGAAGCGCTTCGACAGGCTATGGACACCCACCTCCGCCGGGGTTACTGTCGAACCACTCTCACCCCCCGATGTCAGCACCGCGCACTGTCGAAGCGCTTCACAAACTTGGAGAGCTGGATGGTCACCCTCGCCGAGGTCGCCCAGCACGCCGGAGTCTCGGCGAGCACGGTGAGCTACGTCCTCAGCGGCAAGCGGTCCATCTCCGCGAGCACCCGGCAGCGGGTCGAGGAGAGCATCCGGCAGCTCGGCTACCACCCGAACGCGGGCGCCCGCGCCCTGGCGAGCAGCAGGTCCAACATCATCGCCCTGATGATCCCGCTGCGTACCGACATGTACGTGCCGGTGATGATGGAGATCGCCATCGCCGTGGCGACCACCGCCCGCACGTACGGCTACGACGTGCTGCTGCTCACCGGCGAGGAGGGCCCCGACGCGGTGCGACGGGTCACCGGCAGCGGGCTCGCCGACGCCATGATCCTGATGGACGTCGAGCTGGACGACGAACGGCTGCCGCTGCTGCGCGGGACCGACCAGCCGTCGGTCCTGATCGGGCTGCCCGCCGACACCAGCGGCCTGACCTGCGTGGACCTGGACTGGGGTGCGACGGGCGCGCTGTGCGTGGAGCATCTGGCGCTGCTCGGGCACCGTGACATCGCCGTCATCGGCGAGGCTCCCGCGGTCTACGAACGGCACACCGGCTTCGCCGAACGCACCCTCGACGGTCTGCGCTCCCGGGCCCGCGAGCTCGGCCTGGGCCTGCTGCACCGCCCGTGCGAGGGCGGGTACGACGCGATGACGGTGACCCTGGCCCGGATCCTCGACGAGCGCCCGGGCACCACCGGCTTCGTCGTGCAGAACGAGTCCGCCGTCGAACCCCTGCTCGCCCTGCTGCGCCAGCAGGGCCGCGCGGTCCCCGAGGACGTGTCGGTGGTCGCGATCTGCCCGGACCAGGTCGCCGTCCAGGCCTCGGTGCGTCTGACCTCGGTGGGCATCCCCGCCCAGGAGATGGGCCGGCACGCGGTCGCGCGCCTGGTGGCCAAGCTCGACGGGCACGACGCGGACGAAGTGGTGCTCATCGCGCCCGAGTTGACGGTCCGGGCGAGTTCGGGGCCGGTCCACTCCGGCTCCTGAAACCGGTCCGCTCCGTCCCGGGCCCGGCCCGCTCGGGGCGGCCCCATGCCTTCTCACGCCTTCTCGCAGGACTCCCCGTCCGCACTCCTTCAAGGAGCACTCGTGAACCAGCATGCCGAGACCCAGCCCCCGCACGGCCCGGTCAGCCTCGCCCAGTCGTCCCCCACGGTCGGCATGTTCCGCGACCGGGACGGCGTGCTGGAGTGGAGCGGCCGCCAGGAGACCGTACGCATCGAGCCGTGGGGGCCGGACGCTGTCCGGGTGCGCGCCCGGCTCGGGGGCCCGGTCCTGGACGACCTGCCCGGCGCGCTCCTCGCCCACGCTCCGGCCACCGAGAGCACCGTGAAGATCGAGGACGGCCGGGGGCGCCTGACCGTCGGCGCCCTCACGGTCGACGTCGACGCCGCGGGCCTGATCCGCTTCCTGCGCACGGACGACCTCACGGAACTGCTGGCGGAGGAGCGCGCCCACTTCTGGTGGCCAGGCCCCCGCCTCTACACCGCCGTCGGCAACGGCCACCACCGCCTGGAGCAGCGCTTCTCCGCCTACGACGACGAGAGGCTGTACGGCCTCGGCCAGCACCAGCACGGCCGGCTGGACCAGAAGGGCCTGGTCGTCGACCTGGTCCAGCGCAACGCCGAGGTGGCCATCCCCGTGCTCACCTCCAGCCGCGGCTACACCCTGCTGTGGAACAACCCGGCCATCGGCCGCGTGGAGCTGGCCGGGAACGGCACCCGCTGGGTGGCGGACTCCGCCCGCCAGATCGACTACTGGATCACCGCGGGCTCCCCGGCCGACGCCCAGCGCCGCTACAGCGCGGTGACCGGCCGTACGCCCATGCTGCCCGAGTGGGCGGCCGGCTTCTGGCAGTGCAAGCTGCGCTACCGCACCCAGGACGAACTCCTCGAAGTGGCCCGGGAGTACAAACGGCGGAACCTGCCCATCGACGCGATCGTCTGCGACTTCTTCCACTGGACCCACCTGGGCGAGTGGAAGTTCGACCCCGAGGAGTGGCCGGACCCGGCGGCGATGGTGCGGGAGCTGGCGGACCTCGGCATCAAGCTGGTGGTGTCCGTCTGGCCGTCGGTGTCCCCGCTGAGCGAGAACCACCCGGTGATGGAGCAGCGCGGCTACTTCATCGGCACGCAGTACGGTCCGATGGCGCACGCCGACTGGCCGGACAAGCAGGTCGCCTCGACCGTCCAGGTGGCCTTCTACGACGCCACCAACCCCGAGGCGCGCGCGTTCGTGTGGTCCAGGATCAAGGAGAACTACCTGGACCCGTACGGCATCACGGCGTTCTGGCTGGACGCCTGCGAGCCGGAGCTGAAGCCGGGCTTCGCCGAGAACCTGCGCTACTGGGCGGGCCCCGGCCTGGAGGTCGGCAACCTCTACCCGGCGGAGAACTCCCGCGCCTTCGAGGAGGGCCTGCGCGCCGCCGGCGTGGACGAGGTGATCACCCTCAACCGCTCGGCGTGGGCGGGCAGTCAGCGGCACGGCGCCGCCCTGTGGTCCGGTGACATCGGCACCGACTTCGCGACCCTGCGCCGCCAGATCGCGGCCGGCCTGAACACCGCGCTGTCCGGGATCCCCTGGTGGAACACCGACATCGGCGGCTTCCACGGCGGCGACCCCGACGACCCCGCCTACCAGGAGCTGCTGGTGCGCTGGTTCCAGTTCGGCGCGCTGTCCCCGCTGATGCGGCTGCACGGCTTCCGTGACCCGGGGATGCCACTGGGCCCGGAGATGACCGGCGGCCCCAACGAGGTGTGGTCGTACGGCGAGCGGACGTACCCCGTCCTGGAGAAGTACCTGCGGCTGCGCGAGCGCCTGAAGCCGTACGTTCTGGAGGTCATGCGGGAGGCCCACGAGGAGGGGCTGCCGGTGATGCGGCCGCTGTTCCTGGAGTTCCCCGCGGACCAGACGGCGTGGACGGCGGACGACTCCTACCTCCTCGGCCGGGATCTGCTGGTCGCCCCGGTGCTGACGGCCGGGGCCACGGCCCGCACCGCGTACCTCCCGGCGGGCGCGCGGTGGACCGACGCGTGGACCGGCCGGGAGTACGCGGGCGGTACGGCCGTGACGGTCGACGCTCCCCTGGACCGGATCCCGCTGTTCCTGCGGGACGAAGCCGAGCTGCCGGTCGCCGGGTAGCGCGGCCCGGACGCGGACGTGCGGCCGGTCCCTCCCCTATGCGGGACCGGCCGCACACTCATGGGCCCCCTGGTCAGCTGCTGCTGACCGTGAGGCTGTTGGTGGTGAAGTCCAGCCCACCGGACGACGACGTGATCTCGTAGCCGAACTGCACGTCCCCGATGGTCACGTTGCCGAACCAGCCCTTGGTGTCCTTGATCCATTTCAGGATGGGCAGGATGTCCACCGTGCCGGAGCTGGAGTTGGAGCTGCGGATGAACGAGAAGACGTCGTTCGAGCCGTTGTTGCCCTTGTAGACGCTCCAGGTCGAGCCGCCGAGGGTGACGCTGCCCTGGGAGCTGCCCAGCGGGCCGACGGCGCCGGTCTTGTTGACCCAGAGCATGACCTCGTACTTGTAGCCGGTGTCCCAGATGTCGTACGAGGTGTTGTACGCGCCGGAGGACGGGACGGTGACGTTGTAGGCGCTGGTGAGCGAGGCGAGCGAGGTGATCGGCTTGCTGACCACCTTCTTGGCGTTCGGGTAGGACTTGATGCCGCCCGTGTTGGGGTGGTTCGCCCACACGCCCCAGTTGGTGCCGGAGTTGGCCCAGATGCACTGGCTGCCGGTGCCGGAGCCCCAGATGTTGTTGTACAGCGTGTAGCCGTTCAGCGTGGTGTTGCCCCACTGGTCGCAGGAGTTCCAGACGGCGGCCTGGGCGGGGGCGGAGGCGAGGCCGACGGTGGCGCCGAGGGCGAGGGCGGGCGCGAGCAGCGCCGTCGAGAGCCTGCTCCGGATGCGTGTTGCCATGGTGGTGTCCCTTCCATGGGTGGGGGGAGTTGCGGGGGGGGGTCACCACGTCCTCAGGTCGAGGGCGCGGGCCTCTCCGGCGACCAGGTCGAGCGGTCGTGCGCCGGAGGGAGTCCTCAGGTCGATGCGGAGGGTGCGGGTGGGGCGCAGCAGCGCCGTGGCCGCGTCGGGGCTCCAGGCCAGGTCGACTTCGGCCCCGAACCGGGTGCGGATCCCGCGCAGTTCGCCCTCCGGGTACGCCGGCGGGAGCGCGGGCAGCAGGACCAGCCGGTCCGGGGTGGACCGCACCAGCGTCTCGATCAGCACGGCGGGCAGGGCGTGGGCGGCGTCGGCGTTGTAGACGTTCCGGTCCGGGTAGTGGGCGCTCATCAGGGAGGCGTGGAAGTAGTCGCCCTCCAGCACGTACCGGAGGGCGCGGGCGACGCGGTCGCCGTCGCCGAGGCGGGCCGCGATCAGGGCGTGGTGGAGGTGGCCGTGGGCCGAGTCGTTCTCCGCGCCGCGCAGCGCGAGCGCGCGGTGGGCGGCGGCGGCCAGGTCCGGGGTGTCGTGGAGGTCGATCTCGTCCAGCGGCCAGACGGCGTAGAGGTGGCTGAGGTGGCGGTGGTCGTAGGCGTCCGCCAGGCCGGGCCACGCCCATTCGGCGAGGGCGCCGTCGGCGTTGGTCCGGTGCGGTGGGAGGCGGTCGGCGAGGGCCTGCCAGCGATCGGCGTCGGGGGTGCCGGGGTGGTAGGCGGCGGCCGTCCGCAGGGCGTGCCGGGCGGCGGAGAGGTCCATGGCCGCGTTGAGCGTGCCCCAGCTCGCGTTGGCGGGGCGGTTCTCGGGCGAGTAGGAGGGGACGACCACGAGGTGCCCGTGTTCGTCGGTGCGGGTGAGGAAGTCCTCGTAGAACCGGGCGGTTTCGGCGAGCGCGGCGGCGGTGCGGGGGTCCTGGGCGCCGCGTGTCTCGTCGAGGTCGACGAGCGGCTTGAGCAGCCAGTCGGCGCCGGCGGTCCACAGGTGCAGCGGGTACTCACGGCTGAAGTGGTACGCGTGGCCGGACTCGCCGTCGGTGTGCGCGGGCGCGACGGCCCCTCGGGTGCCGAAGATCGCGCGGGCGTTGTCCCGCCAGTCGGGGAGTTGTGCCTCGACGAGCCGGGCCAGGGCCTCGCCGACCTCGGGGAGGCCCGCAGCGGCGGCGGAGGCGGTCTGGAGGTTGAGGTTGGCGTCCGTGGTGAACGCGCCGGACCAGGCCGTGTCCCAGTCGCCGGTCCACAGTCCGGTGAGCCGGGGCGGGAGCAGGCCGCTGGAGGAGAGCAGATGGTAGCGGCCCGCCGCGAACAGCCGCTCCGCCAGGGCCGCGCTCCCCGGCCGCTTCAGCAACTCGGAGCCCGGCAGGGCGCGTTCGGCGGGTTCGCCGCGCAGGTCGAGGGTGACTCGATGGTAGGCGGTGCGGTGCGCGGGCAGATGACGGTCGAGGAGGTCGTCGTACGTCCGCCCGGTCACCAGGTCGAGCAGGGCCGCCGCTTCCTCGGTCACGGCCGGCTCACCGGTGTGCCGGCGCACCCGGGTGAGCAGCAGCACCGAGTCCGCGCCGGTGACGCGCACTCCGGGCGGGGCGAGCGCCGTGGTGCCACCGGTGACGGCGATCAGCAGCACGCCGGTGTAGGCGCGGTCGCTGCCGGGGTAGCGGGCGTGCAGGCTCAGTACGGCCCCCTCGGCGGTGAGCAGCGCCCCGTGGCCGACGCCGAGGCCGGGCGGCGCGCCGGGCAGCCGGTGGTCCAGTCGGACGTCGAGCGTGGGACCGGGCACGGTGACGTGCTGGACGATCACGTCGTCGGCGCGGGAGACGAAGACGCGGCTGATCCGGTCCCCGCACACCGCCGTCACCTCGCCGCTGGTGAAGTCGACCGAGCGGCGGACGGAGGTCCCCCCGGTTCGGGCGGAGCCGAGAACCTGGGGGGCGTGCCGGACGCGGGGCGGGCGGCTCAGCCGGATCCGGAAGGCCGGGTGGAAGGGCTGCACCCACTGCAACGGCCGGCCGTCGGTGAAGGACTCGGCGGCGGTGCGGTCACCGGCGAGCAGCCGGTCCTGGAGAGCGGGCAGTTCATCGGCGAGGAGCGGGGGCCCGGCGTGCTCGCCGCCGTTGGGGCGGACGAGGGTGTGATGGGTGACGATCACGCGGTCGTCGTCCGGATCGCCGAACACCAGGGCGCCGTGGTGGCCGTTGCCGCTGAGGAAGGCATCCTCCCAGCGGGCGGCCGGGAGAGGTTCCCAGGTTCCGTGGTGGAGTCCGCCGGTCACGGTTTCAGCACCGCCGCTCCGTACCGTCCGAGCGTCGTGCGACCGGTCACGGCCGCCCCGGTGAGCAGGTCGTGGTGGGTGCCCGGCACGTCGACGGTCACCGGCTCACGCCCGTGGTTGAGCAGGAACAGCAGCTCTCCGCGCCGGACGGCCTCGACCCCGGCGGGCAGCCCGTCCAGCACCGGGCGGACGCCCGCACCGGCGGCGACGCGGGTGAGCAGGGCGCGCAGCGCCTCGGGCTCCGGGAGGGTGGAGACGTACCAGGCGCGGCCCCGGCGCAGCACGGCGGGCAGCCCGTCGAGCTCGCCGCCCTGGTACGGGACCGTCTCGTCGGCGGTGCCGTCGGCCTCGATCTCCTCCGACCACAGCGTCCCGCGCAGTCCGCCCGCGCACGCGACGCTCTCCCCCGCGTCCAGCGGCCACCACTCGTGCAGCGTGCGGATGCCGAACAGTTCGCGCAGCCGCGGATCCATGCCGCCGGGGCGAATGCGGTCGTCCTCGTCGGCGACCCCGGTGAGGAAACCGCACACGAGGGTGCCGCCGCCGGCGACGTACGCCAGGAGGTTGTCGATCGCGGCGTCGGTGAGCAGGTAGAGCTGGGGGACGACGACGAGCCGGTGGGCGGTGAGGTCGTGCTCGGGGTGGGCGAAGTCGGTGGCGAGGCGGGCTTCCCACAGGGCGCGGTGCCAGGCGCGCAGCACCTCGGGGTACTCGACGTGCGCTGACGGGCGGCCGTCCTGGTCGCAGGCCCACCACGAGTGCCAGTCGTGGAGGATCGCGATGTCGCGGGTGCCGTGGGTGCCGGACACCTCGGCACCGATCCGCCGCAGTTCGGCGCCGATCCGCTTGACCTCCTGGAACGTACGGCCCTGCTCGCCGGCGTGGCCGACCATCGCGGAGTGGAACTTCTCCGCGCCCTGCCGGGACTGACGCCACTGGAAGTAGCAGACGGCGTCGGCTCCGTGGGCCACCGCCTGAAGGGACCACAGGCGGTTGAGCCCGGGCGGCTTGGGATGGTTGACGGTACGCCAGTTGACCGGTCCGGCCGCCTGTTCCATGAGCGTCCAGGGGCCGCGGGCCTGGGAGCGGGTGAGGTCCTGGACGAGCGCTCCGAACTGGGCGCCGAGGGGGTCGCGCGGGTCGGGGTAGAGGTCGACGGAGACGACGTCCTCCTCGGCGGCCCAGCGCCAGCCGTCCTGACCGGACCACAGCGGCATGAAGTTGGTGGTGACCGGAAGGTGCGGGGTGTGCCGGCGGACGATGTCGCGTTCGGCGCGGTAGCACTCCAGGAGCATGTCGGAGGTGAAGCGGCGGAAGTCCAGGACCTGGGCGGGGTTCTTCAGGTAGTGGGCGCGGCGCGGGGGCAGGATGCCGTCCCAGCTGTCGTAGCCCTGGCTCCAGAACGCCGTTCCCCAGGCGGTGTTGAGGGCGTCGAGCGTGCCGTACTTCGTGCGCAGCCAGCGGCGGAAGGCGGCGGCGGCCTCGTCGCCGTGGTCGTGGGTGCAGTACTCGTTGTTGATGTGCCACATCGTGAGGGCGGGGTGGCCGGCGTAGCGGGCGGCCAGGTCCTCGGTGATGGCGGCGGCGTAGCGGCGGTAGGTGGCGCTGGAGTGCGAGAAGTGCTGCCGGCCGCCCCACCACTCGGTGCGGCCGTCCTCGTCGCGGGGCAGGGTGTCGGGGTGCAGGCGGCCCATCCAGGGCGGGGGCGAGGAGGTGGGGGTGGCGAGGACGACTCCGACGCCGTTCGCCTCCATGAGGTCCATCACCGTGTCGAGCCAGCCGAACTCCCTTGCGCCGGGGTGCGGTTCGAGCTTCGACCAGGAGAACACGCCGAGGGTGACGGAGTTGACCCCGGCGTCCTTCATCAGCCGGACGTCCTCGTGCCAGGTCTCCTCGGGCCACTGCTCGGGGTTGTAGTCGCCGCCGAAGAGAATCCGGCCGTTGGTCGTCTGCATGACAGTGTCCTCACCTTGGGAGATGGGCCCCGCGCGGATGCCGCCTATCCCTTGACGGCCCCCGTGAGCATCCCCTTCCTGAAGTGCTTCTGGACGAACGGCGACAGCACGGCCACCGGCAGCAGTGCCATCACCATGACCGCCATCTGCACGGCCAGCCCGGACAGTTGACCGGTCTTGATGGACTGGGCGAGGCCCACCGGGGCCTGCTGCTTCTGGACGAGCTGGATCATGACGTTCTGGAGCGGCAGCATGCTCTGGTCGTTGAGGTACAGGGACGCGTTGAACCACGCGCTCCAGTAGCCGACCGCGTAGAACAGCGTGATCACGGCGAGCACCGCGCGGGACAGCGGCATCACGATCCGCCACAGGATGCGCAGGTCGCCGGCGCCGTCGATGCGGGCGCTGTCGACGAGTTCCGGCGAGATGTTCATGAAGAAGCCGCGCAGCACGAGGATGTTGAACACGCTCACCGCGCTGGGCAGGATCAGCGCGAGGTAGGTGTCGGTCAGGCCGAGGGTCTGCACCAGCAGGTAGGTCGGGATGAGACCGGCGCTGAAGAACATCGTCGCCAGCAGCGTCATCAGGATCCAGCGGTGGCCCAGCGAGCCGGTGCGGGACAGGCCGTAGGCGCACAGCACGGACACGGTCATCGAGAACAGCGTGCCGACCAGGGTGACCAGGATGCTGACGACCGCGGCGCGGGTGACCTGGCCGCCGCCGAGCAGTTCCCGGTAGGCGACGAAGGTGACGCCCTTGGGCACCATGACCAGACCGCCGGCCTCGTCGATGGTCTTGCGCGAGGAGAGGCTGGTGACGACGACGATCCACAGCGGGAAGAGGATCGCCAGGCAGGCCAGGGTCAGGACCAGTCCCTTGCCCGCGAGACCGGCCCCGGTGGGCCTCTCCTCCCACACCGGCCGGGCCGGGGCGGCCCACCGGCGGCGTTCGCGTACGGGCTTGCCGATCACGGCGGTCACTTCCGGTACACCCCCTGCTCGCCCATGAGATGGGCCACCTTGTTCGCGGCGAGGACCAGTCCGAGGCTGACCACGCCCTTGATCAGGCCGGCGGCGGCCGCGTAGCCGAAGTCCTGGTTGCGCACGCCGTTCCACCACACGAAGGTGTCCAGGACCTCCGCGGCGCCGGGGCCGACGGCGTCGCGTTGCAGCAGGATCTGTTCGAAGCCGACGGTGAGGGCGTCGCCGACGCGCAGCACGAGCAGCAGCGCGATCACCGGGCGCAGCGCGGGCAGCGTGACGTGCCAGATGCGGCGCCACCGTCCGGCGCCGTCCATCGCCGCTGCCTCGTACAGGTCCGGGCTCACCGAGGCGAGCGCGGCGAGGAAGACGATGATCCCCCAGCCGGCGTCCTTCCACACGCTCTGCGCGGTGATGAGGAACTTGAAGGTGCTGGGGTCGGTCATGATGTCGAGGCCGTCGTAGCCGTGCTGCCGCAGCAGTTGGGAGAGCAGTCCGGCGCCGCCGAGCAGTTGCTGGAAGACGGCGACGACCAGCACCCAGGAGAAGAAGTGCGGCAGGTACAGCACGGCCTGCGCGACCGCCCGCACCCGGGGTCTGACCACGCTGTTGATGAGCAGCGCGAGCAGGATCGGGATGGGGAAGTACAGCACGAGCTGGAGGAAGAACAGCACCAGGGTGTTCCGGACCGCGTTCCAGAAGGCCGAGTCCGCGAAGATCGCCTGGAAGTTCTCCAGGCCCACCCAGGGGCTGTGCAGGATGGAGACGACGCCGTTGTCGCTGATGTAGGGGTCGTAGTCCTGGAAGGCGACGACGTTGCCGAGGATCGGTATGTAGTTGAACAGCAGGACGAGGACGACGGCCGGGAGCGTCATCAGGAGCACCACGCGGTCGCGTCTGAACCTGACGCGCAGGCTCAGCCTCCCCGGGTGCGGATCGTCCCGGGTTCCGGTGGCGCCGCCGGACGCCCCCGCTGTCCTCGCCGTCGGGTCGGCCTCGGTCCCGCTCCGAGGCACCGTGCTGTGGGACACGGCCGGTCTCCTTGCCTCAGCGCCCGGGTCACCCCGCCGCCGAACCGTTCTCGTCGAGGATCTTCCTGTACCAGTCGCGCAGCCCGTCGCCGCCCTTGCTCTTCCAGTCGGAGACGGCCTGCTGCATGTCGGCGATCTTCTTGTGGCCGCGGACGATGTCGTCCTCCAGCTGTTCGAAGTCGTTGGACAGGTTGGTCCAGCGGGAGGGTTCGGTGATCTGCATGCCGTAGAAGGCGGACTTCCTGGTGAAGGCGCCCATGCGCTGCTGCCACTCGACCTGGGCCCTGGTGATGTCGGGGAGGTCGGGGTGGGCCAGGGTCGGGGCGGGGCTCGCGACCATGACGTAGGCGTTCATGACCTCGTTGTTGCCCTTGTCGTTCTTGACGGGCACCCCGTCCTTCAGGGTGTAGTGCGTGCCCTCGACGCCATAGTTGGTGAGCATGTACTCCTTGGTGCCGTACGGGGCGGCGGTGACGTTGGCGACGGCCAGCACGTCACGGACGACCGACTCGGAGGCCTTCTTGCTGACGAAGGCGAAGATGTTGGCGGGCTGGGTGGCCCACAGGGTGGGGTGGCCGCCGTCGTGGCCGAAGACGTCCATGCCCGAAACCTTGAAGTCCGGGTTCTGGGTGGCCTGTTCGGCGGCCCGGCCGTACCACTGCGAGATGTCGTTGTTGTAGATCAGGAACTCGCCGGCGGCGAACTTGGGGCCCGGGTCGGTGGAGGCGCTCTTGCCCAGCTCGAAGTCGGGGTGGACGTATCCGGCGGCGAACAGCTTGCGGGTCCACTCCAGCGCCTCCAGGTACTCCTGGGTCTCGACGCGGTTGACCAGCTTGCCGTCGACGAGGTCCCAGCCGAGGGGCTTCTCGCCGCCGGAGAGCACACCGAAGGCGTTGAACGCCGTCCACTTCATGTCGCCGCAGGCCCACCGCTTGGCCCGGGCGTTGGTGATCTCCTTCGCGAGCGCCAGGAACTCGTCCGCCGAGCGGGGGACTTCGTACCCCTCCTTGTCGAAGAGGTCCCGGCGGTAGAGGGGCACGATGTTCGTGACGTAGGAGGCGGGCATCGGCAGGCCGCGGAGCCTGCCGCCGAAGATGGAGCGCTGCCAGGCGTCCGACGGGATCGCCGCGAGGTTCGGGTACTCCTTGACCTCGTCCCCGGACAGGTAGGGGCCGAGGTCGGCGAACTTGCTGGTGATGGCGCTGGGTATCTTGCCGCCCATGTTCCAGCCGGGGACCACCACGACGTCCGGGATGCTGCTGGAGGCGAGGACCGCTCCGAGCTTCTGGTCGTAGGTGTTGCCGTCCTGGTTCTGCCAGACGACGTCGACGCCGATGAGGTCGTTCATCGCCCGGTAGTACGCGTTGTCCTGCTTGGGCGGGGAGCCCCAGAAGGGCGACATGACGCTGACCTTGCCGCCCTTGCCGAGCTTCTTCGGCACGGAGGTCTTCAGGCCGGCGAGGTCGAGCGGGCGGGTGAAGCCGACGGCGGAGCCGTTCTTGGCGGGGATGTCGGGCGAGACGACGTTGTTCGCGACGTAGGTCGGCAGCAGCTTCCTGGCGCCCTTGCCCGACGTGGTGCCGCCGCGCGAACCGCCGTCGCCACCACCGCAGGCGGTGAGCAGCGACATCCCTCCCGCCACCGCTACGGCGGCGACCGCCGTGGAGGCGAGGAAGTTTCTCCGGCTGGCGCCGGTGGAGGCGGAGGCGGCGTTCGGCGTCATTGCGTCAACCCTTCGTGGCGCACCAGGACACCCGGCGGTGGGGCCGTCGGCTGCGGTGTCTCGATGTATCGATCTGTCGATGCTCGATGTCTCGAGTGGAACTGGCTGAGCTGAAGCGGTCCTCGGAGGAATGTCCGTACTGGGGTGTCCGCCGTGTCCGCACGAGGAGCGACCGTACGGGGAGGCCGAACTGAGTCGAAGCGCTTCGATGTTGCTGCGAGGTTAAGTGAACACCTGAGGGCGCACAAGGGTCGGATCCAAGATTGCCCCGAGGCGGGGCCTACGGGACTGGTCTCATACGCCCCTTGAGCTGCGGGCCGGGAACCGGACTTGTTGTCCCGGACCGTCTTGACACCCGCCCCCGAGTCGCCTGAGCATCGAAGCGCTTCGAAAGAGGCTTGCCGTTCCAGCGCTAGGGGACCCCCACGTGACCGTACGAACGCCTCACACGCCTCCGTTCCGCGATCCGCGGCTGCCGTTCGCGAAGCGCGTCGACGATCTGCTGGCGCGGCTGACCCTCGACGAGAAGATCTCCTTCCTGCACCAGTTCGCGCCCGCCGTTCCGCGGCTGGGCGTCGCCGCGTTCCGCACCGGTCAGGAGGCGCTGCACGGGGTGGCGTGGATGGGCCCGGCGACGGTCTTCCCGCAGGCCGTCGGGCTCGGCGCCACCTGGAACGACGACCTGGTGCGCCGGATCGGCGAGGCGGTGTCCCGCGAGGTCCGGGCGATGCGCGCCCGCGACGACCGCGTCGGCCTCAACGTCTGGGCCCCGGTGGTGAATCCGCTGCGCCACCCGCTGTGGGGCCGCAACGAGGAGGGCTACTCGGAGGATCCGAAGCTTACGTCGGCGATCGCCGTCGCCTACACGCGCGGCCTGCGCGGCGGCCATCCGACGTACTGGCGCACGGCACCGGTCCTCAAGCACTGGCTGGCGCACAACAACGAGACCCGCCGGGACACCACGTCCTCCTCGGTGCGCCCGCGCGTCCTGCACGAGTACGACCTGCGGGCCTTCCGGGAGGCGGTGACGGCCGGCGCGGTGGCCGGTGTGATGCCCGCCTACAACCTGGTCAACGGCCGCCCCAACCACGTCTCGCCGTACCTGCGCGAGCACCTGCGCACCTGGACCGACGAGGACCTGCTGGTCTGCTCGGACGCGGGCGCGCCCTCCAACCTGGTCGACTCCGAGCACTACTTCGCCACGCACGAGGAGGCCACCGCCGCCGCGCTGCTCGCCGGCGTGGACAGCCTCACCGACCACGGCACGGATCCGGCGAAGACCGTGGCGCGGGTGCGGGGCGCCCTGGAGCGGGGCCTGCTGACCGAGGCCGACGTCGACACGGCCGTGCGCCGGCAGCTCTCGGTGCGCTTCCGGCTCGGCGAGTTCGACCCGCGGGACGATCCGCACGCCGGCACCGGGGAGTTCGACACGCCCGAACACCGGGCGCTCGCGCTGGAGGCCGCCGAGCAGGCGGTCGTGCTGCTGAGCAACGACGGCCTGCTGCCCCTGGCCGCCGGCACCCGCGTCGCCGTGGTCGGCCCGCTCGCCGACGAGTGCAAGCTCGACTGGTACAGCGGGACGCTGCTGCGCCGGTCCACACCGCTGGAGGGTCTGTACGAGCGGTTGGGTGCCGAGCGCGTCGAGTTCGCGGAGGGGGTGGACCAGGTGCGGCTGCGCACGGCCGACGGCCGCTTCCTGCACGTGCCGCCCGGGAAGGCCGAGGGTCCGGCGCGCGGCGCGGAGGGGGCCCTGGACCCGGCCCTGCTCGCCGGCCGCACCGACCTGCCGCCGCTCACCACCGACGCCACCGGCACCGTACTGTCCCTGATGGACTGGGGCGAGGGCGTCCTGACCCTGCGCGCACCGGACGGCCACTACCTCTCGGTGGCCGACGACGGCTGTGTGCGCGCCTCGGCCGACCAGCCCGGCGGCTGGGTGGTGCAGGAGACGTTCCGCCTCGAACCGCACGGCGGCGGGCACCTCCTGCGGCACATCGGGACCGGTCGCCACGTCCGTGTCACCGCCGACGGCGTGAGGATCGCCGAGGAGAACGGGCCGGACGGCGCGGAGGCCGCGGAGGTCTTCGAGCTGGTCGTGTCCGAGCGCGGGGAGGAGGCGGTGGCGCGCGCGGCCCGGTCGGCCGACGTGGTGCTGGTGGTGGCGGGCAACGACCCGCACATCAACGGCCGCGAGACGCAGGACCGTACGACCCTGCGGCTGCCGGAGCACCAGGAGCGGCTGCTGCGCGCGGCCCGCACCGCGAACCGGAACACGGCGCTGGTGCTGGTCTCGGCGTACCCGTACGCGGTCGACCCCGCTCCCCTGCGGGCGGTGCTGTGGACCGCCCACGGCGGCCAGGCGGCGGGCACCGCCCTGGCCCGGGTGCTGGCCGGTGACTCCTCCCCCGCCGGCCGGCTCCCGCAGACCTGGTACGCGGACGACTCCGACCTGCCGGACCTGTTCGACTACGACGTGATCGGCAGCCGCCAGACGTACCTGTACTTCGAGGGCACCCCGCTGTTCCCCTTCGGACACGGGCTGTCGTACGCGTCGTTCGGATACGGCGACCTGGCGGTCCGGGTCGAGCAGGACACGGTGCGCGTGTCCTTCACGGTCACCAACCACGGAGGCGTCACCGCGGACGAGGTCGCCCAGCTCTACACCTGCGCCGCGGACCCGTCGGTCCCGCGCCCGCGCCGGGAACTGGCCGCCCACCGCCGCATCACCCTCGCGCCCGGCGAAAGGGCGGACCTGACCTTCGAAGTCCCCCTCTCCGAAATGGAGTTCTGGGACGTGTCACAGGGGCGCCGGCGTCTGGAACCAGGCCCGTACGACCTCCTCGTCGGCGCCTCCAGCGAGGACGTCCGCCTCCGCACCACCCTCACCCTCGACGGCGAGCCCGGCACGCCGCGCCCGGTCCTGGAACACGGCCTGGACGCCGCCGGCTTCGACGAGCAGTCGGGCATCGAGATCGTCGACCGGACGAGGACGACGGGCGACGCGGTGACACCCGCTCCCGGCAGGCCGGGCGAACTCCTCTACCGCGAATGCGACTTCGGTACGGGCGTGACACGGGTGAGCGTCGAGGTGGCGGGCGAGGGCACCGTCGAACTCTCCCTGGACGGCGGCCCGGTAATCGCGTCCGTCGTCCTGGACACCCCCACGTCGGACGCGTACGACTACACCACCCTCACCGCCCCGGCCACCGCCGCCGGCGTACACGATCTGCGCCTCGGGCTGCGCGGCCCCCTGCGCCTCGCGCGGATCGGCTTCACGAGTGCGGATCGGCTTCACGAGTTGAGAACGACCCGTCCCGGCCCGTCCCGGCCAGGTGAGTCCCCTGGACGCGGCTCACCGTGATCGGGGTCGGTGTTCACCGGATGTCTTCGGCGTCCGGGGACGAGGCTGCGGCGGTCTGCGTCTCAACGGCGGAGAGGGGGCCGTTGGCCGTGACGATCGAGGTGAGCGGGTAAGGAGGGCCGCTGGTGCCGCAGAGGGTCAGCAGCGGCATGCCGTCCTCCCGGCGTTGGCCGAGGCAGCTCCACACCTGGCCGTGCCGGTCGACCTGGCCGCGGGCGAGGTCGTAGACGCGGCCTCCCAGAAAGAACGGCTCGCCGGCGGCCTCCACGGCTTTGTCGAGGAGGTGCGGCACTTGGTACGCGGTGAGGTGAACGTCGACGGCGTCGATCTGTCCGGCGGCGGTCTGGGCCCATCCGGCGCGGTGGGTGGGAGCGTCGAGCGCCGCGCCGATGGCGGTCAGCCAGTACTCCCAGTGGTCGAGCGAGAGGGCGTGGATGTGGATGACGACGCGCTCGTGGTCCCAGGTGATGTGCGTGGTCTCGAGCCGGCCTTCGTTCTCGGCCCGCAGCTTGGCGGCCACGGCGGCGGTACGGGCCTGCGCCGGCGTCCAGTCGGCCGCGCCCTGCTCCTCGGTGCCCGTGGTCCGAGCGGCGGCGGGCCTGATCGCGGGGATCTGCTCGGCGACGGGCACGACGGCCGGCTGCGGCACACTTGCCGAGGTGTCGGACGCCGGCGGCGCGTCAAGGCCGGTGCCGGGCGGGGAGATCGCGCCACGGAGTGCCGGGGCGGGCGGCTTCGGGCCGGCGACGGGTTCGGGGACGTCGGCGGCCGGCTGGTCCGTCCCGGGCAGGCCGCGCTGCGCTTCGTCCTGGTCCTGAAGCCGTTTGAGGGCCTCGGCGCCGCCCGTTTCCACCAGGCGTCCCTGCGCCTGGAGGCCGGCGATGAACCTGCGGGCCAACTGCGCCAGCTGCTCGGTCAGTTCGCGCTCGATCTCGACGTCGCCACGGCTGTCGGGAGTGGTCGTCATGATCCCGCCTCCACGTAGGCCCTGCGGAGGGAGTCGAGCGCGCGCCACTGCAGGGTCTTGACGGCGGCGTCGGTGGTTCCCATGGTGCGGGCCGTCTCGCTGACGGACAGCTCGCGAAGGAACCGGAGCCGGATGACGGCCTGTTGACGTGGTGTGATCCCGGACAGGGCATGGTGCAGGTCGGCAGCGGCAAGGGTGGACAGGACCGTGTCCTCGGCGGTGCTCACCGGGGTCACCCAGGCGTCCCACACGTGGGTGATCTGGTCCACGAAGGTCAGACGCCGTGTCGCGGCGACCTTGAAGTGGTCGGCGACCACATTGCGGGCGATCGTGCACAGCCAGGCACGGATCGATGTGCCGGTCCACCGGAAGGTGCCGATCTTGGCCCACGCCTTCATGAAGACATCGGCGGTGAGGTCCTCGGCGAGCGTCGGGTTCGATCTGACGCGCAGGCCGATGAACGCGGCGACGACGCCGTGGTACATCCGGTACAGCTCGCCGAACGCCTCGGGATCGCCTTGCTGGGCACGGGTGATGAGGGCCGGTTCCCTCGTTGTGAGGCCGCCGGACACGGCCTGGGCATGAGAAATCAAAGCCTGCTTCCGATCGTGAGTGGAGGAACGGTGTCGGGCTGGGTGACGAGGAGAGACCGCCCCCGCGGGCTCCGTGGGCCGTCAGCCGGACCCGCGCCGGCGTCCGACTGGAGCGGGCGCCGGCCACCGGCGTGAAACGGCGGTGCGCCGCGTGGTCAGCGGGTCGTCGTACACGAGAGTGTCGAGCCCGACCCCGTAGGCGTCGCGCAGCGTCCAGAGCGTGGCCAGGCTCGGTTCTTTCGTCCCGGCCGCGAGCCGGTGGAGCGTCGACCTGCTGATACCGGTGCGCTGCGCCACGTCGGCAACACTTTCGTCACCAAGCTCCTTGGCCTTCACCAGGAGCTTGGCCATATGGAGGCGGAGCATGGTCAGAAGACCCCCTAAGGGACTTGCATCCGTGCGGCTAACCCACACGCACGGACGTATGGAAGTTGCCAGGCTGATGTGACGCAAGGCTATTTTTATTCGCACATAAGTACTAGATCGACGAGTTGGCCTGGAGGAATGCCGATCTAGGCCCTTGACCTGCAAAGGTGCACGCATGCAACTAGCGTGAAACTACATGCATGCGCGCTACCCTCCGGACATGCGGACTACGGAAGATCTCCATCAGGGGACCCGGACCGGGCGACAGGCTCAAACACGGCGTGTCGGCGCCTACCTCTCCGCGGCCGCGACCGCGGCCGGGTACGACATCCGCCGGCGCAGGGGCGGCCGAGCGCAACTGGCGGCCCTGACCGGACTGAGCCTGACCACCATCAGCCGGACGCTGGACGGCAGAACCCTGCCGCTCCCCTCACAACTGGCGAAGTGGGCAACGGTCCTCAACCTCGACCACCGGGCGGTGCTGGTGGACAGCGGCCTCATTCCTGAACAACGAGGTCCCCGGACCGCAAGCCGGGAGGCGGCGCAGGCGGCACTGTCCCCGAACGAGGCCATGAACGCGTGGGGGATCTCCGATCCCATCATTCGCAAGACACTCAACGCGAGTATCGTCCACGCGATCAGACTCCAAGAAGAGCTCGACGCGGCCGACGGCTGGGAGGCCGTCGCACTGGGCTGAACCGGATACCCTCCCTCCTGCCGCGCCAGCATCAGCGGGTCGGAAATGGTGCGCTGGCGAGAGGGGTAGCAGGTGCTCGTCGTACGAGGAACTTCAATGACCGCTGTCATCCGCGGCAGCACTGGTGAGACGGTGATTCTGCTCCCCGGTGACGCGCGTCAGGAAGTTTCCGAGGCAACATTGACCGATCTGATCAAGGTCGCTGCCGCCGTTCTCAGTGCGGCCGAACTTCAGACCATCAGCAGGGTTATCCCCAGGTTGACAACAAGTCAGATGGATTCCTGCGTTTCAGTCGATGGAATGGCGCTGACGGTCTACAGGCTGACCGTCGAATGAGCACCGGGCACGAATAGGAGAATCCCTCCACCGCCGAGTTCCGGGATCACACCCGCTTCAGCAAAAGGCGAGCCGCCCGCCGTCGGAAGGTTCGACGGCGGGCGGCTCGGCCTTTCACAGGAGCGGGACTAGCGGCGCCAGTAGGGCAGGCAGTCCCATCGGTTCGACTGGTAGCGCCAGTCCCGGTCGCAGTCCCGGTCCCACCTGGAGTGGCGGTCGCAGTACCGGTACCGGTAGTTGTCATGACGCCAGTAGTCACGGTCTCGCCACAGGTCGGAGCCGTGGCGGTACCCGTAGGGGCTGTAGTGGTCGCCTCGGTCGAACGAGCGGGACGCCAACGTCGCGGAGGCTGGGGCATGGAACGGAGCCGCGATCGCCTCTGCGGAGGCGGGCACCACGACGGCGCCGGCAGTCAGAAGCGCGACCGCCACCGATCTCGCAATGGTCTTCACTTACTCTCCTTTCGAACAGCAGGAATTCGTTGTTTCCCTGCCGCTGCATGCGACGTTACATCGAATTCCCGGGCCCACCGCTGAAGCCGGTGTGCGGTCGGACGCGAGGGGGCAGTCGGCCGGGATTAGAGAAGCAGCAGCTCAGCTGCCTTGCCGGGCATGCGTGAAGCTGCACTGTCCCGCCTTTCCGAAACACCCGTCCAGACGAATTATTGGGCGTGGCGAGATTAGCCGTCCGACCAGTTCGCCGGACTGAATCAATGACTTCCGCAGGGGAATTTCCGCCCTTGAACGACCCGTATTTCCAGGAGTGGAAATACGGAGCAGAATCCCCGCCACCTGTTGGTTCGCCGCCCATGGAGCGCGACAACCGCCATTGATCCGCCCCGGCTTTTGCGGAGTTCACCCACCCCTCGGAGCCCGCGTACAGGCCGGCACACAGTCGCCGGGGTGCCGGCGCCCCCCGTTCCAGTGGGGACCCGGAAGTGAACGATCGTGCGCTTTTGAACGCATGTCGCATATAGGAGGTTTGCACTCCCGCTTCCGCTTCCGCTACTGTCCGGAGCCTCCGGACAAACCGTTCGGAGTCTCTGGACGGCGCGGTCGGTGTGTGCCTGCTGGTTCCCCAGCGGTTCCGCCGCCTCAGGCTCCACAGCGGGGTTTCCGCATGACCCGGCTGCCGGATTTCTGCCGCCAGATCCCCTCAACAACCCTTCAATGAAAGGTGTCCCCATGAACATGGACCAGCTCGAGGCCGAGACCGCGGAACTGCTGCCCGGCCGGGAGGCGCTGGGGAAGTTCTCGTTCAACTTCACCAAGATGACCAGCATCACCAAGAAGGCCGCGCACGTGGACGCTCACAACGAGTCGGCCGCGCTGAACCAGTGCTCGCCCTGGGCCGTCGCCCAGTCCGAGGCGCAGCAGGCCATCAGCATTCAGCAGTAACACCCGCGGGCGGTGTGCAGGGCCAGGTCGACGGACTTGGCCCTGCACCCGCTCCACGCCCGGTATCGCATACGGCACGCCTGTTGTCCAGTGCTGTGACCATTCGTCAGAACATCAGACGCGCCTTGGAGAAGAGAATGACGGCGTCCGAAGAACACAGCGGCTTCAGAACGCTGGATGTTCAGGTTCCGCATCCCTGGGACGGTTTCCCACAGGAGGCGGCCGTCAACGGCATGCCGGACTCATTCACCCACTCGATGCACACCAAGGCCGCCGGCCCCTTCATGCCGTGGAGCGCCGCGCCCGTTCCCCGGCTGAGCCACGGCTTGCAGACCCTCGGGGAATACCAGGGATCCGGCTTCACCGAGCGCAAGTACATTGTCCGCCGAGGTGACGGTCAGGTAATCCAGCTGTCGCGCCTGCTGTACCTCGTCGTGAGCTCCATCGACGGCGTACGCGACGCCGAAGCGATTTCCCATCGGGTGAGCGGGCGCTACGGGGCTGAAGTCACCACGGAGAACGTCGTCCACCTGGTGGAGCGAAAGCTCACTCCCCTCGGTATCACGGTCCCCTTCGGAGACCTGCCGGAGGAGCCCTCGGCCCCTCGCTCGGACCTGCTCCTCGCCCTCCGCGGCCACAAAGTGATCTTCCATGAGGCGCAAGTGGCCCGCATCGCCGCCGCGCTCTCCTGGCTGCACCGGCCACTCGTCGTGGCGTTGACGCTCGCAGGCACCGCGGCCATGGACATCTGGCTCTTCGGTGTTCACGGAGCCATCACGCCCGTGCTGCAAGTGCTCGAACAGCCGCTGTGGATGCTCATCCTCTTCGCGCTGACGGTCGCCTCCCTCGTCTTTCACGAGTTCGGGCACGCGTCGGCCTGCCGGTACAGCGGGGGCGTACCCGGAAAGATCGGATGCGGCATCTTCCTGATCTGGCCATCCATGTACACGGACGTCACCGACGTGTACCGGATCGGGAAGACCGGCCGCCTGCGTACCGGACTGGGGGGCGTGTATTTCAACGTCATCTTCATGCTGGCCCTCACCGCGGGCTACCTTCTCACGGGCCAGTCCTTCTTCCTTGCCGCGGTCTACCTCACGCACTTCGAGATCCTCGAACAACTGGTGCCGGCGGTGCGGCTCGACGGCTACTACATCCTCGGCGATCTGGCCGGTGTTCCCGACCTGTACGGCAAGGTCAAGCCCATCCTGTTGAGCATGCTGCCCGGACGGAGACGCGCCGTCGCGGGTGCGGCCGACCTCAAGCGCTCCGCCCGGATCATCGTGACGGTGTGGGTCCTGACCATGGTTCCCCTGCTCCTGGCAGAAGCCGCGTACGCCCTGTGGAACCTTCCACGCCTCCTGGCCACCGCACTGCGCAGTCTTTCGGCCCAATGCCTCGGCACGTACTCGGCTTTCACGGCAGGGCAGTTGGCTGCCGGGCTGGTCGGAGTCATCGGCACGCTCATGCTGCTCTGCCCGATGGCAGGAGGCGCCTATCTCGCAGGCCGGCTGGCGGCCCGTCTGTACCGCGCCGCCATGAGAGCGACGGAGGGAAAGCCGGGCATGCGTCTCGTGCTGGCAGCCGCGGTCGTCGCCGGCTGCGCCGTTCTCGGAACCGCCTGGGTGCAGGGACTCGCGCCCAAGCCACTTCCCGAATCAGCCCCGGTCACTCCCGTCCTGCAACCCGGTGTGCCCACCGCTCGAGCCCCGCGCCCCACCCCCACGGGCTCCCAGGCGGGCCACCCTGCCGGCACCACGCCGGAGAAGCGCATCACCCGACGCAGCAGCACCTCGTCGCCCCGGACCGTTCCATCCCACTCCGCGGCGGCCCCGCCCGCCCCCTCGGCAACCGCCCCGGCGCCTCGCTCCGGCACACCGGCCGCAACCACGGCGGAGGCCGGCCCCACCCCGAGCACACCGGCGGGCAGCACCCCCACCACGCCGTCCCCACACCCTTCCGAGAGCCGGACGACCTCCGCATCCCCCTCTCCCCCTCCCTCCGAGTCCGTCACCGCATCCCCCTCACCCTCCGCGACGGCCCCATCCGGCCCCAGCCCTTTCTGACCCCGCACACCACCTCATCCGCAGGAGAGAACGATGAACCACCGCAAGCCTCGTCCCAAGACCTCCTCCAAAACAGCGATCGGCCTCAGCATCGCCGCGACCGCCGGACTCGCCGTGACGGCCAGTACCACCTCGGCGGGTGCCAGCCCCGGCGGTTCCCGCTTCTCCCAGAGCGTCGCCATCGCGGTCGACATGGCGCAGAGCCATGCCAACAGGGCCCACAGGAACCAGTTCGACGAATCCTTCAAGATCCACGAATACGGCTCGTCCGTCGCCGTCACGGCGAACAACCGGGCTACGGCGGTGTCGACGGGCTGCTCCATCGACGCCCCCTGCCGTTCGATCGCCCTCTCCTACCAGATCGTCACCACGGCCGGCCGAAACGCGCGTCTCATCAACGCCTCCAACATCAGCAGGGGCGTCAACGATCACTGCCCGGCGTGCGAGACGTTCTCCGGGGCATACCAGTTCATCGTGGCCACGCCACGGGGATTCAGCCTCAGCCGCGAAGGCCGCGGCGAGCTCGACTCGATCAACCACCAGGTCGAGGCCCTCAAGTCGTCTCGTCTGCCGATCTCCCAGGTCACGCAGCAGGCGGACGAGCTGGCCCGCAGGGTGAAAACGGTCCTCGACCGTGAGGCGGCCCGCGCGCCACGGGGCAGCGGCAGCGACTCGTCGGCCGACTTCGCACCGACCGTGACCATGCACCGCTACGTCCGGTAGGTCCCGCAATACGCTCAGGGCTGTGGACTCCCACCGCAGCCCTGAGTGCTGAAATCACGGTCAGGAAGCGAGGTCCCGTGAGCGGCGCTCATCTCATGTCTCCGTCCAAGCCGAAGCAGGCGCAGGCTCGCATCGAAAAGCTGGAGGGCGAGATCGCGGCATGCCGGAAAGCCATTGACCTCATGATGGAAGTGGTGCCCCCAAAAGACGATACGAAGTGATTTCCGCGATGGCGGAAGAGGGCTTCCCGGCACGCGGAATCATTGAGCTGCTCGGCGTCTCGGAGTCCGGCTACTACGCGTGGCGTGACCGCGTTCCGTCGGCTCGATCACTGCGGCACGCCTGGCTGACCCGGATCATTCTCGACATCTACGGCTCATCCGGTTCGACCTTCGGCTACCGCCGCATCCGGCAGGAGCTCGGCCGCCGCTACGGCATCAACGTCAGCCATGGAACGGTGGAACTTCTCATGGTTCAGGCCGGCATCCGCGGCAGGGCCGGCAGGCTGCACGAGGGCGCGCCGCCCGCCGTCTCCGAGGTTTCCAGCCGGCGCTGGGTCGTCGACGTCTTCACCTACAGAACACCGAAGGGCGCCGTGTCCGCCGCCGTCGTCCTCGACTCGGCATCGCATCACCTGGTGAGCTGGAGCGCGGCCCCCGAGGCAAGCGCCTCGCTCATTGATCGCGCCCTCGACAAGGCGATTTCCCACGAGGCCGCCATGGAGCAGACAGCTGACACCGCCAAAGGCATCCTTGCCGGATGCTGTTTCACCGAGCGTGCGCAGGCCCTGAGGCACGGACCTGCTCCTGGGACCATCGGCGATTGGTACGAACACGCGCTGGTCGAGGCGTTCTGGGAAAGAATGCGCCGCGAACTCACGGACCACAACGAAGAGGATGATCCGGGAAGACTCGAGAAAAGTCTGGAGACATGGACGTCACACCACCCCTGCCAATCGCCGAAGAATTAAGAGCCGGAATGGATGCAGGAAGGCCTCTTTCGGCGACGCAGGCCCATCAAGTGCTGCTGTACTGCGCCCTGGATGCGGCGTGCGTGCCGATGGATCCCAACGGCTTGCAGGCGATTGTCAGGGTGGCAGAACTCGACTACGCAACAGTGCGGACACTGATCGACTGGATCAAAACGGCAGGAATGGGGCGGTTTTGATCCACCCTGCTCCAGGATGATCCACCCTGCTCTAGGACTCCCCCGCCTGCAGCAAGGACTCGACGAGCACAGCCACATGCCGGCGGGCCGTGGGACTGAGCTTCTGCACGCTCGCGATGAGGATCTCCACCTCCGGATCCGCGATCTCGGGCGCGTTCTCGAAGTAGACATTGACACCTGCGGCCTCGGCCGCCGCGCGCAGCACGGGTGCCACCGGTATGCCCAGGCCTCTGGCCAGACCCTCCAGCGTGGTCTGCTGAGGCATCTGCGCCAGCTTCGCCGACGTCGCCAGATGGTGAACAGTCGAGCGAGAGATGCCGCCCCGGCGCGCCACATCGCTGTAGGACCATCCCTTTTGGTCCAGCTTGTTCTTGATCATTTCCTGCAGTGTGTTGGGCACCCCTGGTGCTTCCTGTCCGAGGGAGGTTGATCGGCCGCTTTCCAATGAGTCTAACGGCGTGGCCCTCAGGTCGTTCTGCACGTTTTCTCTGGTCGCCGCCTTCGGTGCCGGTGGCGGCGGCGACGGCCGGGAAGACGGTCCGCCGGTCCGGTCGCCGGTCCCCGTCCCACCCTCCTCCGTCAGCGCACGGGCATACGACGACGGCCGGAGCCCCCGCACAGCGGGCTCCGGCCGTCGTCGGTCGGCGGACCGTGAGGCCTACAGGGCGAGGCCGGTCAGGACCAGGACGCGCTCGTAGGTGTAGTCGTCCATCGCGAACTTGACGCCCTCGCGGCCCACGCCGGACTGCTTGACGCCGCCGTACGGCATCTGGTCGGCGCGGTAGGAGGGGACGTCGCCGACGACCACGCCGCCGACCTCCAGGGCGCGGTGGGCGCGGAAGGCGGTCTGCAGGTCGTGGGTGAACACGCCTGCCTGGAGGCCGTACTTGGAGTCGTTGACGGCGGCGAAGGCCTCGGCCTCGCCGTTCACCTTCTGCACGGTCAGGACGGGGCCGAAGACCTCCTCGCAGGAGATCGTCACCTCGGAGGGCACGTCGCTCAGGACGGTCGGGGCGTACGAGGCACCGTCACGCTTGCCGCCGGCGTGCAGGGTGGCGCCGGCCTCGACGGCCTCCTGCACCCAGGACTCCACGCGCTTGGCGGCGTCCTCGCTGACCAGCGGGCCGACGTCGGTCTTCGGGTCGGAGGGGTCTCCGGTGACCTGGGCCTCGACGGCGGCGACGATGCGCGGCAGCAGGCGCTCGTAGACCGAGGCGTCGGCGATCACGCGCTGCACGGAGATGCAGGACTGGCCGCCCTGGTAGTTGGAGAAGGTCGCGATACGGCCCGCGGCCCAGTCCAGGTCCTCGTCGCTCGCGTAGTCGGCGAGGACGACGGCCGCGCCGTTGCCGCCGAGCTCCAGGGTGCAGTGCTTGCGCGGCACCGAGTCCATGATCGCGTAGCCGACCTTCTCGGAACCGGTGAAGGAGATGACCGGCAGGCGCTCGTCCTGGACGAGGGCCGGCATCTTGTCGTTGGCGACCGGGAGGATCGACCAGGAGCCGGCCGGCAGGTCGGTCTCGGCCAGCAGTTCGCCGAGGATCAGCCCGGACAGCGGGGTGGCCGGGGCGGGCTTGAGGATGATCGGCGCGCCGGCGGCGATGGCCGGGGCGACCTTGTGGGCGCACAGGTTCAGCGGGAAGTTGAACGGCGCGATACCGAGGACGACGCCCTTGGGGAAGCGGCGGGTGAGGGCGAGGCGGCCCTGGCCGCCGGCGTCGGTGTCCAGGCGCTGGGCGTCGCCGCCGTTGAACCGGCGGGCCTCCTCCGCGGCGAACCGGAACACGGACACGGCACGGCCGACCTCACCGCGCGCCCACTTGATCGGCTTGCCGTTCTCGGCGGAGATGAGCTGCGCGATCTCCTCGGTGCGCTCGACCAGCCGCTTGCTGACGTGGTCGAGGGCGGCGGCCCGCACGTGCGCGGGGGTGGCGGCGAACTCGTCCCGCACGGCGTACGCGGCGGCCACGGCCTCCTCGACCTGGGCGTCGGTCGGCACGCCGACCTTGCCCACCAGCCGGCCGTCCCACGGGTTGGTGACGTCGAAGGTGTCCTCGCCGGTGACCCGGCGGCCGGCGAGCCAGAAGGCGTGGGTGGAAGTCATCAAGGAGTCCCGGCCCTTCCGCGTAGGAGATGTACTTGGCTTTCGTCGTCCACGGTAGGGCGGGGGCGGCCCGGGGTCGTTTGTCCGAGTCGTAGCAGTGCGGGGCGGGGGTGCGCCGGATTGGCGTACGAGCGGTGTCCGGCCCGATGTCCGGCGGGATCCCTACTCCGTGGAGGTGGCCTTCAGCGCCAGCCACAGCTCCATTCGCACGTCCGGATCGTCCAGGGAACGGCCGAGGATCTCCTCGACCCGGCGCATGCGGTAGCGCAGGGTGTGCCGGTGGACGCCGAGGTCGGCGGCGGCCGCGTCCCACTGGCCGTGCCGGGACAGCCAGGCCCGCAGCGAGGCCACCAGATCGCCGCGTCCCGTCGCGTCGTGCTCGTACAGCGCGCGCAGCAGCCCGTCCGCGAACGCCCTGACGGCGTCGTCCGCCAGCAGCGGCAGCACCGATCCGGAGGCGAGCTGGTCATGCTCGACGAGCACCCGTCCGCGCCTGCGCGCCACCGACAGCGCCTGTTCGGCCTGCTTGTACGCGGCGGCGGCCGCGATGGGCCCGGCGGGCCCGGACAGCCCGACGACCAGTTCGCCCTCCTCACCGCCCGACTGCTCGCGCATGTTCTCGGCCCGCGCCGCCTCCAGCGCCGCGGCGTACTGGCCGCACACCGCCACCGCCGCGCCCCCGTCGGCGGCCAGCACCACCAGGCGCTCCCCGTCGGGCACCACCAGCACCGTCTCCCCCGACCTGGCGGCGGCCGCCTCCACGACCTCGGCCAGCACGGCGAGCGGGTCGGCGCCGGTGCCGGCGGCGGCCAGCACGGCGGCCGGGGAGGGTGCGGCGGACTGCACGCGCGCGTGGGCACCGGCGTGCGCCCGTGCGGCGGACGCCGAGGCGGACTCGGCGACGATCATGCGGAAGGGGGCGTCCAGCAGGCCGCCGTACAGGTCGCCGGCCACCGCGCGGGCGTGGTCGGGCTGCCCGGCGAGGAGCATGCGCAGCACGGCGGCGCCGATCCGCTGTTCGGCGGCGTGCAGCGAGCGCGAGCGTTCCGTGGTGAGCGTCAGCAGGGCCACGGCGGAGTGGACGGCGTACCGCTCGGCGGTGCCGAGGGTGGCGGCCGTGCCGACGGCGAGGGCGGCGCGCGGGCGGCGGCCGGTGCCGATCGAGTGCAGTTCGACGCGGTCCTCGGTCTCGGGTCCGCCGACCACGGCGGACGCGGGGGCCGGCCGGTCGCGCAGCCGCTCGATGTCGGCCGTGAGCCGTTCGGCGCGGCGTGCGGCCCACTCGGGCGCCGCGGCGACGACGGCGCCCGAGGCGTCGTAGAGCGCCGTCCAGCCGTCCACCTGGGCGGCGAGCGCCGCGAGCAGCCCCTCCGGTCCGGCGTTCAGGGCCTGCTTGGTCAGTTCCCGCTGGGCGGCGAACCCGGCCGTGACCGCCCGGTACTGGTCGGCCGCGATGGCCGCCGAGACCGCCTTGCTGATGGCGAGGAACGGGGTGCGGCGGGGCACCTCGAGCAGCGGCAGCCCCTCCTCCTCGGCGGCGTCGACGAGCGCCGCGGGGATGTCCTCGTAGTTGACCCCGACGGCGAAGCCGAGCCCGACGACCCCGGCCTTGGCCAGCCGCTTCACATAGCGGCGCATGGCGTCGGGATTCTCCGCGTCCAGCTTGAGCGCGGTGATCAGCAGCAGCTCCCCGCCCTCCATGTACGGCACGGGGTCGGCGAGCTCGCTGACGTGGGCCCAGCGGACGGGTACGTCCAGGCGGTCCCCGCCCGCGCGCACGGTCAGCTTGAGCGCGGAGTGGTGGACGAGCGAGGCGAGCGTCGGGGGCATGAGGCCTTCTGGTCTGCGGGGTGCTTCTACGGGGTGCTTCTACGGCTTCTTGTGCGGAGGTTCTGCGGAGATCGGATGATCATTGTGATCTTTTGGACGTCACGTATGAACGGCCTATGCCGATTCTGCCTCACCGTACGGTCAACGCGTTACGGCCGTACGCACACCCGCCGCGTTCGCCCCCCGCTCCTTCAGCCCCGCAGATCCACCAGCAACGGCGGCGCGTGCTCGCCCCGGACACCGGTCAGCGACAGCACCGCGTGCCCGGGCGGGACCTCGTGGGCCAGCTGGGAGGCGGACCAGCGCTCCCGCTCCACCTGCCGGGTCGTCACGGCGTCCGTGGTCACGGCCCGTCCGGTCACCAGCTTGCGCAGGGCGTGAATGGCGCGGGTCATCGGCTGGTGGGCGAAGACGGTGTGCTTGGCCACCTCCTTGGTCTCCACCCATTCGGTCCCCCATGCCTGCGCGAACCGGCTGCCGTCCCAGGTCGTCACGCCGGCGAGCGCCATACGGCAGCCGACGGCCCCCAGCAGCGGACCGTGCAGCGCCTCGGGCACGTCGGCGACCGACCGGAGCGCCAGGACGACGCCGGCGTTCTGGGAGCGCAGCCCCTGGACGCGGCGCACCGACTCGGCCGTGACGGCCCCGGTGGCGTCGTCGAGGACCAGACAGGCGAAGTGGGGGCGCCGGGTGTCCCGTACGACGGTGTGGAACTGGGCCAGGACCAGCCGGGTGATCAGCCGGGACGCCTCCTCGTGTCCGCGTTCGGGCAGGTCGACGCGGACCCGCAGCGGATGGTGGGCCACCGCGCGCAGCGAGAAGGGCCGGCCGCCGGGCCCCGCCGCGCCGAAGAACTCGGCGAAGGCCGGCCGGTCCAGGAGCGCGAGCCGGTCCGCGAGGGCCGGTCCGGCGTCGGCCGCGGAGCCGGACTGCCGCATCCGGGCGTCGAGTTCGCGCCGCATCACGGCGTGCTCGTCCGCCGGCAGCGCCGCCCGCAGGGACGCCAGCGCCCCCGGATCGCCCTCCAGCAGTTCGCGCAGCGCCGGCAGCGGCGGGAAGTGCCCGTGCGCCGCCCGGTAGGGGCCGAGCAGCTGGGCGAGCGCGGTGGCGGCGCTCCGACCGCCGACGGTGTCCAGGTCGCCGACCAGGGCCTCGGCCAGGAAGGCGGCGGCTTCGTCGGGATCGTCGGACCCGGCGTACGGGTCGAGGTCGTGGACGGAGGCGGGGTCGCCGATCCGGACCACCACGTCGTACGCGGAGTCCGGGCCGAGCGGGGTCCCGGCGGCACAGACGGCGACCACCGCGCACGCTCCGGTGAGGGCCTGGAGGGTGAGCGCCTCGGTGACCGGCCCGGTGACGTGGCGGGTCTTCCCGGACCCGGACGGCCCCACCAGCAGCAGCGAGGTGCCGAGTGTCTCGGCGCCGAGGGCGGCACCCGCCCCCTCGTAGTCGCGCGGGGTCCGCTCCCCCGCCCACCGTCCGATGCGCACCTGCCCCTCCAGCAGGTCGTGACGGGCGGTGCGGCCCGGCAGGTCGCGCGCCCCGGAGGGGTGCGTCCAGGCGGCGGCGCCCTGCCGCAGCACGGTCTCGGTGAAGGCGGCCGGGCGTGCCTCCCGCCGGGCCGCCTCCCACGCCCGCTCGATACGGGCGCAGTCCACGTCGTTCATCCGGCCGGCGGCCACCTCGGCGGCCAGCAGGTCGGCCGCCTGGTACTGCCCGGCGTGGCGCGGTCCGGGCCACTGCGAACGTGGCAGGTCCGCCGCGGGCGGGGCGACGGGGTCCGCGGCCGCCCGGCGGCGTGCGGCGAGTTCCCCGGCGTACGCCCACCAGGCGCCGACCCGGGCGAACGGCCAGACGACAAGGAGGGTGATGAGCGCGTACAGGGCGTCGGTGAACAGCTGGGAGGCGAACAGGCCGTAACCGCCCGAGACGAGGACGATCAGGGAGAAGACGGGGTCGACGACCGGCAGGGGGTCCCAGCCGACACCCGGGAAGGCGCCGGGGAAAACGAGGCTGAGCGCGATCAGGGCGCCGGCGGCGGCGAACAGGGCCCGCGCGGGCTGCGGGCGGCGGCCGACGAAGTGCCGTACGACGTCGGACCAGCTGCCCAGCCGTCCGGCGGCGTAGACGAGCACGGCGAAGAACACACCGTCGTAGACCACCATGGCCTCGCGGCCCTGCGTCCCCTTGGGGGACACGGTCCCGCCCCACCACCAGTCGTCCGGGGTGAACAGTTTCAGCGGCGCCCACTGGTACGGCAGCGCGCCCTGCCGCCACAGCGACCACACCAGCAGGGCCACGACCAGCGGGATCAGCAGCCCGACGACCGTGATCGACGGCAACCGGTCCGGCGTCCTCACGGCCTTGGGCGGGCGGTGCCCGAAGCGCCAGACGCCGGGCGCGGCGGCCGGGCGGGGGGTGTCGAGCCACTCGGCGACGCCCGGCCGCCGTTCGGGGAGCCGCCCGTGCCCAGGTCCCTCGTGGGGATACTGCTCGTAGGCGCCGGGCGCCGGGGGGCTGCTCGGCCGGGGTGGTGTCGTGGGAGCGTCCCGCGGCATCGCCGGGCGTGGCACGGGGTTCGCGTGCGTACCCCGGGCGTCCTGCGTCCCGTCGTCCATCGCCCTTGCCCCCTGACCAGCCGTTCCGTCCACCATCAGCGAGTCAATCTAACGCCCGCGCAAGGGGAGTTCACCGATTGCGCGGCACGCCGCAGGTCACGGCGCCGGCGCCCGCGTTTTCCGGCCCGCGTCCCTCCTATGTCCACCGCGGACAACCGCGGGCGCCGACAACGCCCACATGGAGCATGCCCACGTCCTCCTCGCCGCCCTAACCTGCGAGAAAAGAAGGAAAAGCGTCCGAAAAACGCCGCCGTACGCAAGATCTCATCAGGGAGCCCCCATGACCGCACTTGAGCAGGAGCGCCGCGTCGTCACCGCCATCCCCGGCCCGAAGTCGCAGGAGCTGCAGGCCCGCCGGACCGCTGTGGTCGCGCAGGGCGTGGGCTCCACGCTGCCGGTCTTCGTCACGCGTGCCGGCGGCGGCATCATCGAGGACGTCGACGGCAACCGCATCATCGACTTCGGCTCCGGCATCGCGGTGACCTCGGTCGGCGCGTCCGCCGAGGCCGTCGTACGCCGTGCCTCCGCGCAGCTCGCCGACTTCACCCACACCTGTTTCATGGTCACGCCGTACGAGGGCTACGTGGCCGTCGCCGAGGCGCTGGCCGAGCTCACGCCGGGTGACCACGCCAAGAAGTCCGCGCTGTTCAACTCGGGCGCCGAGGCCGTCGAGAACGCCGTCAAGATCGCCCGCGCGTACACCAAGCGCCAGGCCGTCGTCGTCTTCGACCACGGCTACCACGGCCGCACCAACCTCACCATGGCGCTGACGGCGAAGAACATGCCGTACAAGCACGGCTTCGGCCCGTTCGCGCCCGAGGTCTACCGGGTGCCGGTGGCCTACGGCTACCGCTGGCCGACCGGCCCGGAGAACGCGGGCCCCGAGGCCGCCAAGCAGGCCATCGACCAGATCACCAAGCAGGTCGGCGCGGACAACGTGGCCGCGATCATCATCGAGCCGGTGCTCGGCGAGGGCGGCTTCATCGAGCCGGCCAAGGGCTTCCTGCCCGCGATCCGCCAGTTCGCCGCCGACAACGGCATCGTGTTCGTCGCCGACGAGATCCAGGCCGGTTTCTGCCGCACCGGCCAGTGGTTCGCCTGCGAGGACGAGGGCATCGTCCCGGACCTGATCACCACCGCCAAGGGCATCGCCGGCGGCCTGCCGCTGGCCGCCGTCACCGGCCGCGCCGAGATCATGGACGCCGCGCACGCGGGCGGCCTCGGCGGCACCTACGGCGGCAACCCGGTGGCCTGCGCGGGCGCGCTCGGCGCGATCGAGACCATGAAGGAACTCGACCTCAACGCCAAGGCGAAGCGGATCGAGGAGGTCATGAAGGCCCGCCTCACCGCGATGCAGGACAAGTTCGACATCATCGGCGACGTCCGCGGCCGCGGCGCGATGATCGCCATCGAGCTGGTCAAGGACCGTGGCACCAAGGAGCCGAACCCGGAGGCGACGGCCGCGCTCGTCAAGGCCTGCCACGCCGAGGGCCTGCTCGTCCTGAGCTGCGGCACCTACGGCAACGTGCTGCGCTTCCTGCCCCCGCTCGTCATCGGCGAGGACCTGCTGAGCGAGGGCCTCGACATCATCGAGCAGGCGTTCACGCGCATCTGAGCGGCGGATATGCACGCCTGGCGCAGCCGGCGGCAGAGCGTGTGAAGAAGGTGTGCGAGGTGGATGGCAGGACGCCGTTCCCGCTGTCCTCCGCCCACCGGCTGCCGTAGGTTCTTCCCGGATGAGAGATACACCCGCCCACAGGGGACTGTGGGCGGCCTCAGGCCGTAGCCTCCCCAGCTTCGACCTGGTCGTGCCTCGCGCACACACCCGGAACCCACGGGTTCCGGTTCTCCTCAATGATCGGACAGTCGCCCGCCCCAAACCCCCCGGGGCGCGCGGCCTTCCGATCCGGACGGTCGCAGACAGATGGGACGGCCGTCCCCGCCGGGCCGGCGCACATCCCCCCCTTGTGCGCCGGCCCTTCGGTGTCTCCGGGACCGGCCGGCATCGACCGGGACCGACCGGCCCGGGTCCGGGCTCACTCGCCCTGCCTGCGAAGCTGTGCCCCGTGGTGTTCGTGGTGTTCCTGCTCGTCGTCCCGGCCCTCCTGTTCGCACTGATCACCTGGCAGGTGCGGGCGGGCGGCCCGCTGCTGGGCGCGGACCGGGAGGTCAGTCACGTCCTGCTGCACCCGGACCGCCTCTCCCAGCTGCTCTCCGATCTGGGCCAGGTGCAGATCGCGGTACCCGTACTCCTGGCCGTCCTGATCCACACGGCCTGGCGGGGACGCGCCGCCGGCGCGGAGCGCTGGTGGCTCGCGCCCCTCGCGGCAGCCGTGCCGATGGCCCTGCTCCCGGCACTCGTCGTGCCGTTGAAGGCCTGGACGGCCCGGCCCGGTACCGCGGTCATGCCGCCCGGTACCGGGTACTTCCCGTCGGGGCACGCGGCCACCGCCGCCGTCGCCTACGGTGCCGCGGCGCTCGTGCTTCTGCCGTGGCTGCGCACGGCCGCCGCCCGCCGGACCGTCGTGGCGGTGTCCACCGCGCTCGTGTTGGGCGCCTCCTTCGGGCTGGTGCGGCGCGGCTACCACTGGCCACTGGACGTCGTGGCCAGTTGGTGCCTGGCTTCCGTGCTGCTCTCCGCGCTGTGGCTGCTGATCGGCGCCGCCGTGACCACTGACGCCGCCCCCTAGCACTGGCATCCCATCCGCGTGTCCGGGTCGGCTCCCCGTGTCAGCCCTCCTCCTCGAGGGCCAGGGCCGCGGCCGCCTCGTGCATCGCCAGTTCCAGCAGTGCCGGGTCGGTGAGGGTGCCCGAGCCGTCCGGGGTGACCAGCCAGCGAACCCTGCCGGTGCTCCGCCCCGGATACGGCACGACGATCCAGGTGCCGGGCCCCGCGGTGCGGATACCGGTGCCGAGCCAGCGGGCCGCGGTGCCCGGCGGCACGAAGAAGCCGGTGCGCTCGTCCCCGAAGTCGGCCAGCACCGGCCCTGGCCGGTCGAGGAAACGGGTCAGGACGTCGAGCGTCGGACAGCCGAGCGCCCCGCGCAGGATCAGGACGTCCCAGGCCTTGCCCGCGGGCAGCAGGGCGGTCCCCCGGGGGTTGCGCTCCCACTCCCAGCGGCAGGCCTCGGGGTCCGGCGCGACCGATGCCAGCCAGGCGACCTCCGTCTTCGCCCCAGTCATGAGAAGACCTCCCTCATCGTTCGTGGACGCGGGCCGCGTCACCAGGGAGAGGGAGGTATCTCATCAGCCATTACGCGGTTTGTGACCGCTCGTTGGAGTGAACCGGCTCACGGCTCAGCGGCCGCGCCCGAAGTACCCGTCGAAGGTGTTCTGGAACTGCCAGTTCCCGAACCGGTCCCAGTTGACCGACCACGTCATCAGGCCGCGCAGGGCCGGCCAGGTGCCGTGGGTGGTGGTGGAGCCGCAGTTCGTCTTCTTGGTCAAACAGTCCAGGGCCTTGGTGACCTCCGACGGGGCGACGAAGCCGTTGCCCGCGTTGGTGGACGCCGGCATGCCGATGGCGACCTGGTCGGGGCGCAGCGGCGGGAAGACGTTCGCCGCGTCGCCGGCCACCGGGAAGCCGGTCAGGAGCATGTCGGTCATGGCGATGTGGAAGTCCGCGCCGCCCATGGAGTGGTACTGGTTGTCCAGGCCCATGATCGGGCCCGAGTTGTAGTCCTGGACGTGGAGCAGGGTCAGGTCGTCGCGGAGGGCGTGGATCACCGGGAGGTAGGCGCCGCAGCGCGGGTCCTGGCCGCCCCACTTGCCCGTGCCGTAGTACTGGTAGCCCATCTGCACGAAGAAGGTCTCCGGGGCCATGGTCAGGACGAACTTGGCGCCGTACTTCGCCTTCAGGGTCTTCAGGGCCGAGATCAGGTTCACCACCACGGGCGTGGTCGGGTTCCGGAAGTCCGTGTCGTTCGCGTTGAGGGACAGGGAGTGGCCCTCGAAGTCGATGTCGAGGCCGTCGAGGCCGTATTCGTCGATGATCCGCGAGACGGACGAGACGAACATGTCCCTGGCCGCCGTCGTGGTCAGCTGCACCTGGCCGTTCTGGCCGCCGATGGAGATCAGGACCTTCTTGCCGGCCGCCTGCTTGGCCTTGATGGCCGCCTTGAACTCGGCGTCGCTCTCGACGTTCGGGCACTCGGTGACCGGGCAGCGGTTGAATCGGATGTCGCCCGAAGTGACCGACGTCGGCTCGCCGAAGGCCAGGTCGATGACGTCCCAGCTGCCGGGGACGTCGGCCATGCGGCTGTAACCGGAGCCGTTGGCGAAGCTCGCGTGCAGGTAGCCGACCAGGGCGTGCGGCGGGAGGTCCGTGGTGCCGCCGCCCGGGCCGCCCGAGTCCGCGGCCGTCTTCGCGGTCACCGTCGCCGACTTCGCCGACTCGCCCGCGGCGTTCACCGCCGCGACCTGGAAGCCGTACGTGGTCGAGGGCGACAGACCGGTGATCGTGGCGGACGCGCCGGTCACCGTCTGGGCCTTCGTGCCGTCGCGGTAGACCGTGTAGCCCGTGGCGTCGGCCACCGGGGACCAGGACAGTGCCACGCTGGTCGAGGTGACGGTGCCGGTCTTCAGACCCGTGGGAGCGACGGGCGGCTGCTGGCCGGTGCTGCCGCCCGGGCCGACGAGCGAGAGGTCGTCGGCGTTGTAGGCGCCCGTGCCGTACCAGCCGTGGGTGTAGACCGTGACCTTGGTGGTCTGCGCGCCGGTGCGGAAGGTGGTGGTGAGCTGCTGCCAGTCGGGGGCGGACTGGGTCCAGGTGGAGACGTCGGTGGTGCCGGTGCCGCTCGCGCCCAGGTAGACGTAGGAGCCGCGGACGTAACCGCTCAGCGTGTACTGGGAGTTCGGCTGGACCGACACCGTCTGGGTGCACTGGGCGTTGTCGCTGCCGGCCGGGGTCGCCTGCAACGCCGAACTGCCGCTGCGGACAGGGGACTTCACCGTCGTACCGGATCCCGAGCAGGTCCAGCCGTCGAGGCCCGCCTCGAAGCCCCCGTTGCGCAGGATGTCCGCGTCGGCCGCTCGCGCGGTCGTCGTGAGCGCGGTGACGCCGGGCAGGGCGAGGAACGTGGCCGTCAGTGCGGCGAGCAGCCGGCGCCTGGCCGGTCCGGCCTGGCCGGCTGGTCTGACTGATTTACTTGGTCGCCGTATGTCGCGGTCCACAACTGCCTCCGGTCATGGGGGGATTGGGGAGGGTGGAGCGCGCCCAATTTGGTCCAGACCAATTCGGTTGTCAAGACCTGTGGCACCGGCGGCATGTCCCGGGCCCCGGCCGCTGCCGTCTTCGCGTGGGCATGCGAAGACCTCCCTCCCCCGTGGACGCGCGGGGGCGCGTCGTGAGGGAGGGAGGTCTCCTCGCGGGTGTCAGCTGTCGAAGCCCAGGCCCAGGCGGTCCATCGTCCGCAGCCACAGGTTGCGCCGGCCGCCGTGTTCGTCGGCGCGGGCCAGTGACCACTTGGTGAGCGCGATGCCGGTCCAGGCGAACGGCTCCGGCGGGAAGGGCAGCGGCTTCTTGCGGACCATCTCCAGCTCGGTGCGCTCGGTGCGCCGGCCGGCCAGCAGGTCGAGCATCACCTCGGCGCCGAAGCGGGTCGCGCCCACGCCGAGGCCCGTGTAGCCGGCCGCGTAGGCGACCTTCCCCTGGTGGGCGGTGCCGAAGAACGCCGAGAAGCGCGAGCAGGTGTCGATCGCCCCGCCCCAGGCGTGGGTGAAGCGGACGCCCTCCAGCTGCGGGAAGCAGGTGAAGAAGTGCCCGGCCAGTTTGGCGTAGGTCTCGGGGCGGTCGTCGTACTCCGCGCGCACCCGGCCGCCGTACGGATAGATCGCGTCGTAACCGCCCCACAGGACGCGGTTGTCGGCCGACAGCCGGAAGTAGTGGAACTGGTTCGCCGAGTCCCCGAGCCCCTGCCGGTTCTTCCAGCCGATCGACGCCATCTGCTCGGCGCTGAGCGGCTCGGTCATCAGGGCGTAGTCGTAGACCGGGACGGTGTACGAGCGCACCCGCTTGACCAGGTTGGGGAAGACGTTGGTGCCGAGCGCGACCCGGCGGGCCCTGATCCGGCCGTAGGGCGTGCGTACGGACATTCCGGCGCCGTACGGCCTCAGGGTCAGGGCGGGCGTGCGCTCGTAGACGCGCACGCCGAGGCGCACGCACGCCTGCTTCAGACCCCAGGCGAGCTTGGCCGGGTGGACCATGGCGACGCCCCGGCGGTCCCACAGACCGGCCTCGAAGGTCGGGGAGGCGACCTGCTCGCGCACCGCGTCCCGGTCGAGGAACTCGAAGCCCTCGGCCAGGCCCTGCTCCTGCATCTGCGCGTACCAGTCCTTCAGTTCCCGGGCCTGGTACGGCTCGGTGGCGACGTCGAGTTCGCCGGTGCGCTCGAACTCGCAGTCGATGGAGTGGCGGGCGACCGTCTCCTCGATGGCGTCGAGGTTGCGGGCGCCCAGCTCCTCCAGCTTGTGGATCTCCTCCGGCCAGCGAGTGAGACCGTTGGGCAGGCCGTGCGTGAGGGAGGCGGCGCAGAAGCCGCCGTTGCGGCCGGAGGCGGCCCAGCCCACCTCGCGGCCCTCCACCAGCACCACGTCCGTGGCGGGGTCGCGCTCCTTGGCGATCAGCGCGGTCCACAGTCCGCTGTAACCACCTCCGACCACCAGCAGGTCGCAGGTCTCGGCTCCGGTCAGCGCCGGCTCCGGGCGGGGCCTGCCGGGGTCGTCCAGCCAGTACGGGACCGGCTGGGCCTCGGAGAGGGATGTGGTCCAGTCGTGCTCACGGCTCATGGCGCCAGGGGCCATGATTTCAACTCCCTACAGAGTCAATTTCGTTGCTTCGGTGGGGCGGGTGTCACGCCTTCTGCCTGGTACGCCGGCGGCCGATGGCCATGGAGCCCAGGACGAGCAGTACGGCGATGATGAACATGGCCGTACCGATGACGTTGATCTGGACGGGTGTGCCGCGCTGCGCCGAGCCCCAGACGAACATCGGGAAGGTCACGGTCGAGCCCGCGTTGAAGTTCGTGATGATGAAGTCGTCGAACGACAGCGCGAAAGCGAGCATCGCGCCCGCGGCGATTCCGGGGGCCGCGATCGGCAGGGTGACCCGGACGAAGGTCTGCACCGGTCCGGCGTACAGGTCCTGCGCGGCCTGCTCCAGCCTCGGGTCCATCGACATCACGCGCGCCTTGACGGCGACGACGACGAAGCTGAGGCAGAACATGATGTGCGCGATCAGGATGGTCCAGAAGCCGAGCTGCGCCCCCATGTTGAGGAACAGGGTGAGCAGCGAGGCCGCCATGACCACCTCGGGCATCGCCATCGGCAGGAAGATCAGCGAGCTCACGGTGCCCCGCGCGCGGAAGCGGTAGCGGACCAGCGCGAAGGCGATCATCGTGCCGAGGGCGGTGGCGCCGATCGTGGCCCAGACGGCGATCTGGAGGCTGAGCGACAGCGATCCGCACATGTCGGCGACACCGCACGGGTCCTTCCAGGCGTCCAGGGAGAACGACTGCCACTGGTAGTTGAAGCGGCCCTTCGGCTTGTTGAAGGAGAAGACCGTGACGAC
The DNA here is from genome assembly GCF_053598035.1 of Streptomyces sp. NPDC001204. NCBI lineage: Bacteria > Bacillati > Actinomycetota > Actinomycetes > Kitasatosporales > Streptomycetaceae > Streptomyces > Streptomyces sp. NPDC001204. The sequence continues at coordinate 260,217 of NZ_JBSFJL010000008.1, read as the reverse complement.
GATGTTCGGCAGGAGCAGGTATCCGAGCGTCAGCAGTCCGGCGATGACGACGAAGCGGCGCTTGAGCCAGTTGACGAAGGCCATTTAAACCAGATCCTCCGTGCCGGACTTGCGGATGTAGATGGTGATCATGGCGAGGATCGCGGCCATGAGGATGAACGACAGGGCCGCCGCCGTCGGATAGTCCAGGATCCGCAGGAACTGCGTCTGGATGACGTTGCCGACCATGCGGGTGTCGGTCGAGCCGAGCAGGTCCGCGTTGACGTAGTCGCCGGCCGCCGGGATGAAGGTCAGCAGCGTGCCGGAGACCACGCCCGGCATCGACAGCGGGAAGGTGACCTTGCGGAAGGTGGTGAACGGCTTGGCGTACAGGTCGCCCGCCGCCTCGTGCAGCCGCGGGTCGATGCGCTCCAGCGAGGTGTACAGCGGCAGGATCATGAACGGCAGGAAGTTGTACGTCAGACCGCACACCACCGCCATCGGGGTGGCGAGCACCCGGTCGCCGGCGGTCCAGCCGAGCCAGTTGGTGACGTCCAGGACGTGCAGCGTGTTGAGGGCGCCCACGACCGGGCCGCCGTCGGCGAGGATCGTCTTCCAGGCCAGGGTCCGGATCAGGAAGCTGGTGAAGAACGGCGCGATCACCAGGATCATGATCAGGTTGCGCCAGCGGCCCGCGCGGAAGGCGATGAGGTACGCCAGCGGGTAGCCGAGCAGCAGGCACAGGATCGTCGCGGAGGCCGCGTACAGGACCGAGCGGACGAACTGCGGCCAGTACTCGGACAGCGCGTCCCAGTAGGTCGCGAAGTGCCAGGTGACCTCGTATCCCTGCTCCAGGGAGCCCGTCTGCACGGACGTGGACGCCTGGTAGATCATCGGCAGCGCGAAGAAGACGACGAGCCAGAGGATGCCGGGCAGCAGCAGCCAGTACGGCGTGAAGCGGCCCCGCTTGCGCGGCGGTCTCGTCTGCTGGGTGGCGGGCGGCGCGGGCGCCTCGGTGACGGCGGCCATCAGGCTGCGTCCTCCTCGACGCTCTCGACGCCCGCGTCGCCCGTCGTCCCAGCAAGCAGGGACTGCGCCGCGTCCAGGCCGAACGTGTGGGCCGGATTCCAGTGCAGAACCACCTCGGCGCCGGGCACCAGTCGGGCGTCGCGGTCGATGTTCTGCGCGTACACCTCGAACTCGGGACAGACGGGACTGTCGATCACGTACTGCGTGGAGACGCCGATGAAGCTCGACTCGGAGATCCGGCCGGTGATGCGGTTGCGGCCGTCGGGGATCTCGCCCGCGTCGTCGGCGTGGGTGAGGGAGATCTTCTCCGGGCGGACGCCGACGAGCACCTTGCCGCCGGTCGTGGCCGGGGCGGAGCAGCGTGCCTGGGGCAGGGTGAGCTTGCCGCCGCCCGCCTTCAGGACGATCTCCTCGCCGCTCCTGGCGTCGACCTCGGCCTCTATCAGGTTGGAGGTGCCGAGGAAGTTCGCCACGAACGTGGTCTGCGGGTTCTCGTAGAGGTCGGTGGGCGAGCCGAGCTGCTCCACCCGGCCACCGTTCATCACGGCGACCGTGTCGGCCATGGTCATGGCCTCCTCCTGGTCGTGCGTGACGTGGATGAAGGTGATGCCGACCTCGGTCTGGATGCGCTTGAGCTCCAACTGCATCTGGCGGCGCAGCTTCAGGTCAAGGGCGCCGAGCGGCTCGTCGAGCAGGAGCACCTTGGGGTGGTTGATCAGCGCGCGGGCGACCGCGACGCGCTGCTGCTGACCGCCGGAGAGCTGGTGCGGCTTCTTGCGGGCCTGCTCGCCCAGCTGCACCAGGTCCAGCATCTCCTCGACCTGCTTCTTCACCGACTTGATGCCGCGCCGGCGCAGACCGAAGGCGACGTTCTCGAAGATGTCGAGGTGCGGGAAGAGGGCGTAGGACTGGAAGACCGTGTTCACCGGGCGCTTGTACGGCGGCAGATGCGTCACGTCCTGGTCGCCGAGGTGGACGGTGCCCTGCGTGGGCTCCTCCAGTCCCGCGATCATGCGCAGGGTGGTGGTCTTGCCGCAGCCGGACGCGCCGAGCAGGGCGAAGAAGGACCCCTGAGGCACGGTCAGGTCCAGTGGGTGCACGGCGGTGAAGCCGCCGTAGCGCTTGCCGATCTGGGAGAGGCGGACGTCGCCGCTGTTGTCTTTCGTCGTCATTGTCGTCACGCCCCTGTGAGCTTCGCGAACTTCGCTTCGTAGACCGCCTCTTCCTTGTCGCTCAGGGCGCGGAAGGAACGGGACTTGGCCACCATGTCCTTGGTGGGGATGATCAGCGGGTTCTCCGCCGCCGACTTGTCGATCTTGGCCAGCTCCGCCTGTGCTCCGTCGACGGGACTGATGAAGGCGGTGTAGGCGCAGAGCTGTGCGGCCGTCAGGGGCCGGAAGTAGAAGTCGATCAGCCGCTCGGCGTTCGCCTTGTGACGGGCCCCGCGGGGAACCAGCAAGTTGTCGGTGGCCGTCGTGAACCCGGCTTCCGGAATGATGTAGTCGACGTCGGCACTGTCCGCCTGGAGCTGGACGATGTCACCGCCCCAGGCGAGGCATACGGCGACGTCGCCCTTGGTCAGGTCAGACGTGTAGTCGTTGCCCGTGAAGCGGCGTATCTGCCCCTTGTCGACGGCCTTCTGCAGGCGCGCGATCGCCGCGTCGTAGTCGTCGTCGGTGAACTTCGCCGGGTCCTTGCCCATGTCGATCAGCGTCATGCCCATGGTGTCGCGCATCTCCGACAGGAAGGCGACCCGGCCCTTGAGCTTGGGGTTGTCCAGCATGTCGGAGATCGACTTCACCTCGATGCCGTCGAGCGCCTTCTTGTTGTAGGCGATGACGTTCGAGACACCCTGCCACGGATAGGAGTAGGCGCGCCCCGGGTCCCAGTCCGGGCTGCGGAACTGCTCGGACAGGTTGGCGAAGGCGTGCGGCAGGTTCGCCGGGTCCAGCTTCTCCACCCAGCCGAGGCGGATCATCCGCGCGGCCAGCCAGTCGGTGAGGACGATGAGGTCACGGCCGGTGTCCTGGCCGGCGGCGAGCTCCGGCTTGACCTTGCCGAAGAACTCGTTGTTGTCGTTGATGTCCTCGTTGTACTTGACCTTGATGCCGGTCTGCTGGGTGAACGTGTCGAGCGTGGGGTGCTTCTTTCCACTGTCGTCGACGTCGATGTACACGGGCCAGTTGGAGAAGTTGACGGTCTTCTCCTTGGCCGAGTGGTCCTCCGCGGAGGTGCCACCCTGTGCCTGGCCGGCCGGGGGGATCCCGCAGGCGCTCAGCGCCCCGAGTCCCCCGACCGCGAGCGCGCCGCCCGCCGAGGCGCGCAGCATCGAGCGTCGGCTGAAGGAGGCCCTGCCGTTGCGGAAGCTGCGCCGCACGGCGGCCAGCTGGGCCGGGGTGAGGCGGTCGGGCTCGTACTGCTCCATGCGCGTGGTGCCCTTTCGGGAAGGCCTGGTTCAAGGCCTGGTCGTTGCTATCGGTCCCCGAAGATCGTGCGGTGCCAGTCCTTGCGGGCCACCGCCGTGTTGTCGAACATGACGTGCTTGATCTGCGTATATTCCTCGAACGAGTACGAGGACATGTCCTTGCCGAAGCCGGACTGCTTATAACCGCCGTGCGGCATCTCGCTGATGATCGGAATGTGGTCGTTGACCCACACGCACCCCGCCTTGATCTCCCGCGTCGCGCGGTTGGCCCGGTAGACGTCACGGCTCCAAGCCGAGGCCGCCAGACCGTACGGAGTGTCGTTGGCCAGCCGAATCCCCTCATCATCACTGTCGAACGGCAGAACGACCAGCACCGGACCGAAGATCTCCGACTGGACGATCTCGCTGTCCTGCGCGGCGTCCGCGACGAGGGTGGGGCGATAGTACGCCCCGTTCTTCAGTTCGCCCTGGGGAGCCTCGCCGCCGGTGACCACGCGCGCGTAGGCACGCGCCCGGTCGACGAAACCGGCCACGCGGTCGCGGTGCACGTGCGAGATCAGCGGGCCGAGGTCGGTGCCGGGGGCGAACGGGTCGCCCAGCCGTACGGTCGCCATCAGGGCGGCCGTCCGCTCGACGAACTCCTCGTACAGGGGGCGCTGCACGTACGCGCGCGTGGCGGCCGTGCAGTCCTGCCCGGTGTTGATGAGCGCGCCCGCGACCGCGCCGTTGACGGCGGCCTCCGGATCGGCGTCGTCGAACACCACGAAGGGCGCCTTGCCACCGAGTTCCAGGTGCAGCCGCTTGACGTTCGCGGTGGCGATCTCGGCGACACGCTTGCCGACGGCGGTGGAGCCGGTGAAGGACGTCATGGCCACGTCCGGGTGGCCGATCAGGTGCTCGCCGGCCACCTTGCCGGTGCCGGTGACGATGTTGATCACGCCGTCCGGGATGCCCGCGTCGGTGGCGGCCTGGGCGAACATCAGCGCGGTCAGCGGGGTCAGCTCGGCCGGCTTGAGCACGATGGTGTTGCCGGCTGCGACGGCCGGGAGGATCTTCCAGGCGGCCATCTGGAGGGGGTAGTTCCAGGGCGCGATGGAGCCGACGACCCCGATGGGCTCACGGCGGACGTAGGACGTGTGGTCGCCGGAGAACTCGCCGGCCGCCTGTCCCTGGAGATGCCGGGCGGCACCCGCGAAGAAGGCCGCGTTGTCGATCGTGCCCGGCACGTCGAACTCGCGGGTCAGCTTCAGCGGCTTGCCGCACTGGAGGGACTCGGCGCGGGCGAAGTCCTCCGCCCGGTCGGCGAGCACGGCCGCGAAGCGGTGCAGCGCGTCCGAGCGGTCGCCGGGCGTGGCGCCCGCCCAGCCGGGGAACGCCTCGCGCGCGGCGGCCACCGCGGCGTCGACGTCCTCGGGACCGGCCAGTTCGTACGTGTAGACCTCCTCGCCGGTGGCAGGGTCGACGACCGCGTGGCTGCGGCCCGAGGTGCCCTTGGTCAGCCTTCCGGCGATGTACTGCGCACCGTCAGCGAAACGGTCCTGCGCCGGGAATCGGTCCGGGGTGGCGGTGCCCGGGTTGTGCATGTCGCTCTCCTCCGCCGTTGCCCCTCGGTCACCGAGGGCAGGTGGCGTAGCTCCAGCTCGATTTGAGTGCCGATCCTGACAGAGCCCAGGGACTCCAACAAGTGATTCCGTTGTTGCCTTTTGGTTACGCGACGGAATCTGTCGACCAGGTGTCGAGTAGGCACGGAAAAGGCAGGACGGTGTGTCCGTGGTGCGTGCCACACTCGCGTGCATGGGGAACATCGACTCCTGGCAGGCTCTGACCAGGGAAGTCCGCGCGGGGACCCGAGTGCGCTACCTGTACTTCTGGGGGCATCGGCCGCACCCGGACGGCCGGGTCGGCGCGAGCTGTCTGAGTCAGTGGTGGCCGTCGCCGTTCACGGTGGACGAGGTGCCGTACGCGACCGCGGAGCACTGGATGATGGCAGGCAAGGCGCGGCTGTTCGGGGACGCGGAGGCGGAGCGGCGGGTACTGGCCGCGCGGCATCCGGCGGAGGCCAAGACGGCGGGGCGGCTCGTACGCGGCTTCGACGAGGACGTGTGGGAGCGGGAGCGGTTCCGGATCGTGGTGGAGGGCGGCGTCCACAAGTTCGCCGCCCACCCCGTGCTGCGGGAGTTCCTGCTGGCCACGGGCGACCGTGTGCTGGTGGAGGCCAGCCCGGTGGACCGGATATGGGGCATCGGACTGGCCGCCGGCGACGAGGCGGCGGCCGATCCGGAGCGCTGGCGGGGGCCGAACCTGCTGGGCTTCGCGCTGATGGAGGCGCGCGAACGGCTGCGGGCCGGCACGCGGGCGAGCTGAGCGGCCCGCGCGGACTGCGGGCCGGGCTGGCGGCGGCGTGCGGACCGGGCTGGCGGCGGCGTGCGGACCGGGTGGAGCCAGGTGGGGCAGCACCGGCCCGCACCGAGTGCGGGCCGGCCCCGGTGTCAGCGGTCGGTCAGTACGGTCACGGCCGGCAGGGGGGCGCGGGCGCCCTCGTCCCAGGAGCTGTCCGAGACCTCGACGTTGTTGACGTAGAAGACGCCGATGATCAGCAGGACGATCGTGGCGAGGCCGAGGACGATGCCGATGATTCCCGTGATCAGCCCGGCCTGGGCCTGGCCGTGGTTGTTGGCCTCGCCGCGTACGGCCTTCCGGCGGCCCTTGACGCCGAAGATCACGGCGAGGACGCCGAGCACCACCCCGAAGATGCCGTAGAAGCAGAACATGGTGCAGGACAGGATGCCGAGCACCATCGCGGCGGTGCCCATCCCGTTCTGCGGGGGCATCGGCATGCCGGGCCAGCCCTGGCCCGCTCCCGGATAGGCGGGGTAGCCGTACCCGCCGGGTACGGGACCGGTGGGCACGCCCGGACCGGTGGGAGCGACGGGCGGCGGCGGCACGGCGGAGTCCGCGGTGGGGCCGCCGTAGCCGGGCGGCGGGAAACCGGCCCCCGGCATCGAGACCATCGTCTCCTGGTCGTGCACGGAGGGCGGGGGAAAGGCAGGCGGGGCGAAGCCGGGCGCCTGCTCGGGCCCGGGCGACTGCGCCCGGTCGGACGTGTTCTTCTCCAGAGAAGGCCTGCTGCCGGGCGGCGCCCATGGATCCTCGGCTCCCGCGCCCCCGCCGGCCTGCGTTCCGTCCGTCATCTCGTCGTCTCCCCCTCGATCGATCGCCCCGCCATGCTAAGGCCTCGTCGGCGCAGGCGGGCCGCCGGGCCGGGCGGCACCGCCCCCGGTCGGGAACGCGGCCCGCGGCCACGGCGAGGCATGCGCCTACGATGACGGTGCTCACCGATCAGCCGATCACCCGCGCCGCGCCCGCAGGGCCCGCGGCGCCCTTCCCGGGGAGGGACCCGTTGACCGACCAGCACGCACCCCGTGACCCGCACGCACTGCTCGACCCGCACGCGCCGCGCGACCGGCACGCCTTCATCGCCGGACTGCCCAAGGCCGAACTGCACGTGCACCACGTCGGGTCCGCCTCCCCCCGGATCGTCTCCGAGCTGGCCGCCCGCCACCCCGACTCCAAGGTGCCCACCGACCCCGAGGCCCTGGCCGACTACTTCACCTTCACGGACTTCGCCCACTTCATCGAGGTGTACCTGTCCGTCGTGGACCTGATCCGCACCCCGGAGGACGTCCGGCTGCTGACCTACGAGGTGGCCCGCGACCTGGCCCGGCAGCAGGTGCGCTACGCGGAGCTCACCATCACGCCGTTCTCCTCCACCCGGCGCGGCATCGACGAGCGCGCCTTCATGGACGCGATCGAGGACGCCCGCAAGGCGGCCGAGGCCGAGTTCGGGACCGTACTGCGCTGGTGCTTCGACATCCCCGGTGAGGCCGGTCTCGAATCGGCCGAGGAGACCATCCGGCTCGCCACCGACGACCGGCTGCGCCCCGAGGGCCTGGTGTCGTTCGGGCTCGGCGGGCCGGAGATCGGCGTACCGCGGCCCCAGTTCAAGCCCTACTTCGACCGGGCCATCGCCGCCGGGCTGCGCTCCGTCCCGCACGCGGGCGAGACCACCGGGCCCGAGACGGTGTGGGACGCGCTGACCGAGCTGCGCGCCGAGCGCATCGGCCACGGCACCAGCTCCGCCCTGGACCCGAAGCTGCTCGCCCACCTCGCCGAGCACCGCATCCCGCTGGAGGTCTGCCCCACCTCCAACATCGCCACCCGGGCCGTGCGCACCATGGAGGAACACCCCATCAAGGAGTTCGTCCGCGCCGGGGTGCTCGTCACGGTCAACTCCGACGACCCGCCCATGTTCGGCACCGACCTCAGCAACGAGTACGCCGTGGCCGGCCGGCTGCTCGACCTCGACGAGCGGGGCCTGGCCGAGCTGGCCAAGAACGCGGTGCACGCCTCCTTCCTGGACGCGGCCGGCAAGGCGAGCATCGTGGAGGAGATCGACGCCTACACCGCGCGGTGGCTCGCGCCCTGAGCGGGACACGGCGGGACACAATGGGGCCCATGCAGACCGTGACCGCCGTGGCGCACCGCGGCGACCCCTACCGCTTCCGCGAGAACACCGTCGACTCGCTGCGCTCCGCGTTCGTACAGGGCGCGGACGCGGTCGAGATCGACGTACGGCTGACCCGGGACGGTGTTCCGGTGCTGCTGCACGACGAGTCGCTGAAGCGGCTGTGGGCCCACGACCGGCCGCTGCACGCGCTGTCCGCGGCAGAGCTGCGCGACCTGACGGACGGCCGGGTGCCCACGCTGGAGGACGCGCTCGCCGCGACGGGCACCGGCCGGGTGATGATCGACCTGCCGGGCCCGGCCCGCCCGCGGGCGGTGCGGCGGATCGTCGGCGTGGTCGCCGCGTGCGGGGCGCGGGACCGCGTGTACTACTGCGCGGGCGCCGAGGCCATGCTCGCGGTGCGCGCCGCCGACCCGGCCGCCGAGATCGCGCTGACCTGGACGAGCCTGGCGCACCCGCGGGCCGGGCTGCTGGAGGCGGTGCGGCCACGGTGGCTGAACTACCGGTTCACCCTGGTGGACCGGGACCTGGCCGCCCGCGTCCACCGCGACGGCTACCTGCTGTCCGTCTGGACCCCCGACACCCGCCGCTCCCTGCGCCGTCTCCTCGACCTCGGCGCCGACTCCATCACGACCAACCGCGTCGACCTGCTGCACACCCTGCGCACCGCGCAGACCGCGGCACCGTAGGACCTCTCGTTCGGATCATGCCGGGCTCCCTGATCCGGCCCCATCCAGACGCAGGACGCCAGGGACGGGCCCCGACAACCCCCCGGTACGGTCCGGCACTTGCTCCGGGACGCCTCGGGGGCGAGTGCCCTCCCCGGCGACGATCCGCCCGGCGCCGCACGCCTGAAGGGTGTTCGGCACCAGCCCGCCGAGCATCTTCCGGAAATGTTCACGGTCCCGGCGGGCATCGAGGGCGCCGCCTACAGCGCGGGCCTCCAGCGCTTCGAGCACGGCGGCCGGGTCTGCTGGATCAAGTCCGGCGCCCGCTACGGCTACAGCGCCCTGCTCGGCGTGACCCGCTACCTGAGCCGCACCCTCGTCCCCTCGGTCAACTCCACCGACGCCCAGGGCGAGTCGATGAACCCGGTGGCCGAACGCATCGCGACGGCGGCACTCAGGTGGCGGACCGTCCGCCCAGCAGCCGGTGGGCCGCCGCGTGCGATGCCACCGCGGCCACGCCCGCGAGGCCCAGGCCGAGGACCAGGTCGCGGGGACGCGTGGGGCGCAGGACACCGACGCGGCGCAGACGGGCGCGGGCCCAGAGGGTGAAGGGGACGACCACAACGGGCGAGGTCGCGGAGCCGGGGGTGTACCCGCGCACCGCGGCGGCCTGGGCCAGGTGGACCAGGCCGTGCAGCCCGAAGGCGTTCAGCGCTGTCTGGTAGAACTCGGAACGGCCGCCGGTCGCCCGGCCCGAGGCGGACGCGGCGGCGACGATGGCGCCCATCATCCCCACGGCCACCGCGAATTCACGCGCGTCCACGGACCCGAGTCGCCGCCACACCGCCTCCGGCACCCCCGGGAAGCGCTCCCGCAGCACCGGTACGCCGCGCCGCTGCCAGCCCGGCACGGCGGCCAACTCCTCCACGTCGTGCAGGGCCCAGGCCGCCAGCAGCCCGAACGTGACGGCGGGGCCCACCAGTTGGTCGCTTTGCGTGTGCGTCACGCAGTCGAGTCTGCTACAGACCCACGATGGCGTTCCAGCGCTTGGCGAAGTCCACGCGCTCCTCGGAGGACATGTCGCGGGCGATGGCGAGGCGCTCGCGCATGGTGGCGTCGGGGAAGATCAGCGGGTTCTCGGCGAGTTCGGCGGTGTCCTGGTCCTTGGAGTCGGCGAGCACGGCCTGGGCCGCCGGGACGGGGCAGACGTAGTTGACCCAGGTGGCGAGCTCCGCGGCCACCTCGGGGTCGTAGTAGTAGTCGATCAGGCGCTCCGCGTTGGCCTTGTGGCCGGCCCGGTTGGGGATCATCCAGGAGTCCGACCACAGTTCCGCGCCCTCCTCGGGCACGACGAAGCGGATGTCGGGGTTGTCCGCCTGGAGCTGGATCACATCGCCCGAGTAGGCCTGACAGGCCAGGACGTCCCCACTGACCAGGTCCTTGGTGTAGTCGTTGCCGGTGAAGCGGCGGATGTGGCCCTTGCGGACCTGCCGCTCCACCTGGTCGCAGACCTTGTCGAAGTCCTGCGTCCGCCACTTGGTGATGTCCACGCCGTTGGCCTGCATCAGCAGGGCGAACGCCTCGTCCAGGCCGGACAGCAGGGTGACCCGGCCCTTGAGGTCGCTCGCCCACAGGTCGGAGACCTGGCGTATCTCGCGGCCGAGCTTGCGGCGGTTGTAGGCGATGCCGGTGATGCCCGACTGGTACGGCATCGTGTACTTGCGTCCCGGGTCGAAGGCGGGGTCGCGCAGCAGCGGGTCGAGATACTTGGCCACCTGCGGCTGACGGGCGCGGTCCATCTCCTGCACCCAGCCCAGCCGGACGAACCGCGCGCACAGCCAGTCGCTGATCACGATGAGATCGCGGCCCGGGTCCTGATGGTTCATCAGGGACGGGCTGATCTTGCCGAAGAACTCGTCGTTGTCGTTGATCTCCTCGACGTAGTCGACGGCGATGCCCGTCTGCTTCTCGAAGGCCTCCAGGGTGGGCCGCTTGTTCGGGTTCTTGTCGTCGGTGTCGATGTAGAGCGGCCAGTTCGCCCAGGTCAGCCGGTGATCGGTGGCGGAGATGTCCGGGATGGCGCGGTCACCGGGCTGGACGTACGCGGCGGGCACCCCGCAGCCGGCGAGCGCACCGAGCGCGGCCGTGCCGCCCAGGGCACGCAACAGGGAGCGGCGGGAGAGCGGGGGCGTCTTCGGAGTCTTGGGCACCGGCCCAGGATGCCGCTCGTGTCCGCGGCCGGACAATGGACGCAGCGTCGAACACGCCGGGAGGGAGCCGACACCTTGTCGATCACGGCCCGGCCGCGGACACACCGCGTCGACCACGGCCGGCCCGGACACACCGCGTCGACCACCGCCCGGCCCCGCCCGGCCCCGGACACACCGCGGCCCCGGACGGTCCGTCCTCCGTCCGGGGCCGCGAGCGGGCGAGCCACGCGATCAGCGCGTCACGTGGTCAGTGACACGCGGTCAGTGACACGCGGTCGGCGTCACGCGTCGAGCGACGTCATGACGTGCTTGATCCGCGTGTAGTCCTCGAAGCCGTACGCCGACAGGTCCTTGCCGTAGCCGGACTTCTTGAAGCCGCCGTGCGGCATCTCGGCGACCAGTGGGATGTGGGTGTTGATCCACACGCAGCCGAAGTCGAGCTTCTTGGACATCCGCATGGCGCGGGAGTGGTCCTTGGTCCACACCGAGGAGGCCAGCGCGTACTCGACGCCGTTGGCCCACTCCACGGCCTGGTCCTCGTCCGAGAAGGACTGCACGGTGATGACCGGGCCGAAGACCTCCCTCTGGATGATCTCGTCGTCCTGCTTCAGGCCCGAGACGACGGTCGGGGCGTAGAAGTAGCCCTTGTCGCCGACCTGGTGGCCACCGGCCTCGACCTTGGCATGGGCGGGCAGCCGCTCGATGAAGCCGGCCACCTGCTTGAGCTGGTTGGGGTTGTTCAGCGGGCCGTACAGGACGTCCTCGTCGTCCGGTTGCCCGGTCTTGGTCTCGGCCGCGGCCTTGGCGAGCGCGGAGACGAACGCGTCGTGGATGGACTCGTGGACGAGGACGCGGGTGGCGGCCGTGCAGTCCTGGCCGGCGTTGAAGAAGCCGGCGACCGAGATGTCCTCGACGGCCTTGTCGATGTCGGTGTCCTCGAAGACCACGACCGGGGCCTTGCCGCCCAGCTCCAGGTGGACCCGCTTGAGGTCCTTGGAGGCCGACTCGGCGACCGACATGCCGGCGCGCACGGAACCGGTGATGGAGGCCATCGCCGGGGTCGGGTGCTCCACCATCAGACGGCCGGTGTCGCGGTCCCCGCAGATGACGTTGAAGACGCCCTTGGGCAGGACCGAGCCGATGATGTCGGCGATCAGGACCGTGGAGGCGGGGGTGGTGTCCGACGGCTTCAGGACGACCGTGTTGCCCGCGGCGAGGGCCGGGGCGAACTTCCACACGGCCATCATCATCGGGTAGTTCCATGGCGCGACCTGCGCGCAGACGCCGATCGGCTCACGGCGGATGATCGAGGTCAGCCCGCCCATGTACTCGCCGGCCGAGCGGCCTTCGAGCATCCGGGCCGCACCCGCGAAGAAGCGGATCTGGTCGACCATCGGCGGGATCTCCTCGGAGCGGGTCAGCCCGATCGGCTTGCCCGTGTTCTCCACCTCGGCCGCGATCAGTTCCTCGGCGCGCTCCTCGAAGGCGTCCGCGATCTTCAGCAGGGCCTTCTGGCGCTCCGCCGGGGTGGTGTCGCGCCAGCCCGGGAAGGCCGCGGCCGCGGCCGCCATGGCGGCGTCCACGTCCGCCTGCCCGGAAAGCGGCGCGGTCGCGTACGCCTCGCCCGTCACGGGGTTGACCACCTCGGTGGTCCGTCCGTCGGCGGCGTCCCGGAACTCACCGTCGATGTAGTTGCGCAGACGACGCAGCTCGGTGCTCACTGCCGGCCCTCCTGATCCTGTTCAAGATGTCCCATCGCTGAGGCACCCACCCTAGTCCGGAGGGCCACGTTTTCAACACCCCCGCCACCGCGAGTTCTGCGAAATCCGCACGTCTCGGTCTCGCAAACAACGAATTTCATCGCATCGGCCTTGCGGAACTGTCGATACGTCGTGCACAGTGAGGTCGTGCCCAGTCGAAGCGCAGAGCAGAGGGACTCCCGCGAGTCCAGGAACGGGAGCAGCCCGCACCTGGACGCCGTCTCCCTCGCCATCATCGAGCAGTTGCAGGAGGACGGCCGCCGTCCGTACGCCGCCATCGGCAAGGCCGTCGGCCTGTCCGAGGCGGCCGTGCGCCAGCGCGTCCAGAAGCTGCTCGACCAGGGCGTGATGCAGATCGTCGCCGTCACCGACCCGCTCACCGTGGGCTTCCGCCGGCAGGCGATGGTCGGGATCAACGTCGAGGGCGACACGGAGTCCGTGGCAGACGCGCTGACCGGCATGTCGGAAGTCGAGTACGTGGTGATGACCGCGGGCTCGTTCGACATCCTCGCCGAGATCGTCTGCGAGGACGACGACCAGCTGCTGGACGTCATCAACAAACGCATCCGGGCACTGCCCGGCGTGCGCTCCACCGAGAGCTTCGTCTACCTCAAGCTCAAGAAGCAGACCTACATGTGGGGAACCCGATAACCGTGAGCAAGGACCTCAGCCGTACCGCGTACGATCACCTGTGGATGCACTTCACCCGCATGTCCTCGTACGAGAACGCCCCCGTGCCGACGATCGTGCGCGGCGAGGGCACCTACATCTACGACGACAAGGGCAAGCGCTACCTCGACGGTCTCGCGGGTCTGTTCGTGGTCCAGGCCGGTCACGGCCGCACGGAGCTGGCCGAGACCGCGTTCAAGCAGGCGCAGGAGCTGGCGTTCTTCCCCGTCTGGTCCTACGCCCACCCCAAGGCCGTCGAGCTGGCCGAGCGCCTCGCGGACTACGCTCCGGGCGACCTGAACAAGGTCTTCTTCACCACCGGCGGCGGTGAGGCCGTCGAGACCGCCTGGAAGCTCGCCAAGCAGTACTTCAAGCTGACCGGCAAGCCCACCAAGCACAAGGTCATATCCCGTGCGGTCGCCTACCACGGCACCCCGCAGGGCGCCCTGTCCATCACCGGCCTGCCGGGCCTGAAGGCGCCGTTCGAGCCGCTGGTGCCGGGCGCGCACAAGGTCCCGAACACCAACATCTACCGCGCCCCGATCTTCGGCGACGACCCGGAGGCCTTCGGCCGCTGGGCCGCCGACCAGATCGAGCAGCAGATCCTCTTCGAGGGCCCGGACACGGTCGCCGCGGTCTTCCTGGAGCCGGTGCAGAACGCCGGCGGCTGCTTCCCGCCGCCGCCCGGATACTTCCAGCGGGTGCGCGAGATCTGCGACCAGTACGACGTGCTGCTCGTCTCCGACGAGGTCATCTGCGCCTTCGGCCGCCTGGGCACCATGTTCGCCTGTGACAAGTTCGGCTACGTGCCGGACATGATCACCTGCGCCAAGGGCATGACCTCGGGCTACTCCCCGATCGGCGCGTGCATCATCTCCGACCGCCTGGCCGAGCCCTTCTACAAGGGCGACAACACCTTCCTGCACGGCTACACCTTCGGCGGCCACCCGGTCTCGGCCGCGGTGGGCCTGGCCAACCTCGACCTGTTCGAGCGCGAGAACCTCACCCAGCACGTGCTGGACAACGAGGGCGCCTTCCTCTCCACCCTGGAGAAGCTGCACGACCTGCCGATCGTCGGCGACGTCCGCGGCAACGGCTTCTTCTACGGCATCGAGCTGGTGAAGGACAAGAACACCAAGGAGTCCTTCAACGACGAGGAGACCGAGCGCGTCCTGTACGGCTTCCTGTCCAAGGCGCTGTACGACAACGGCCTGTACTGCCGTGCCGACGACCGCGGCGACCCGGTCGTCCAGCTCGCCCCGCCGCTGATCTCCAACCAGGAGACCTTCGACGAGATCGAGCAGATCCTGCGCGCGACCCTATCGGAGGCGTGGACCAAGCTGTGACCGCGGCGGCCCGACCGCCGCGCGAAAGGCGCACACCTGCGATCAGCTGATCAACACCGGCCCCGGTGCCGTCCGTTCGAGTGGGAAACGGCGGCCCGGGGCCGTGTGCTGTCCGGGCTCTCCCCAGGCGCTGCCTAGCGTGCCCTTGACGCGTCACTCTGCGTCGGACCGGCCCCGTGACCCGAGGTCTTCACACTCGTTCGCCCGTACGGGGGACACGGCACGGCATTCCCGATGAGAACCGAGGTGTACGCCCATGGACGTCCCACCCGACAACGAGGTGCTCTGGGCGCGGGCCCTGCACTACACCCACGACGACGGTTCACCCGCCCTCGGCGGCGTCTCCCTCGGTGTCGCGCAGGGCGAGATCCTCGCCGTGAACGGGCCGAGCGGCAGCGGCAAGACGACCCTGCTGCGGTGCCTGTCCGGCTTGACGCGGGTGCGGCGCGGCGAGGTCTGGTTCAACAGCGTCCCGGTGCACACCCTGGGCCCGCTGGCCCGAGAGCGGCTGCGCCGCGACCGGTTCGGCTGGGTCGACCCCGCGCCCGTGCTCGTACCGGAGCTGAACGTCTGGGAGAACACGGCCCTGCCCCTGATGCTGCGCGGCACGAGCCGGCGGCGGGCCAAGGTGGCCGCCCAGGAGTGGCTGGAGCGCCTCGACGTCGGCGACCTGGCCCGTATGCGCCCGCACCGGCTGCGCCAGGCCGAGCGGCAGCGCGTCTGCATCGCCCGTGCGCTCGCCCCCTTCCCCACGGTGCTGTTCGCCGACGAGCCGACGGCCCCGCTGCACCGCGCCGACCGCGCCCACGTGCTGCGCACGCTCACCACCGCGGCCCGCTCGCACGGCATCACGGTCGTGCTCGCCACCCACGACCCGGAGACCGCGGCCTTCGCGGACCGGACGGTGGCGGTGCTCGACGGGCGGTGCGTGAAGACCGTGCACCTGCCCCCGGTCGGCGACACCGCGGAAGGCCGGGCCGCGTGCTCGCTCTCCGCCTGATCCGCGTCGCCCGCCCGGGCGTCCAGCTGCGCCGCCTGACGGTCGCGGCGGCGTCGGCGGGCACGGGCTTCCTGCTGCTGTCCAGCCTCGGCTACGCGCTCGGCCACCCGGAGCACTCGGCCGCCGCGGGGCTGCGCCTGTCCTGGTGCGTGCTGCCCCTGGCCGCGACGGTGTACCTCGCGGTCGCGGTGGCCCGCACCGACCCGGGGACCCGTCCCCGGTCGGGCCTGTCGGCGCTCGGTCTCGGCCCGGGCCGTCTGATGGCCGTCTCGGCGGCCACGACCGCCCTGGCCTGCGGCCTCGGCTCGCTGCTCGCGCTGCTGGTCTTCATGTACCTGCGCGGCGACGGCACGGAACTGCCGTTCGACGGCGCGGCACCCGCCTTCCTGGCAGCCGGGGAGCCCCTGCCGGTGCCGGCCGTGCTGACGCTGCTGACCGTCGTCCCCGTCCTCACCTCGGTGGCGGTCGCCCTGGTGCTGTGCCCCCGGGAGGCGAGGCCCACGACGGCCCGGAACACCGGCCGGAGGTACGGCCGCTTCGGGGCGTACCGGCGCACCGGCACGCGGGAGACGTTCGGGGCGTACGGCCGGTTCGGGGCACGCCTGGGCGACCGGGCCACCGGACGACAGGACCGGTCGGCGACGCAGGACCGGTCGGCGACGGCGTGCGCGGTCCGGCCCCAGGACACGGCGGACGGCACGGTGCGGACCGGGGACGACCTGTCCGGCGCCGCTGCGGGCGAGGCCGGCCTGAGCGGGGACGACCTGTCCGGCGCCCCCCAGGACGCCGGTCACGAACCCGCGCACGACGACACCGACCCCCTCCGGCCCCCGGCCCCTCGGCAGCCACCCACCGGACTCCCCTGGGGCATCGCCGTACTCGCCGCCGGACTGACCGTGGAGACGTACGCCGGACGCGCCACCCCCGGCGCCGTCCCCGGCCCGGCCCTCCCCGGCGGCCTGGCGTCCGGCTCCGTCCCGGTCCTCGTCGGCTGGCTGATGACCGCCCTCGGCCTCGCCCTGGCCGGCCCCGGGCTCACCCACCTGTGCGGCCGCGTGCTCCAGTCCGCGCGCCCAGGCGCCCTGCGGCTCCTGGCCGGGCGCGTCCTGATGGAGGAGGCGGGTCGCATCGGCCGCCCGCTGGGCGTGGTCTGCGCGGTGGGGTCGGGGTCGTACGCCGTGATCGCGGCCTACGACCGCACCGCACGGGCGCTCGGCCCGCTGACGACGCTGGGCACGCTGCTCGTCGCCGGCTGCGCCGTGACCACCCTGCTGATCGCCGCCGTCGAGGCGAGGCAGTCCCGTGCCGACGCCATCGCCGCGCTGCTGCGGCTCGGCGCACCGGCCGCGGTGCTGCGCTCCGCGGCCCTCCTGCGCTGCGGCGCCCTGCTGGCCCTGTTCATCCCGCTGACCCTGGTGGTCGCCGATCTCGCCGCCCTGCCGCTGGCCCCCTGAGCCACCGGCCCGCCCGCTCCGGAGAAGACGCGCGAAAGAAATCCCGGGGCCGCCGATGAGTTGCCCGCGGACCCCGGGTCTACCCCTGAGAACGGCAACGAACCGCGATGGGAGAGACCCCGCCATGTACCAACAGATGATCTTCGTGAACCTGGCGACGAACGACGTGGCCGCGTCCAGGAGGTTCTTCACCGAACTCGGCTACACCATCAACCCCCAGTTCTCCACCGACGAATGCGCCTGCGTCGTCATCAGCGACACGATCATCGCGATGCTGCTCAGCAAGCAGCACTACGCCAACTTCACCAAGAAGGAGATCGCGGACTCGACGAAGTCCAGCGAGGTGCTGATCTGCCTGAGCGCGGAGAGCCGCGAGAAGGTCGACGAACTGGTGCAGAAGGCGATCGCGGCCGGTGGCACCGCGACCGGCGAGGCCCAGGACCAGGGCTTCATGTACGGCCGCGCCTTCGACGACCTCGACGGCCACACCTGGGAGGTCATGTGGATGGACCCGGCTGCGGTGCAGGGCTGAGCCCACGGGGCTTGAGGGCGGGAGGGTCTGGGCGGGTGCGTCGGCACCCGCCCGGACTCATGCCAACACGTTGAAACATTTGCCTAGTTAATAATGAGGTAAAGTCAACGCCGCTCAGGGGCCTACGGATTGACACTCCCGCCGGAGCGCTTATAAACCTGAGCCTCCTGGGGTTACTGGGAGCTCAACTTCGTCGTTGCCTCAACACCCCTCAAACCCCCCGCAATTGGGCATCCCGTGAAGGGCAAAGTGGCCATCTTGTCCATATCCCGTCGTACCGCACGCACCGTGCGCATCCTCGGTGTCGCCTCCGCGTCCGCCGCTCTCGCTCTCGGCGCCGCGGGCAACGCGCTCGCCTGCAACATCAAGGAGTTCTCCGCCGAAGCCAAGTGCGACGGCGAGAAGGGCGTCATCGTCGTCACCGACAAGGACCCCTCTCGCACCGAGGCCGTCGTCTCGGTGTTCCTCCAGAACAACGGCGCCGACGCCCGCGAGGTCGGTGAACTCACGGTGAAGGGTTCCCGTGAGGGCACCACGATCACCTTCGCCGAGGACTGGCAGCCGAACGCCACCTACCGCATCCACGTCAAGGCCGGCAAGGACGGAAAGCTGGTCAACGAGGACATCAAGCCGAACCTGACCACTCCGTCCACGGCCTGCAAGACGGAGAGCCCGAGCACTCCGGCCACGCCGTCGGCGCCGGAGACGCCGGCCCCGTCGGCGACGGAGTCGGAGGCCCCGTCCGAGTCGCCGTCGGAGTCGGAGTCCGCGGCCCCGACCGCGTCCGCCTCGGAGAGCACCACCGCTCCCGCCGGCACCGAGAACAACGCTCCGTCGCCCGCGGTCGGTGACTCCAACCTCGCCGAGACCGGTGCCGACTCCAACACCGGCATGATCGCCGGCATCGCGGCCGCCCTGGTCGTCGTCGGCGGTGGCGCGGTCTTCTTCGGCATGCGCCGCCGTGGAGCGAACAGCAACCGCTGACGCCCCACCAGCGCACCACCCCTGGCCCGTCCCCGAACTCGGGGGCGGGCCACGGTCGTTCACCCGAAGGTCGCCTGCGTCAGCCAGAACTCCAGCAGCTCCCGCTCGCCGAGCACCTCCAGCTCGGGGCTGTCCAGGGGCAGCCGGCGATAGAACGCGAGCAGCACGGAGGTGAGCGGCCCGCGCAGGGCGACGGCCGCCTTCTCGTGACCGCGGCGCCAGGTGACGCCCTCCTCGGTCAGCTCGATGACCCACTCGGCGTTCAGCCCGGGATCGCCGTCGGTGGCGTGCAGATGGATGCTGCGGCCCGGACCGCGCAGCTCCGGGGCATCCGGGGTCGGCTTCTTCCGCTGGATGAACTCCACGATCTGAAGCCACTCGTCGACGGCGTCGGCGGCCACGTCCGCGGCGACCTCGTAGGGCCGGCCCGCGGCGAGCGCCGCGTCGGCACGGTGGATCGTGATCTCGTGGGTCATACGACGGGCCCAGAAGCGGGTGTCGAGGATCCCGGCCCAGGTCCACACCTTCGTGTCCGGTCCGGCCTCGCGGAGGGCGTCGACGACCATCCGGCCGGTCTCCGCCAGCCAGGCGTCCAGCGCGGCCGGGTCGCCCTGCTCCTTCGGCCCCTTGGCGAGCGGGACCGCGTCGTCCGGGACGTTCTCCAGCGCGCGGGTCCGGACCAGCGCCTCCACCCAGCGCAGGGCCCCGCCGATATGCCGTACGAGCTCTTCCAGCGTCCAGTCCGGACAGGTCGGCACGGTGCCGGACAGATCGGCGCCGGAGGCGAGCAGGGAGCGCAACTCGTCGACTTGGTGAGCGATTTCGTCACAGTAACGGTCGTAGGAAAGCAGCGTCATGCCCGCACACTAGGTGCCCTGCGGTCGATCGAGCACCACGATTTCGGTCGTGTCGAACTCCACGGCCACCTCGTCCCCGACCTCCGGTGCCGCGCGCAGCGCGCAGGCCGCCTCCAGGCGGGGGGCGTTGTCGGGCTGGAGGTGGACGGTGACGTGGGTGCCCTTGAAGGTGCGGGCGGTCACCGTGCAGGGCAGTCCCTCGGCGGCGGGGACGAGGCGGACTCCGGCGGGCCGGACGAGGAGGGTGCGGGTGCCCTGGGCCGAGCCGTCGGGGACCGGCACCTTGCCCCACGGGGTGCCCGCGACCTCGCCTTCCACGTTCGCCTCCACCACGTTCTCGAAGCCGAGGAAACGGGCCACGAAGGCGTCCGCCGGCCGCTGCCACACCTCGAGCGGCGTGCCCCACTGGGCGATCCGGCCGTCCCGCATCACCACGACCCGGTCGGCGAGGGCGAAGGCCTCGCCCTGATCGTGCGTGACGGCGAGCACGGTGGTGCCCAACCGCCCGAACAGCTCCCGCAGTTCGACGACGAGACGCTCCCGCAGCGAGCGGTCGAGCTGGCCGAGGGGCTCGTCCAGCATCAGCAGCCGGGGCCGGGGGGCGAGCGCACGGGCGAGGGCCACCCGCTGCTGCTCCCCGCCGGACAGCGCGGCCACGGCCCGCCGCCCGGCGCCGGGCAGTCCGACCAGCTCCAGCAACTCCCCCACACGGGTGTCCCGTTCACTCTTCGCCGCGCCGTGCATACGCAGCCCGAAGCCGACGTTTCCGGCCACGTCCCGCTGCGGGAACAGCTGGTGGTCCTGGAACATCAGCCCGACCTCACGCCGGTGCACCGGCACCCCCGCCTGGTCCCGCCCGTCCAGCAGCACCCGCCCGGAGTCCAGCGGCTGAAGCCCGGCCACCGCGCGCAGCAGCGTCGACTTGCCGCTGCCGCTGGGTCCGAGCACGCACACGATCTCGTGCTCGGCGACCGACAGGCCGACCGCGTCCAGCGCGGCCCGCCCGCCGAAGCGCACGGTCGCGGCCTCAAGGCTCAGCAGCATCTAGAACTCCCCGCTCCGGTCGGTGCGCAGCCGCTCCAGCACCAGCAGCGCCACCGCGCACACCATCATCAGAATCGTCGACAGGGCCATCGCCTGGCCGTAGTTGAGGTCGCCGGGCCGGCCGATGAGCCGTGCCACGGCGACCGGCAGCGTCGGGTTGTCGGGCCGCGCGATGAACACGGTCGCCCCGAACTCCCCCAGTGACACCGCGAAGGCGAACCCGGCGGCGATCAGCAGCGCCCGCCGTACCAGGGGCAGGTCGACCTCCCGCCACACCCGCCACGGCGAGGCCCCGAGCACGGCCGCAGCCTCCCGCAGCCGTGCGTCCACCGCGCGCAGCACGGGCAGCATGATCCGTACGACGAAGGGCACGCCGACCAGGGCCTGCGCGAGCGGGACCAGGATCCAGGACTGCCTGAGGTCC
Organism: Streptomyces sp. NPDC001204; assembly: GCF_053598035.1. Lineage (NCBI taxonomy): Bacteria > Bacillati > Actinomycetota > Actinomycetes > Kitasatosporales > Streptomycetaceae > Streptomyces > Streptomyces sp. NPDC001204. The sequence continues at coordinate 239,311 of NZ_JBSFJL010000008.1, read as the reverse complement.
AGCGGCGGGCGGTCCAGGGCGATCAGGAAGCCGAAGCCGACGGTCACCGCGGAGACCCCGAGCGGCAGCATCAGCAGCGCGTCGAAGCCGCGTACGAGCCGGCCTGCGTCGCGCCGGGTGAGGGCCGCGGCGGCGAGCGCGCCGATCACCACGGCGATGGCGGTCGCCGCGGCGGCATAGCCCAGGGAGGTGCCGACGGCGTCGATCGGCGCGACCAGGAAGGTGCCGCCGTCCGCGTTCGTCAGCGCCCGGTAGTAGCCGAACCCGGGCGCGGTGAGCGACCGCTGCACCAGCACGGCGAGCGGCAGCACGAGGAGGACGGCGACGGTGGCGAGGACCCCGGCCAGCAGCATCCACTGCCCGGCGCCGCGCGGCCGGCGGGCGGTCAACGAGGCGTCGACCAGCTTCAGCGCGGTCTCCCGGCGCCGCACGGTCCAGGCGTGCACCACGAGGATCGCGCCCACCGCGGCGAACTGGAGGATCGTCAGGACCGCGGCGGTGGCCAGGTCGAAGATCTCGGACGTCTGCCGGTAGATCTCCACCTCGAGGGTGGAGAAGGTCGGGCCGCCGAGGATCTGCACCACACCGAAGGAGGTGAACGTGAACAGGAAGACCATCAGTGCGGCGGCGGCGACCGCGGGCGCGAGCGCGGGCAGGGTGACCTTGCGCCAGGCGGCGAGCGGCGAGGCGCCGAGCATCCGGGCCGCCTCCTCCTGGCGCGGGTCGAGCCCCGCCCACAGGCCGCCCACGGTCCGTACGACGACGGCGTAGTTGAAGAAGACGTGGGCGAGCAGGATCGCCCAGACCGTGGTGTCCAGCCGCACGCCCCACAGTTCGTCGAGCAGGCCGCCGCGCCCGACCAGCGCGAGGAACGCGGTGCCGACCACGACCGTGGGCAGCACGAACGGCACGGTGACGACGGCCCGCAGGACCTGCCGGCCGGGGAAGTCGAGACGCGCGAAGACATAGGCGCCGGGCAGGGCTACGAGCAGGGTGAGCGCGGTGGAGGCGAGCGCCTGCCAGGTGGTGAACCACAGCACGTGCCGGATGTCGGACTGCCCGAGCACATCGGCGATCCGCCCCATCCGCCAGGCCCCGTCAACCTCCAGGCCGCGCCGGACGATCGCGACCACGGGATAGGCGAAGAACGCCGCGAAGAACGCGACGGGCACGGCCATGAGGCCGAGCCGCGCCGCGTTCCCCGTACGGCGGCCGCGTCCGCGGCCTACCTGAGGACGAGCGAGGTCCACGACTTGACCCACTGGTCACGGTTGGCGGCGATCTCGGCGGGGGCCATGGTCTGGGGGTTCTTGGCCTGGGGGCCGTACTTCGCGAACTCCGGGGGCACCTGGGCGCCTTCGCGCACCGGGTAGACGAACATGTTCAGCGGCATGTCGTCCTGGAACTTCTTGGTGATCAGGAAGTCCAGGAAGGCCTTGCCTCCTTCGGTGTTCCCGGCGTTGGCGAGCAGTCCCGCGTACTCGACCTGGCGGAAGCAGGTGCCCTGCACGACGCCGGTCGGCGCGGTCTTCGGCCGCGGGTCGGCGTAGATGACCTCGGCGGGCGGCGAGGAGGCGTAGGAGACGACGAGGGGACGGTCACCCTTGGCCTTCCTGCCGCCGGCCGAGCCGGAGAACTCCTGGTTGTAGGCCTGCTCCCAGCCGTCGACGACCTTGACGCCGTTGGCCTTGAGCTTCTTCCAGTAGTCCTGCCAGCCCTTGTCCCCGTACTGGGCGGCGGTGCCGAGCAGGAAGCCGAGGCCGGGCGAGGAGGTGGCGGCGTTCTCGGTGACGAGGAGGTTCTTGTACTCCGGCTTGACCAGGTCGTCGAACGAGGCGGGCGGGGTCAGCTTGTGGTCGGCGAAGTACTTCTTGTCGTAGTTGACGCAGATGTCGCCGGTGTCGATGGGCGTGACCCGGTGCTTCGCCTCGTCGACGCGGTACTGCGGCAGGATCAGGTCCGAACCCTTCGGCTCGTACGACTGGAACAGCCCGTTGTCCAGGGCGCGGGACAGCAGCGTGTTGTCGACGCCGAAGAAGACGTCGCCCTGCGGGTTGCCCTTCGTGAGGATGGCCTTGTTGACGGCCTGGCCGGCGTCGCCGTCCTCGAGGACCTTGACCTTGTAGCCGGAGCTCTTCTCGAAGTCCGCGATGACGCTCTTGGACGCGGCCCACGAGTTGTGGCTGACCAGGGTCACCGTTCTGGAGCCGGCCGAACTCTTCCCGCCCGGCGACGAACCGCACGCCGACAGCGTGACCAGGCCGAGCCCGACCGCCACGGCGGCGAACGTCTTGGTGTGCACTGAAGTCCTCCTGGGGGTTGGCCAGGAAGAGACGCGGCCCTGCCCGGGATCCGCGAGGGACACCCGGGCAGGGCACAACAGCTTGAGTGATGACCGAACTTCCTACCCAGAATGACCTGGGCGAGGTTCAGAGGGTCTGCGGCCGGTGCCGCACTCTCAGCGCTGTGGCGCTCCCCTGTCGGAATATGAAGATGTGTGCGGTATCAGCCTACCGTCCGGCTACCTTTCGGTGGCAGCCAGCTGACCGCATGCGCCGTCGATCTCCTGACCGCGGGTGTCCCGGATGGTCACCGGCACACCGTGGGCGGCGATGGCCTCGACGAACGCCTTCTCGTCCTCGGGGCGGGACGCGGTCCACTTGGAGCCGGGCGTCGGGTTCAGCGGGATGAGGTTGACGTGCACCGGCCTGCCCTTCAGTAGCCGGCCGAGCCGGTCGCCGCGCCATGCCTGGTCGTTGATGTCCCGGATCAGCGCGTACTCGATGGACAGCCGGCGCCCGGACCTGGCGGTGTACTCGAATCCGGCGTCGAGCACCTCCCTCACCTTCCACCGTGTGTTGACCGGGACGAGCGTGTCGCGCAGCTCGTCGTCCGGTGCGTGCAGGGAGATGGCGAGGCGGCACTTGAAGCCCTCGTCGGAGAACCGGTGGATGGCCGGGACCAGACCCACCGTCGAGACGGTGATCCCGCGCTGGGACAGGCCGAGTCCGTCCGGCTCGGGGTCGGTCAGGGCGCGGATGGCGCCGACGACGCGGTTGTAGTTGGCGAGCGGCTCGCCCATGCCCATGAAGACGATGTTCGACAGGCGCGCGGGACCACCGGGGACCTCTCCGTCCCGCAGGGCGCGCATCCCGTCCACGATCTGGTGCACGATCTCGGCGGTGGACAGGTTCCGGTCGAGCCCGGCCTGTCCCGTGGCGCAGAACGGGCAGTTCATGCCGCAGCCCGCCTGCGAGCTGATGCACATGGTCACCCGGTCCGGGTAGCGCATGAGCACCGACTCCACGAGCGTGCCGTCGAACAGGCGCCACAGCGTCTTGCGGGTGGTCCCCTCGTCGGTCGACAGATGCCGTACGACCGTCATCAGCTCGGGAAGCAGCGCCTCCTGGAGCTTGGCGCGGGATCCGGCGGGGATGTCGGTCCACTGCTCCGGGTCGTGCGCGTACCGCGCGAAGTAGTGCTGCGACAGCTGCTTGGCACGGAACGGCTTCTCGCCGATCGCGGCGACGGCCTCCTTGCGCTCAGCGGGCGACAGGTCGGCAAGGTGCCGCGGCGGCTTCTTGGCACCGCGCGGGGCGACGAAAGTGAGTTCTCCGGGCTTGGGCATGGTGGTACCAGTGTCGCAGATCCACTCGGGTGGCCCAGTCGGCTGTGGACAGCCGGGGGCCGGGGTCAGAAGAGGCCGGCGATCAGTGCGCCGACCCAGGCAGCGTACGTCTTCGTGCGATGCGAGGCACCGCAGTACAGCCGTGGCTTGCGCCGTCCGTCCTGTTTGAGGAGGGCCTCGCACCATCGGCACCGCAGATCACCGTGATAGGTGCCGTCATCCCCCAGCCGAGCCTGCCCCATGGCTGGACCTTAGCGTCAGGCCCGGCAGGTGGTCCACGCGGTGAACGGCGTCGAGCCCCCACCCGGCGGGGTGGGGGCTCGGTGGTCGTGGGCTCAGGCGGAGCCGACGAAGAGGACCAACAGGAGCCAGACCACCGGCGCGGTGGGCAGCAGGGAGTCGAGGCGGTCCATGATGCCCCCGTGGCCCGGGAGCAGGGTGCCCATGTCCTTGATGCCCAGGTCCCGCTTGATCATGGACTCGCCGAGGTCGCCGAGGGTGGCGGTGGCGGCGACCGCGAGGCCGAGCAGCAGGCCCTGCCACCAGGCGCCGTCGTCGATCAGGAACTGCATGCACAGCGCGCCGGCCACCATCGCGAAGGCCACCGCGCCCAACAGACCCTCGCGGGTCTTGCCCGGGCTGATGCGCGGGGCGAGCTTGTGGCGCCCGAAGCGCCAGCCGACGGCGTACGCGCCCGTGTCGCTGACCACCGTGAGCACGAGGAAGGTCAGCACGCGGCGCGGGCCGTCGTCCGCGGTCAGCATCATCGCGACGAACGTGGCCAGGAACGGCACGTAGAACGCCGCGAAGACGCCGGCCGTGACGTCCTTCAGGTAGCCCTCCGGCGGTTCCGTCATCCGCCAGACCAGGACCGCGAGCGCGGTCAGCGCCATCGCCACCCAGGCGCCCTCGGCACCCCGGACGTATCCGGCGACCACCATGGCCGCACCGCCGACCGCCAGCGGCACGAGCGGCGCCTTGATGCCCTTGCGCTCGTCGAGCCGGCTGGTGAGCTCCCACAGGCCGACCACGACCGCGATCGCGATGACACCCACGAACACGGCCTTGACGACGAACAGCGACACGACGATCAGCGCGCCGAGCCCGAGGCCGACGCCTATGGCGGCGCCCAGATCGCGACCCGCGCTCTTCTTCTGCGGCGCGGGCGCCGGCTGCGGGGCGTCGGGCATGGGCTCCGGATTCTGCGACGCCGTCCCGTGGAAGGACGGTGTCTGCGGCGTGTCGAGGGGCCACTGCCGCGGCGCTTGGTGCGGCGGCTGCGGCGTGTCGTCGCGGTACGAGGAGCCGCCCGGCTGGGCGGCACCCCGATCGTCATCCTGGTTTCCGCCGTGAGCGGGCACGACGGGCATGGGGCGGGTCCGCTGGGCGTCATGCGCATCGTACGCGGGACCCGGCGGGGCGGTCCCCGGGACGGGTCCCTGATGGGCGGGTGACCCGTCCGCGGGCCCCCAGAACCCGGCTTGCCGCGGCGCTCCCCAGGAAGTGTCGTTCATCAGACTTCGAGCAGCTCCGCTTCCTTGTGCTTCAGCAGCTCGTCCACCTGCGCCACGTACTTCGCGGTGGTGTCGTCGAGCTCCTTCTCCGCACGACGGCCCTCGTCCTCGCCGACCTCGCCGTCCTTGATCAGCTTGTCGATGGCGTCCTTGGCCTTGCGGCGCACGGAGCGGATGGACACCTTGGCGTCCTCGCCCTTGCCCTTGGCGACCTTGATGTAATCGCGGCGGCGCTCCTCGGTGAGCTCGGGGAACACCACGCGGATGATGTTGCCGTCGTTGCTCGGGTTGACGCCCAGGTCGGAGTCACGGATCGCCTGCTCGATGTTGCGCAGCGCGGTCTTGTCGAACGGGGTCACGACGGCCATGCGCGGCTCCGGCACGGAGAACGAGGCCAGCTGGTTGATCGGCGTCGGCGCGCCGTAGTAATCGGCCACGATCTTGTTGAACATCGCCGGGTGCGCACGGCCGGTGCGGATCGCGGCGAAGTCCTCCTTGGCGACCACGACGGCCTTCTCCATCTTCTCCTCGGCCTCGAGGAGGGTCTCTTCGATCACCACTTGCTCCTGCGTGTCTTGAGTAGGCCCGGCCGCGGTTTCCCTGTCGGGACCGGCGGCCGGCTTCGTCGCGTCTTCTTCCTGCACGGTTCCCGACCGGCAGGACATTGTCCATCCCCCGGCCAGGGTCCGTCCCGTCCGTCGCCCGGACAGGTACCTTTCCGGCTTCCCGCGGTGCGGGGGCCGCCGGTCAGTCCCGGCTGCCCTGGTCACCCACAAGCGTGCCGATCTTCTCACCCTTGACGGCGCGGGCGATATTGCCCTCCTTCAGGAGCTCGAAGACGACTATCGGGAGCTTGTTGTCACGGCACAGCGTGATCGCCGTCGCGTCGGCGACCTTCAGGTCCCGCGTGATGACCTCCCCGTAGCCGAGGGAGTCGAACTTCACGGCGTCCGGGTTGGCCTTCGGGTCGGAGTCGTAAACCCCGTCCACGCCGTTCTTCCCCATGAGCAGCGCCTCGGCGTCGATCTCCAGGGCGCGCTGGGCGGCGGTGGTGTCGGTGGAGAAGTACGGCATGCCCATACCGGCACCGAAGATGACCACGCGGCCCTTCTCCAGGTGACGCACGGCGCGCAGCGGGATGTACGGCTCGGCGACCTGGCCCATGGTGATGGCGGTCTGGACCCGGCTGTCGATGCCTTCCTTCTCCAGGAAGTCCTGCAGGGCGAGGCAGTTCATCACGGTGCCGAGCATGCCCATGTAGTCCGAGCGGGCGCGGTCCATGCCGCGCTGCTGGAGTTCGGCACCGCGGAAGAAGTTGCCGCCGCCGATCACGACCGCGATCTGCGCGCCGTCGCGTACGACGGCCGCGATCTCACGGGCGATGGCGTGCACCACGTCCGGGTCGACGCCCAGGCCCCCGCCGCCGGAGAAGGCCTCTCCGGACAGCTTCAGCAGAAACCGGCCGGGTACTTTGCCGTCGTCGCTCTTCTGGGCCTTGGTGGTCATGAGATCCCGCCTTTGTTATACGTGGTGCACATGCGAAGAAGGCCATTGCCGGTGGGGCGTGTTTCGCATCCCATGCAGCGGCAATGGCCTCCTCGTCAGATCTGCTGCCGTCCGTCACACGCGTGTGCGTGGCTGCACACACGAGCGACGTGGACGACTGCTGTCGACCCTATCGGGGTCGGGGGTCCGTCGCGGTACGGACCTTGGACTCAGATGCCGACCTTGATGCGCGTGAAGCGCTTCAGGGTGACACCGGCCTCGTCCAGGACCTTCTGGACCGACTTCTTGTTGTCCAGGGCGTAGGGCTGGCCGAGCAGCGTCGCGTCCTTGAAGAAGCCGTTCAGACGACCCTCGACGATCTTGGCGATCGCGGCCTCGGGCTTGCCCTCGGCGCGGGTGGTCTCCTCGGCGACGCGACGCTCGGACTCGACGATGTCGGCCGGCACGTCCTCCTTGGCGAGGTACTTCGGCGCGAAGGCGGCGATGTGCTGGGCGACGCCCTTGGCGACCTCGGCGTTCGGCTTGTCGAGCTCGACGAGGACACCGATCTGCGGGGGCAGGTCGGGCATCGTGCGGTGCATGTACGCGGTCACGAAGCCGTCGGAGAACTGCGCGAAGCGGTCCAGGACGATCTTCTCGCCGAGGTTGGCGTTGGCCTCGTCCACGAACGCCTGGACGGTCTTGCCGGCCTCGATCTCGGAGGCGAGCAGGGCCTCGAGGTCGGCCGGGGAGGTCTTGGCGACGTGCTCGGCGAGCGCGCGGGCGACGGCCTGGAACTTCTCGCCCTTGGCGACGAAGTCCGTCTCGCACTTCAGCTCGACGAGGACACCGGAGGAGTTGTCGTCGGCGATGATCGAGACCACGGCGCCGTTCTCGGCGGAGCGGCCCTCGCGCTTGGCGACGCCCTTCTGGCCCTTGATACGGAGCGCCTCGACGGCCTTCTCGACGTTGCCCTCGGCCTCGTCCAGCGCCTTCTTGCAGTCCATCATGCCGGCGCCGGTGAGCTCGCGGAGCTTCTTGACGTCAGCGGCGGTGTAGTTCGCCATGAGTCTGTGAATCTTTCTCGAAGTCTGGAGGATCGAAGATCTGCACGGTCTGCGATCTACATGTAGATGCAGATGCCCGACTCTGTGCTGACCTACGGGTGAACGGCGGGAGCGGACTTCATGTCGCCGCTCCCGCCGTCAACGCTGGCGCTGACGGGTCAGGCCTGCTCGCCCTCGGCAGCCGGAGTCTCAGCGGCCGGAGCCTCGGCAGCCGGAGCCTCGGCAGCCGGAGCCTCGGCAGCCGGAGCCTCGGCAGCCGGAGCCTCGGCGGCGGGAGCCTCCGCGGCCGGGGCCTCCTCGGCCTTCTTCTCGCCCTCGAGCAGGTCGCGCTCCCACTCGGCGAGCGGCTCGCCCGCGGCCTTCTCGCCCTTGCCCTCGGTGGCGACACCGGAGCGGGCGATGAGGCCCTCGGCGACCGCGTCGGCGATCACGCGGGTGAGCAGGGTGACGGAGCGGATCGCGTCGTCGTTGCCCGGGATCTTGTAGTCGACCTCGTCGGGGTCGCAGTTGGTGTCGAGGATGGCGACGACCGGGATGTTGAGCTTGCGGGCCTCGCCGACCGCGATGTGCTCCTTCTTGGTGTCCACGATCCAGACGGCGCTGGGCACCTTCTGCATCTCGCGGATACCGCCGAGGGTCTTCTCCAGCTTGGCCTTCTCGCGGGAGAGGACCAGGAGCTCCTTCTTGGTCAGACCGGAGGACGCGACGTCCTCGAAGTCGATCTGCTCAAGCTCCTTCAGACGCTGCAGGCGCTTGTAGACGGTCGAGAAGTTGGTGAGCATGCCGCCCAGCCAGCGCTGGTTGACGTAGGGCATGCCGACGCGGGTGGCCTGCTCGGCGATGGCCTCCTGCGCCTGCTTCTTCGTGCCGACGAACATGACCGTGCCGCCGTGGGCGACGGTCTCCTTGACGAACTCGTAGGCGCGGTCGATGTACGACAGCGACTGGAGCAGGTCGATGATGTAGATGCCGTTGCGCTCGGTGAAGATGAAGCGCTTCATCTTCGGGTTCCAACGGCGGGTCTGGTGACCGAAGTGGACGCCGCTCTCCAGCAGCTCCCGCATCGTGACGACGGCCATGGCCGTACTCCTTGAGTTTCTCGGTTGTGCCGCGGATGCCGGACGGCTTCCGCGCCTGACGCCCTGTTGCGCCGTGCCACGAGGGACCGAGGGGCGCTGACACCGGCCGTCTCCGGTCCGGGTGTCGGGGCGTGCGAAGTCGACCCGGTGACCCGGGTCGCCACCAGAAGTGTACGGGACCCGCGGGGCGCCGGGTGACGCCGCTGTCCACAATCGGTGAGTTGTCCACAGGTTCGGCCGCCGTCGGCGGGGGTGCGGGACGGTGGGCGCATGGTTGAGACGCGTGCGATGCGATGGGCCGTCGGCCCCCGGCGAGGGCTGCTGACCGGGTGGGCGACGGCGGTGGCGGCCTCTTTGGCGCTGGTGGCGCTCGTGGCCTCGGCGGTGCCGATGAGCTCGGCGGCGTGGGCGATCTGGGCGGACGACGGCCCCGCCACGTCGGCCGGACCTGACCCCGGCCCCGTTCCGGATCCCGGTCCCGTTCCCGGCCCTGCTCCCGGCCCTGGCCCTGATCCCGGCTCCGGCTCCGGCTCCGGCTCCGGCGAAGGGGATCCGCCGGTGCCGGCCGTGGGCCGGGTGTGGCCGGTGGGGGTACGCCCCGGGGTGCTGCGCGGCTGGGATCCTCCGGCGACGGTCTACGGGCCTGGGCACCGGGGCGTGGACCTGGGCGCGTCGCCGGGCGCGCCGGTTCGGTCGGTGGCGGCGGGGCGGGTGTTCTTCGCGGGCCCGGTGGCCGGCAGAGGCGTGGTGTCGGTCGAGTTGACGGGCACCGGCGACCCACCGCTGCGGACGACGTACGAGCCGGTGCGGGCGTCGGTGAAGCAGGGCGACGAGGTGGCGGCGGGCGAGGTCATCGGCACCGTGGAGGAGACAGGCAGACACTGCGGAGGCCCGTGCGTCCACTGGGGCCTGCTGCGCGACAAGACCTATCTGAACCCGCTCCTCCTGCTCCCGCCGTGGCTCCTGAACGGACCGACGAGACTGCTACCGGTGCTGGGGGTGCCGCTGCCCTAGCCGGGGGCGGGCGCGTCTCCAGCCCCCAACCCTGGGGCGGGCGTGCCACCTGCCCCCAACCGTGAGACGGGCCTGCCACCTGCCCCCGGCCGTGCGGAGAGCGCGTCTCCTGCTCCCAACCGATGGGCGGGCGCGTCTCCAGCCCCCAACCCTGGGGCGAGAGCACCTCCCGGCCCCAACCGTGGGACGGGTCGTCTCCCGCCCCCCGGCGCGAGGCCGGCGCCCTCCTGCGATCCCGGTCCGGTCCCTGCCCCCCGGCCTCCGCCGGCGTCAGCCGCAGACGCCGCGCAGTGCCATTCCCATCGCGGCTTCGGCGATGACCGCCGGATCCTCAGCGGCACCCAGTTCGATCCGCCGCACCGCCGCGTCCACCACGCCCTGAAGCAGTATCGCCGCCAGCCGCGGCTGCTCGTGCCCCAGCTCTCCCAGCGCCTCCACGATCATGGCGACGAGCCCGCCGTGAGCCGCGCGGATCTTCTCCCGGGCGCCGGCGTCCAGCTCACTCGCCGAGATCGCCACGACGGCTCGGTGCCGCCGGTCCCCGACCAGCTCCAGTTGCTTGCGCACATACGCCTCGACCTTGGCCGCAGGCCCGTCGGCGCAGGCCATCGCGGCCTCGACCTCCGCGGCCCATACAGGGAAGTCGACCTCGCACAGCTCCTCGACCACGGCCGCCCGCGACCGGAAATACTCGTACACCGACGACCGCGCGAGCCCCGTCCGCTCGGCCAGGGCCGGGAAGGTCAGCGCCTCCGTCCCGCCCTCGGACAGCAGGGTCCGCGCCGCGTCCAGCAGGGCGGCTCGCTGCATCGACCGGTGCTCGGCCACGGAGGCCGCTCGAATCCTTGGCACGTCGACCACTTTACGGACGCGCCACCCGGACCGGGAGGGACTCCACCCGGGTCAGCGCCCGAAGCTCGCCAGCTTCGCGCGCAGCTGGAGCACCGATTTGGTGTGGATCTGACTGACCCGGCTCTCGGTCACACCGAGCACATTGCCGATCTCGGCGAGCGTGAGGCCCTCGTAGTAGTAGAGCATCACGACCGTCTTCTCCCGCTCGGGCAGCGTGTTGATCGCCCGGGCCAGGAACGTGCGCAGCTCCCGGTCCTCGGCCACCTCCACCGGGTTGTCGGCGGCGGTGTCCTCCAGCGTGTCCATCAGGCTCAGCCGGTCCCCGCCATCACCGCCGACGTGCAGCAGCTCCTCCAGCGCCACCACGTTGGCCAGCGACAACTGGCTGAAAACAGCGTGCAGTTCGTCGACCGCGACGCCCATCTCGGCGGCCACTTCGACCTCCGACGGCGTCCGCCGCAGCCGGGCCTCCAGGGTCGCGTACGCCCGCTCCACGTTCCGCGCCTTCTGCCGGACCGAGCGGGGGATCCAGTCCAGCGCCCGCAGCTCGTCGATCATCGCGCCCCGGATCCGGGTGATCGCGTAGGTCTCGAACTTGATCTCCCGCTCGATGTCGAACTTCTCGATCGCGTCGATGAGCCCGAAGACCCCGGAGGAGACGAAATCGGCCTGCTCCACGTTGGGCGGCAGGCCGACGCTCACTCGTCCCGCCACGTACTTCACCAGCGGCGAGTAGTGCAGGATCAGCTGCTCCCGCAGCCGCTCGTCCCCCGTCGCCTTGTACGACCGCCACAGCTCCTCGAGCGTCGAAGGAGCGGGCGGCCGCACGCTGCCACCGTCACGGGCGGCTTGGGGGATCGCCGCCCGGTCGGGCCCGGAGGTGTGCTGGGACATTCGTCGCCTTGTGTCGTTCTGCCCTGGAATGCAGGCACCTGAGTGAGTTGTCGGTCTGAAGTCGCTTCTGTGGTCGGAACCACGTGAGCGTAGCGTGACTGATGTGTCGCAGTGCGCGAACGGCGGGGCGTGAAGCGTGCGCAGATTCGTTCCGCGATGCGCCCCGCCGGGTCACGCACGTCACCCTCGGTGACCGCGACAGCGTTCAACTGCGGGAATCCCCACCGGCGTCGGGCCTCCCCCGGACGGCCGAGCACTCTCGGTCAGCACCGCTCGCGGCCCTCCCGGGCCGAGATCAGCGCCTGGCGTGTCAACTTCCATCCCTCGCCATGTCGTTCGACGTACCCCAGTGACTGGAGTTCGTACAGTTTCGCGATCGCGTCGTCCTCGGTCGTCCGGGCGTCGCGGGCGATCTCGTCCGGCGTCGCCGCGCCGCGTGCCGGCAACGCGGCCAGAACCTGCCGGGCGTCCGGTTCCAGCAGGTCGCGCGGGAGTACGGGACCGCGCCGGTCCGGGGCGAGTTCACCCATGTCGCCGACCAGTTCGACGACTTCCGCGGCGTCGCCGACCAGCACCGCCCCGCCGCGCAGGAGCTCGTGGACACCGGCGGAGAGCGCGCTGGTGGCCGGGCCGGGCACCCCCATGGTGTGCCGTCCCAGCCGCTGCGCCGCCCGCGCGGTGACCAGCGATCCGCTGCGGTGGGCGGCCTCGACCACCACGGTGCCCCGGGTGAGCGCCGCGATCACTCGGTTGCGGACGATGAACCGGCTCGGCGTGGGGTGGTCACCGGGCGGCAGTTCGCCGACCACCAGGCCCTGCTGGGCGATCCTGGTGATCAACTCGGTGTGCCCGCGTGGATAGGGCCGGTCGACGCCGCAGGCCAGGACGGCGACGGTGGCTCCGCCCGCGGCGAGGGCGCCGCGGTGGGCGGCGCCGTCGACTCCGTAGGCGCCGCCGGAGACCACCACCCAGCCGCGCTCGGCGAGGCCGGAGGCGAGGGCCGCGGCCATGTGGGCGCCGTACTGGGTGCAGGCCCGGGCGCCGACGACCGCCACCGAGCGCAGCACCCATATCCGCAGGCTGGGCCGGCCGCGCACCCACAGTCCGGTGGGCCGCGCGTCGCCGAGGTCGTCGAGCTGCGCGGGCCACTCGGTGTCCCCGGGGCGTACGAACCGCACACCGGCCTCCCCGGCCGCGGCGAGGTCCCGTTCGGGCTCGGCCCGCGCCGCCCGGGCGCACAGGCCCGCCCACCGCTTGCCGGAAACCCCGGCGAGCCGAGGAGAGCCGTCCAGCAGCCGCCGCGCCACCTCCACCGCCCCGAGCTCCCGCAGCCATCGCCCGCCGGCCTCGTCCCCGGGCTCGATGACGCGGCTGAGGAGGACCCGGGCGAGCAGCTCGCGGTCGGGGGCCCGGGTGGCGTTCACGCCGGCGCCCCGATGGCCATGGGCACGCCTCGTGGCACTCCGGTGCGCAGTTGCAGCGCCAGGGCGACGTCCGACTCGTCGGGCCGGTCGTGGCCGGCGAGGTCCGCGACCGTCCAGGCGACCCGCAGCACCCGGTCCAGTCCGCGCGCGGTGAGGACGCCCCGCTCCAGGCCGCGCTCGGCCTCGTCCATCGCGCCGGCCACCGTGTGCCAGCGGCTGCGCAGCTCGCGGCCGGGCACCTCGCTGTTGGTCCGCCAGGGTGTGCCCGCGAGCCGGGCGGACGCGCGTTCCCTGGCGGCCCGCACCCGGTCGGCCACCGCCGCCGTGGCCTCGCCCCGGGCGTCGCGCCGGGTGAGTTCGGAGCGGGTGACCGGGTCCACCTCCACCCGCAGGTCGACCCGGTCGAGCAGCGGCCCGGACAGCCTGGCCTGGTAGCGGCGGACCATCGAGGGCGGGCACTCGCACAGGGTGTCCCGCAGCGAGAACCGGCCGCAGGGGCACGGGTTGGCCGCGAGCACCATCAGGAACTTCGCCGGGAACCGCACCACCCCGGCGCTACGGGCGATCACCACGTGGCCCGCCTCCAGCGGCTGGCGCAGGGCGTCGAGCGCGTGGCTGCTGAACTCCGGGGTCTCGTCCAGGAAGAGCACGCCCCGATGGGCGAGCGACACCGCCCCCGGCCTGGCGACGCCCGGGCCGCCGCCGACGAGGGCCTGCATGGTGGCCGAGTGGTGCGGGGCGCAGTAGGGGGCGAGGTCGATCAGCGGTCTGCCCGGCGGCAGGAGTCCGGCCACCGAGTGGATCGCCGTGACCTCCAGGGACTCCTCCCGGGCGAGACGGGGCAGCAGGGCGGGCAGCCGCTCGGCGAGCATGGTCTTGCCCGCGCCCGGCGGCCCTTCGAGGAACAGGTGGTGCGCCCCGGCCGCGGCGACCTCCACCGCCGTGCGGGCCGACACCTGGCCGACGACGTCGGCGAGGTCGTGCCCCTGGTCCTGCTGGGCGGCGCCCACGCTGTGCATTCCGGCGGCCGCGCCCGTGCCGGGCAGGCGCAGGCCGGCCAGCAGCGGGTCCGGTCGTCCCTGCTCGTCCGGTTCCTCCTCGGGCACCGGCTCGTCGGTCAGCACCGCGATGAGCTGGCGCAGACTGCGGACACCGAGGACGGAGACGCCGGGCACCAGCGAGGCCTCGGCGGCGGCGCACTCGGGCACGACCACCTGCTCGTACCCGGCGTCTGCGGCGGCCAGCACCGCCGGCAGGATGCCCCTGACCGGACGCACCCGCCCGTCCAGGCCGAGCTCCCCGATCATCACGATGTCGGCGAGCACGCGGGGATCGATCCGTTCGGCGGCGCCGAGCACCGCGCAGGCCACGGCCAGGTCGATTCCTGAACTGAGACGCTTCTTATGTAAGCGGCCCCCGGCGGTGTTGGAGCACCGACCGAGGGCCTGACGGATCAACCTGACGCAACAGGAGACCCGCTGTGGTTCAGCTTCTCACGTCTTTCCGGACCGCCCGTACCGTTCGCGGCCTGATCGGGACCCTCATCGAGACGGCCGCCGACGCCGTCCGCTCCATCGCCCCCACCGCGCCCGCCGAGGAGCCCGCGGTCGTCGAGGCCCCGGACCCGGCCGGCCTGTACGAGCCCGACGAGATCCCCGCCACCGAGACGATCGAGGCCGCCGCCGCCGAGTACGAGCGCGCCGCCGACCAGGCCCGCCGCGCCGACCGCGGCAAGCGCGCCGCGAAGAAGATCCTCGACCGCCTCCCCGCCGGCATCTACGGCACCTTCCGGATCTTCCGCACCCCGTCGTCCCGGACGACCCCCGACCTCGCCGAGATCACCCGCCTGTTCAAGGCCCACGGCCTGGGCCCCGTGCCGATGAAGCCGTGCGCTCCCTCGCTGAAGGTCGAGCGCGTCGCCGACCAGTCCGCCGCCCCGGCCGTCTCCGCGGCCCTCGCCGCCTGATCGGAGCGCACGCCATGACGAACCGCACCCGCGCCCGCGTTCCCGCCGTCGCCCTCGGCACGGCCGGCCACCTCCCCTACACCGTGCGCACCGCCCAGCCGCCGACCGAGCAGGCCGCCACCGACCGCGCCACCCACCAGGCCGCCGCCGTCTACGTCGCCGCCCAGATCCACGCCGAAGCCACCAAGAACCCCAACCCGGCCGCCACCCTCAACAACATCGCCGACGCCCTGCCCCAGGTCATGCCCCAGGTCTTCACCACCATGGGCACCGCCCCCGGCCTCGCCGAGACGCTGCTCCCCGACGTCACCGACCGGGTATCGGCGTACGTCGTGGTGGAGCACGCCCGCGCCGAGGCCGGCCACGACTACGGCCACGTCTTCGAGCTGCTGACGGACGCGCTGAACCGAGGCGCCAACCCGGCCGCCATCCGCACCCAGGTCCCCGACGTCCTCCAGCACATCCACACCGTCAAGGCCAGCGCGTGAACGCCCGTAAGGCCGAGCAGGCGCCCACCCCCGCGGTGGGCGCCGTGGCCGCCGCCAACGAGATCCGCTCCGACTCGTCCGAGCTCTCCGCCGCCGTCAAGGTCGCCCGGGACATGCTCGCCGCGTACGCGGACGTGGACCACGGCGACCTGTTCGCCCTGAACCAGGCGCACGGCGCGATCCGGGAGTCCCTGCGGATCCTGCTCCGCGCCGTCGACACCGACGAGAAGGGGTACACGCTGACGGGTACCCCCGGCGGTGACCAGCGCTGCCCGGCCGCCCACCCGGAGGACCCGACGCCGTGCCGCGGCCCGGTCGTCGTCACCGTGCTGGACGCGCAGAACGCGGGCGCAGACGGCTGTGAACACCACGGTGCCCGCCTGCTCGCCTCCCTGGCCAGCGGCCGGGTCTACCCGCTGCCCGACGCCCCGGAGGGCGCGGCCATCCGCGTCTTCAAGGCCGCCGACACCATCCGCCCGTTCTGCTGGCTCGACGATCCGCGCACCACCCCGTCCCAGCTCAGCCACGCCGAGAACCGCGCCCGGGGTGAAGGCCAGTGAGCACCGAGCCCCGCACCGCCACCGTCGAGGTCCTCGTCGTCAAGGCCCTGGAGGTCGACGAGCCCGAGTGGTGCGTCGGCCACGGGGAGGACGAGGCCCACTTCAAGGCCGACGTCCTCCACTGCGGCCCGGACATCACCCTCAGCCACGACGGCCGCGAGGTCAGCGTCGCCAGCCTCGTACAGGCCCCGTACTCCCAGGAGTCCAGCACCCTGCCGGGCGTCTCCCTGAGCCTGCTCGGACAGACCCTCGACCCGGCCGGCGTCCGGGAGTTCGCGGACGCCCTCACCGCCCACGCGCAGCAGCTGCGCGACCTGGCCGACGAGCTGGCCGCACTCCTCGCACGGGGTGGTCAGTGATGGGACACCACCGCAACGGACACATGCGCGGCGCCCAGGGCCGCCGCAAGCGCATCCGGATCGCCGCCGAGCAGAACGGCCGCTGCTTCTACTGCCGCGCCCCATTCACCGACCCCGCCACCGAAGCCACCTTCGACCACTACCTGCCGTACACCCTCTGGCCGACGAACCAGCGCTTCAACCTGGTCGTCGCCTGCGGACCCTGCAACCTCCGCAAGGGCGACGCGCTGCCGGTCGGACTGCTGCTGATGCTGTGGCCGCTGCTGGACCGATCACGGCTGGAGGTAGCCGCGTGAGCATCCGTGACCGCGCCCGCGACGCCCTCTACGGCGCCATGAACACCAGCGACGGCACGCCCGCCTCAGGCCGCCGCGCCACTCAGACCGCGTCCGTCCTCGCGCAGGCGGCATCGAACCACGGGCACACCGCGACGGCCGCCACCGTCGCCGCCCTGGGCGCTGCCGCAGTGGCCGCCGAGGGCGCCCTGACCAACTACATCTACCCGCCCGGCGAATACGCCGAGTTCCGAGAGGACAAGAAGCGGTGAGCACCCTCACCACATGGGCACAGACCCACATCATCCCCGCCGGCATCGCTGCCGCGCTGCTGCTGACCGCCACCGTGTGGGCGGCCCGTGCGGGCCGTAAGGCCGCGGCCCGTCCCCCGGCCGCCGTGCTGGTCGCCTCCCTCGCTGCGATGGCCTGCACCGCCTACAGCGCAGACACCAGTTGGCGGTTCGCCGAGCACCGGCTCGACATGGCCGGCACCGCCGAGCGCGTCGGCATGTTCGCCGCGGCCGAACTCGCCCTCTTCGCGACCGCGCTGATGGCCCGGCAGAACCTCAACTCGCAGGGCGCGCCCGGCACCCCCGGCATGCTCGTGTGGCTGATCACCGGAGTGCAGGTGATCCCCGCCTACTCCGAGTCCGGCATCGTCGGCGGCACCGTCCGCGCCGTCGTCGGCCCGATCCTCGCCGCCCTGCTGTGGCACCTGGCCATGGGGATCGAGCTGCGGCACGGACAGCCCGACAGGCTGTCGGGCAGTCTGCCCGCCCTGCTCGCCCGCGAGTTGCGGGAGCGGCTGCTGTCCCGCCTCGGGCTGGCCACCCGCGACCGGACCGCCGAGCAGATCACCCGCGACCGGGCCACCGTGAAGGCCGTCGCCCTGGCCGCCAAGCTCGCCGACATGAAGCCGGGAGAGCGCGGCCGTGCCCGGGTCGCCCGTCGCCTGTCCGTGGCCGTGGGCAAGGCGCAGGCCGGTGCGAGCGAGGAGCAGCGGCACAAGCTGCTCGACCTGCTCGCCGCCCGCCGCCACGCCGCCTCCCTCGCCACCATCGAACTGACCTCCCCGTGGAAGGCCAGTGAGATCACGGTGGAGCGGGTCGCCGACGAACGGCCCGAGCTTCCGCCCGCCCCCCGTCCAGAGGTGGTGCCCGCGGGCGTGCGGCTGCTGCCGATCGTGTCACCGGTCACCGCCCGGCCGCGCCCCGAGGTCGTACCCGCCGATGCCCGCCTGCTGCCGATCGTGGCCCGGCCCGAGCCGGTCACCGAGGAGCCTGTGCGGAAGTACGCACTCGACCACTTCGCCGAGCGGTACGTGCCCGTCGATCAGCTCCAGAAGCTGGTCACCCCGGAGATCACCACGGTGACCCCGTGGGCGGACAAGAGCCCGTACCAGACGACCACCGGGCATCTCCCGGGGGTGGCCAACACAGTGCCCGCTGAGGCCGGGCGGCAGGTGGTCACCGAGCAGATCATCCGCACCCCATCCGACCTGCGCCGGGAAGCCCGCAGGATCAACCGGGAGGCGGTCAGGTCAACGAACCGGCCGGTGACCATCAAGACGCTTCAGGACGAGCTCAGCCTGTCGCGTCGAGAAGCGACCGACCTGCGCCGCGACATCGTCGGAGGTGAGCGGTCATGAAGTGGCTGATCCTCGGCGCCCTGATCGGGGCGCTGCTGACCATCCCCCAGGCCCTTCCGCTGATCCCCGCAGTGGTCCTTGCAGTGGTCACCGCGCTGGCGTCGACGCCCCTGTTCGTGGCGTTCGTCCTCGGTGCCGTAGCCCGTCCCATTCTCACTCGGAGGTTCTCGGCATGATCGCCATCGTTCGCACCCGGACCCTGCGTGCTCTGCGCGCCGGCATCGCCGACGCCGAGACCGCCGCCGAGGCGGCCCGCGCCGAGACAGAGCAGCACCGGCAGGAAGCCGAGACCGCCACCGACTCCGCGATCCGGGCGGAGACCGCCCTCGAGGACCTGCGCACCCGCACCGCTACCAGCGTCGGCCGTACCGAGGGCGAGCTGGAGACGCTGCGCGCGCAGGTCTTCCTCGACACCGAAGACCGGGCCGCCCTGCGCATGCTGCTCCGCACGACCCGGAAGACGGCCGTGCCGCAGCGCGTGTTCGTGGTGCTCAAGCGCGGCGAGCTCCACAGCGTCCACGGCACCCGAGAAGCCGCCGAGAAGGCCGCCGAGCGCGATGGAGCGCACCCCGACGGCTGGTTCACCCAGGGCGGGCCCGGCACCCACTGCCCCGCCTCGGAGGTGCAGTGGTGCATCCAGCCGATGCCGCTGGCAGGGGATGCCCGATGAGCAACCTGGAGAAGGCATCCCGGGACGCGGTCGAGGCCGCCGACAACTCGGAGATGGTGCGGCAGATCGCCGCGATCCTCGCCGCGCAGCAACTCCTCGCGCAGCAGCAGACCCCGCCGACCCCCGCGGCGCGGCCCGAATTCAGCGCCACGAAGTGGCTGGTGATCGGCGGCGTGGTCGTCTCGGTCGGCCTGGCCGCGTCCCTGTTCGCCGTCGCCATCGCCATCGGTGCCGTCTGCGCCACCGCCTGCTTGCTCATCCTCCGCGGCCTCTGGGCCGACTTCCAGCGAAAGGGCCGCTGACCATGGCCGACGACCTCAAGCCCAGCGACTTCACCCTCGGCGAGAAGGCCCGCATCACCGGGCTGGTCGCCCGCATGGCCAAGCGTGGCCTCGCCGACGACGGAAGCGACCGCGTGGACACCAGCGACCTGAAGCGCCGCATCGAGCGCATCGAGGACCAGGCCCGGCGCCGCAAGCAGCAGCAGTAGCTACCCCCGGGGACGGCGCACCACGACCAGGCAGGGCCGTCCCCGGGTCCCTACCCGAAGGCAGGAAGCCCCAGCATGACCGTCACCCTGATCAAACCGCCAGAGGACGCGCTCCAGGACGGCCAGGACGCCCCCGCGTCCAAGGCGTCCCCGACCCGTCCCGAACGCCGCCGCGCCCGCTATCGCCGCATCGCCCAAGCTGCCCTCGCCGACGAACGCGTCCGCACCGCAGGACGCCTCACCGTCCGCCACGCGTCCTACGTCGCCGGCGGCACCCGCGTCGTCGCCCGCCGCGCCTGGGACGGCCGCACCACCGCCCGCTACGAGCGGATGATCCGCGCCGCAGAAGCCGCCGGACTCCTCGACGAGGTCAAGGAGTGGGAGGCCCGCGGCAACCAGTTCCGGGCCGCCCGGCACAAGCGGCGCATGGACCTCTTGCAGCTCGCCCTCAACGCGCCCAAGGCCGTTGCCTCCGGCGCCGTCGCCGGCGGCGGCGTCCTGCTCATGCTCGGCATCCTGCTCGCTTGGGCGAACCACGACGTCCGAGACGTCCTCACCCCGATCGAAACCGTCGTCGACCTGGTCCGGGCCGTCGCGTTCATCGCCGGGATCGTCTGGGGCCCGTTCCTCGCCGCCGCCCCCTGGATCGGCCTCGCCGCCGTCTGGGCCGTCGGCCGCCACCGCCACGCCGCCCCCCAGTGGGCGTTGCCCGTCAGCGCCCGCACCTTCGGCGACACCATCACCCCGTCCATCGTCGTCGTCGCCTTCCGCGACCTGGGCATTTCCGCCCTGCGCAAGGCCATCGAGAACATGGGCGACGTCGGCGCCGCCATGCTTTCCGGCATCAAGATCGCCGGTTGCGGCGTCGAGGTCGACGTCACCCTGCCCTCGGGCGTCTCCACCGAGGAGATCCAGGCCAAGCGGCGCAAGCTCGCCGAGAACCTCAACCGGCACGAGCACGAGGTGTTCATCACCATCCCGCCCGCCCCGCGCACCGTCCGCCTGTGGATCGCCGACTCCGGCGCCCTCGACGAGCCCATCGGCCCGTCCCCGCTGATGCTCGACGAGGACGCGACCGCGGACTACTACACCGGCTCCGCACCCTGGGGACAGAACCTGCGCGGAGACGCCGCCGGCGTCTCCGTCAAGCAGCGCCACATCCTGCTCACCGGCCTGTCCAACCAGGGCAAGACCGCCGCCCTACGCGCGCTCGCCCTGTGGCTGGCCCTGGACGAGACCGTCGCCTTCTACATCGCCGACCTCAAGGGCGTCGGCGACTGGCGGCCCTTCGACGGCCTGGCCGAGGTCCTCATCCAGGGACCCACCGACGAACACGTCGCCCAGACCGTGGACATGGTCGAGTGGGGCGTCGACGAGATGCAGAAGCGCATTGCCCTGCTGGAACAGTCCGGCGCCACCGACGGCGTCACCCGCGAGATGGCTCGCACCGACGAGCGCTTCCGGCCCATCGTCCTCATCGTCGACGAAGCCCAGGTCGCCTACGGCTGCGGCGCCAAGGGCCCCGACGGGCGCCCCTACGGCGGCAGCAAGGCCACCAGCCGCTACTTCCAGGCCGTCAAGCGCATCCACGACCAGGGCCGCGCCGTCAACGTCACCATCTGGGAAGGCACCCAGGACCCCACCGACGAGAACCTGCCCAAGCGGTCCCGCGAGGGCAACCACATCCGCGGCTCCCTCGTCCTGGGCACCGAGTCCCAGGCCAAGATGGCCCTCGGCGAAGCCCCCGTCGACGCCGGCGCCGCCCCGCACAAGCTGCGCCGCGGCCTCGACAAGGGCACGCTCGTCGTCGCAGGCGAGGGCATCGACATGGAGCCCGGCCAGGCCTCCGTCACCGTCCGCACGCACTTCATCAGCGGCGAGGACGCCGTGACGCTCACCGACCGGGCCAAGGCCCGCCGCGCGGACGTCGCCACCGTGCACAAGCTGGAGATAGTGCAGCCGGTCGACCACCTCGCCGACCTGGCCGCAGTCGTCAGCACCACCGAGAAGCGTGTGCGCACCTCCGAGGTCCTGCACCGCCTGAAGGCCCGCAACCACGCCGTCTACGAGCACTGGACCGGCGGCCGGCTGAAGGCACTGCTGGCCGAGTACGGCGAGGAGCCCGGCACCTACGACGGCTACCCCGTCGTGCGCCGGGAAAGCGTCGAGCGCGCTCTGGAGCGGCGCGCGGAGGAGCTCGCCGAGGCTCAGTGACCCGCCAGTGGGCAGTGACTTTCCACTACCGGCCTCACTAGATCACCTCACTGGTGTGATCAGGGGAAACGGTGATCTAGTGAGGCAGTGAGGCCGCTTCCAGGGACCTTCAAGTGCCCCCGGAAACGGCCTCTCTGACGCCCACCGCAAGCTCACTCACTGACAGCCCCCGATGGAGCGGTTCATCACGATCAGGTTAATAACACCGGATCGGCGCAACCACACAGCTCCTTCACTAGTCACACACCCGCAAGTCACAAAGCAAGCCCCAGGGGGGACCATGAACCAGCAGCAGCACCCGCAGCCCCAGCAGTCCGGCTACGGCGAGCCGCAGCAGCCCGGCAGCAACGGCCTGGCCACCACCGCACTCGTCCTCGGCATCATCGCCGTCGTAGTCAGCTTCGTCCCCGTCCTCAACGTTGTCGTCTGGCCGCTCGCGATCCTTGGCATCATCTTCGGCGCCATCGGTCTGTCCAAGGCGGGCAAGGTCAGCAAGGGCAAGGGCGCTGGCATCACCGGCCTCGTCACGTCGGCCGTAGCGATCGTGATGTTCTTCGCCATGAACGCCCTGTTCTTCTCCGCTGTCGACAAGGTCAGTGCGGAGGTGGACAAGTCGTATGACTCCGCCACCGTCGGCGACGGTAAGTCCAAGACCGGCGGCGCCAAGGAGTCCGAGGTCATGAAGGACTTCAAGGTCACTAAGTGCGACGTGGTCACCGGCGACTTCGACATCAAGGAGATGGCCATCCACGTCGACTACGCCAACAACGGCGACCGCCGATACTCGTACTTCGTTGAGGGCGAGGTCCTGGTCGACGGCAAGAAGGTCGACGACTTCATGTCAACCGCCGAGAACCTCGCCCCGGGCCAGAAGTTCACCGACAAGAACGCTGGTGCGCTGGTGAACGCGGACGAGATCAAGGACGCCAAGAAGCTTGAGTGCAAAGCCATCAAGGCGTCCCGAACCGACTTCTGATCGCTGACGTCGAGCGACGCTGCCCACCACCCCCAGCCCCCGCCGCGCACCACGCAGCGGCGGGGCACGGGGTCACGCCCGGCATGGACGCCGGTTCGACTCCGGCCCCGCACCACAGACATCCCGAGGCCCCGCCCACCAGCGGGGCCTTCGTCATCCTCGGAGGCTGCCACTCAGCCCAGCTTGAGCTCGACGAGGACATCGCCCCCGCGAGCCTCCTCCGCCGGCACCGGCTTCTTCCCCGAGTGTTCGACCTCCACCTGGTAGAACTTCTCGCCCTCGGGCACGCCGTCGGCGGCGAAGGGGAACGCGCAGTCCGTGCTACCGGGCACGCCCTCCTGGAGCTCGCCCGTTGCGAGCACCTTCCCGTCGGCGCTGTACACCGTCACGGTGGCGCCTTCCTGAATGTCCGCGTACAGGCCGCCACGGCGCGGCATGCACTGGCCCCCCTGATTCAACTTCTGCATCGCTTCCGCCAGGGGGAGCACCAGCTTCACGGTGCCCTTCATAGTGAAGGCCTCCACCGGCTTGGACGCCGCCGGCGCCTTCCCTGCCCTGTCCCCCGACAGGCCCCAAGCCAGGCCCACAGCCCCGGCACCCACCACCAGCCCCGCCACCCCGGCAGCCGCCGCCACCCACCAGACACGGCGACGGGATGCACGCGGAGACACAGCAGGATCGGACGGCACAGCGGACGGCTCGCTCACAGACTCTTCACCCATGCCCGGCAGCATCCCAGCCCCCGCAGGCACAGCACCTCGCCCGTACCCGGATCGTGACAACACCGGAGGTTCCATGGCTCGCGGTCGATCTCTCACGATCTGCAGCGTCCCAGGCCGCCCCGAGTACACCCGCGGCGGCCCGTGCCCCGACCACCGCCGGGAGGCTGACCACCGGCGACGAACATGCGAGAGCGGTGTGAACGATGAGTCAAACCCGTCGATCGAGCGGGTCGGCGATGCCTTAGCCGTGGCACGTATCTGATCATGATCAGCAACCTCCGTGCCAGCATCAGGCGCGTTCCGGTCGTCGCCGCGTGACCCGCGAGGAACGTCGCGCCATCCTCGGCGACGAGACCATCACCCACATCCACGAACTCGTCGCGGCGGCCCCGGAGCCGACCGACGAACTCGTCGAAGAACTCCGCCGGATCATGACCAACCCCGCGGGCGAGATCCCGGCGCCCCGGCCGGCGGAAGACGTTCGGCCCGCGGCGAAGGCTG
Source organism: Streptomyces sp. NPDC001204 (assembly GCF_053598035.1). Taxonomy (NCBI): domain Bacteria; kingdom Bacillati; phylum Actinomycetota; class Actinomycetes; order Kitasatosporales; family Streptomycetaceae; genus Streptomyces; species Streptomyces sp. NPDC001204. The sequence goes on along the minus strand of NZ_JBSFJL010000008.1, from coordinate 215,485 downwards.
TCTGACCCCATCTACGCCGAACGCCCGCCCGACTTCCCGGCCCGGACGGCTGCACCACGCCGCCGGAAGCCGCTGAGCACACGCAAGGCCCTCGTCTCGGCTCTCCGAGGCGGGGGCCGTTCTGCATCTCAGGGGTACGCGCTACTCCGTACCCTCCGGCGTGTCGGGGAGGGCAACGACGAACACGCCCTTGCCCTGTACGCCCTGCACCAGGCCCTCATCGGCGAGCACCTCGAGCGCGCTCTTGATCGTGCGCCGCGACACCACGCCGCCCGTCTCTGCTTCAAGTTCAGCCTGCGACGGCAGCCGCCGGCCCATCGGGATCTCTCCGCTCCGGATCCGGTCGCGCAGCACGTTGGCCAGCTGCACGTACAGCGGCGTCATGGCGTCCCGGTCCAGTTCGATCATGCTGTGACCGTAAGAGCACCACCCGTGTGGGCATAGATCTGCCTAGGCCGTCCGAGGACGTACCAAGACGTACCAAGTAGGCGTACAGTCCGGAGGCACAAGTAACCCCCGCGGCCTGGCAGGGCCCGGGGGTTGGCCGACTGCGAGGAGTCGACATGACGAACCGTACAGTCCCCACCCCGCCCGCGGCAGAGGCCTTACTGGAGGTCCCGGCCGCCGCCCTGGAACTGCTCAACCTGCCCACGCTCGATGCCCTGCGCGACGGCCAGGTACGCGGCCGGCACTGCCTGTGGTGCCGCCGTGGCCCGCTCACCTCCGAGACCGCGATCGACCTCGGTGAGCAGATGAGCCCGCTCTCCAGCGACGCCGATAGCTCCAGGATGCGCTGGTATCCGCGCGCCTGCCGCCCCTGCATCCGCACGCGCGCCTACCGGGCGCTCCTGGACCACGTGCATCCCGGCCCGTGCCCGGAGTGCGAGGACAGCGCGCCCGGCTGCGAGATCGGCCGCGCCCTCAACCGGCTCATCAAGGAGGGGCGCCGGTGAGCAGGCAGAAGACCCAGGACGAAGCAGCAGCACTCGCCGCCAGCCATGCAGCGGGGTACTGCGGGGTGCCGCGCCCCAGCGGGGGCGGCCGCTGCACCCGACGCCCGGGCCACGGCGACGAGCACGTGGACTACTACAACGGCCGCCGATCCATCACGGATACCGCGGGCTACCGCTGGTCCCAGTGAACTCCCGGACCCGGCCGGATGGCAGGCCGGGCACGGGCAGGGCCCCGGTCGGGACATCCGGCCGGAGCCCGGCAGAGGCCCCCAGGCGTTCCTCAGGCGCCTGGGGGCCTCCGCGTGCCCGCGCCTCCCGGCGGGGGCTCTGTGGGCGCGGCTGGCCGCCCCATGCCTAGCGCCCGGCCAGCCTGCCCAGGCTTCAGCCCCCCACCACCACCGTTCGGTGCAGCATGTCGTCGATGGCGAGCGCGTCGAGGACGCTCTTACGGGAGGCGACTTCGCGGGTGGTCGCGTGGTAGTTGAGGACGCGGTCGCTGTTGTTGATCGTCTGCTGCTGCTGGATCCGGGCCGCGGTGGCGGCGGCCGTGCGACGGACCGCCCCGGCCATGCGGACGGCGGCGGCCTGCGCGTCGGGGACGGTCCGCTCGACGCCGCGCGCGAACCCGAGGCCGGTGAAGCGGCCGAGCGCGGCGAGCACCTGCGACGGGCTCTTGATCTTCAGTTCGACCTTGATGGTCTTCTGGATGCTCTTTGCGATCTTCGCCATCTGCGCCTCGATGGCCTTTTGCGTCGAGGCGAGACCCGTCAGGTACCCCTTGCCGGAGTTGACGCCGGCGTCGTACATGGCGTCGGCGGCGTCCTTGCCGTACTGCGAGGCTGCCTTGTCGATGGACGCCTGGGTGGTGTTGATCTGCTTGAGCATCTCGGGCGTGGCGTCGACGAGGGCCTGGGCGTAGGCGGCGCCCTGCTCGGGTCCGGCGGAGATGAGCTGCTGCAGCAGCGTCTTCGACAGGCCCCGCTTGGCGAGCGTCGTGAGGTTGGCGCCGAACTTCTTCAGCTGGCCGAGGCGGACGTTCAATCCTGCGAGGATGCCGGACGCGTCGAACGTCAGCCCGCTGTTCGGCAGGCTGGTCATGGCCGTGTACTGGACCGCCTGCCCGGTAGCGTCGGCTGCCAACTGGTTGGCGGCGGCGATCTTCGCGGCGATGTCGTCGCGCTGCTTCGCGAGGGCCTTGAGCTGAGCGGTGCTCGCGCTGATCTTCGCGAGCAGCTTGTCGTCGATCGTCGTCTTGACGCCCTTGAACGCGTTGCGGATCGCCGTAGCGACCCTCGTCATCGCCGCGTCAATCGCCGAGGCGGTCCCGGCGAGCTGCTTGAGGAAGTCCCCACCCACCGAGGCGGCGAGGGGGCCGGTGTCGATGCGCTTGCCGCCGACGGTGATGGTCCCGCCCTTGGCGTACCCGCGCGGGAGGCCACGGTTGACGTGCACGCCGACCACGCCGCCGCGCGCGTACCCGCCGGGCCGGTTGTAGGCCCTGCTCAGGCTGCCGTACTGGGCGAGCGCGTACTTCATCGAGGCGTAAATGTTCGCGAGCGGGTCGACGGACACGCCGTACATGAACGGGCCAGTCTTCTTGTACTTCCCGGCGTAGGCCTCGAACGTGCCGCGGATGACCTGCATGAGGCCCACGGACGGGTGGCCGGCCTTGGCGTTGGAGTCCCAGAGGTTGACGGCGCGCGGGTTGCCGCCGCTCTCCTGGTTCATCCTCCGTAGCGTGGTGTTGACGAGGCCGAGCGACTGGTGGACCTGGCCGAGGGCCTGCTCGACGACGCCCCGCCAGCGTTGCACGCCGGTGCCGCCGTCGCCGGTGGGCCCGGTCAGGTACGGCATCGGGTCCACCGGGCGGCCGTTGACGCGGGCTTCGAGGTGGAGGTGCGGGCCGGTGACGTTGCCGGTCGCGCCCACGCTGCCGACCCTGCCGCCCTGCTTGATGGTCTCGCCCGCCTTGGCGACCATCGCGGACATGTGCGCGTACAGGGAGGCGAGCCCGCCGCCGTGCTGGACGAGGATGTGCTTGCCGTAGGGCCCGCCCGACGTGGCCGACTCGACGGTGCCGGCGTCGACAGCCACGATCTTCGTACCGGTGGGTGCGGGGAAGTCCAGGCCGGTGTGGTGGCCCGACGACCACATGCGGCCGGCGACTCCAAAGCGCGTGCCGAACGCCGCGTTGACCGGCTTGATCCACGATCCGGTGCCCTCGGGCGGGGTGTCCTTGCCGCGGATGAAGTCGATGGCCTTGTCGATGAGGTGGATGGGTGCACCGGCGACCATGCCGGGCCAGGTGCTCGTGTTGGTGCCGAGGGCTTTCTTGATGCCGGACTTGACGGGCTTGAAGGCCTTGGAGGCGAGTTCGCCGAGTTCGCCGCGGACGACGTTGGCGCCCTTGAAGACGCTGGCGACGGTGTTGACGATGCCGTCGCCGATCGATCCGAAGATGCCGCCTTCGGAGAAGCCGCGGAACCTGCTGAGGGATTGTCCGGCCATGGCTGCCTGGTTGACGGCGTGGAGCCGGGCGCGCTCGTAGGGGTCGCGCATGGCTTCGGAGACGTACACGCCTTCGCCGCGCCGCATGGGGACGAGCTGGTCGTCGCCGTCGCGCCACGTGGACCAACCGGGGAGGACGCCACCGCGGGCGAAGCCCTTGGGCATCGGCATTTCCTTCAGCGGATCGACGCCCGGGATCCTCGCCGCCGTGTGGTTCCAGACCGGGACGATGCCGTTGTTGTAGACGACGTCGATCCAGAACTTGATCGGTGCCTTCACCAGGCCCTTGATGCCGTCCCAAATCTTGCCGACACCGTCGCGGATGGTGCCGAACATCTCCTTGAGCTTGTCGCCCCAGTCGCTCACGCCGTCGGTGACGAGCTTGCGCGCAGCGGATGCGATGGCCTTGATGCCGCCCCAGAAGTCGTCCCACACCTTTGTGGCGCCGTCCTTGAGGTCGTTGAACTTCCCGACCACCGCATCCTTGATGTCGCGGGCGATCTCCTTGCCACGCTTCAGCAGGCGCAGGAACCAACCCACGGTGCCGTTGACAATGTCCGGGATGATGCTGTGCCCGAGGAGGACGTCGTACACCCATTGGAACGCGGCGGCGATCTTCTCCGTCACCCACTTCACCGCGTCGACGGCGGGCTTCATCTTCTCCTTGAGCCAACCGAGGAAGTCGATCAGCTTCTGCATCGCCGGAACGACGATCTTCATGATCACCCAGGTGGCGAACTGGGTGAGCAGCAGGATCAACTGGGTGAGCGGGCCGACAAGCGGCAGCAGCGCGGGCAGCAGCTGCGTCATGAGCTGCGCCCCGAACATCATCAACTGCGGCAGCAGGGGTGTGACGGCGAGCAGGATCTCCGTAATACTCTTCGCGAGTTGGATCACGACGGGGATGAGCTCCGGGATGACCGGCATGAGCTGCTGGAGGATCGCCAGGAACTGATCGGCGAACGCCATCGCGATCTCGACGAGAACCCCGGCCAGCGCCTCGATCACGGGCCGCAGGGTGACGCCCAGCAGATTGGCGATGATCTCCACGACCGGCGCGAGCTTCTGGAAGATCTTGCCGACGGTTTGGATCAGCGGCACCAGCGCCGGCAGCAACGCCGCGACCAGATCCCCGACCACCGGGAGCAGCGGGGAGATCGCAAGGACCAGGTCACCGATCGCCTGCGCCGCCGCCACCAGCACCGGACCGAGGGCCTTGGCTACGGGGGCGAGCGCCGCGCCCAGATCCTTGATGACCTGAGTGATGACCGGGCCGAGCAGCTTCGTGATCTCGATAACCGACGGGGACAGCTGCGCGAGGATCGGCAGCAGCGCCTGGATCGTCTGCCCCAACGCCCCAGCCAGCAGCCCGGCGACCGCATTGAGCGCCTTAAAGATCTCGGTGAGCGCCTTCTGGATTTCCGGGCTGTCGATGACCTTGTGGATCTGCTTCAACGCCGCACCGATGACGCCGAAGAAGTCCCCACCCGCAGCGCTCGCGGCCTTGAGGATGCCGGAGATGATGCCGCCCAAGTCGGCAAGGACCCGCCCGAACTTCACCGCAACGTCCAACGCGGTGCTGATGGCCTCCTCGAGCCGGCCGGACTTGAAGCCTTTCTCGAGCTTGCCCATGAGCTTGTCCATGGTTTCGGCGAGCCCGCCGGTCATGCGGTCGAACGCGGGCCGCGCGGCGACGCTGAGCTGTCCGAACGCGGTGACCATCTGGCCGGGGATGCGGCTGAGGTTGGAGAAGGACTGCTTGATCCCGTCGAAGACCTGCTTGAGCGTCCCGGCCTTCTCCAGGTTCGCCACCGCGTCGAGGGCGTTCTTGCCGGTCAGGTTGAGCTGGCCGGCGATCCCCATCAGCCCGGACCGGACCGTCGGCAGCACCTGCCCGCCCACCGCCTGGAGACGCGCCCCCAGCCCGGCGAACAGGCTGTCCTGCACGTCGAGGCGCATCGCACCCCACGCCGGGGCCATCTCCTGCAAGGTGCGCACAAAGCCGCGCGCGTTCGGGCTGAGCTTGGCCATCGCCTCGTCGAGCTTCGACGTCTGCTCGGCCGCGTTCTTCTGCGCCTCCGCGAGGTTCTTTGCCGCGTCAGCGACGGCACGGTGGGCGTCGGCGAGGGCGCGTTCCTGGTTGGCGACCTGCTCGTTCGCCTGCCGGATCCGCTCCTTCGCCTTGACCACGATGTCGGAGCCTTCGACGCCGGCCTTGTTCGCCGCCGCCGTGTCGGTGGTGAGCCGCTTCTGCTGCCGGGACTGCTCTTCGACGTTGGCGCGCGCCTTCTGCAGGGCGAGGTCGGCCTGCTGGATCTGCAGCTGGGTGGCTGTCGGATCCGACCGGACTTTCTCCAGGTCGAGTTCGGCTTGCTGTACGTCGAGCGCAGCCTGCTTCTCGTCCAAGCGGCCCTTGCGGAGGGCGGCGTTCATGTCTTCGATGTCGCGGACGGCCTGCCTGCGTGCGATGGACAGTTCGTCCTGCGCGCGGCGGGCGTCGCGTTGCGCGTTGGTGAGGGCGCGTTCGGCGTCCGAGACGCCGCGGTGGGCGTTGGCGAGCTGACGCTGGGCGGTCTCGACTTGCTTGACGGAGGCGGCGGCCTGCTTGGCGCTGTCGTCGCTGCCGTCGAACGCGGCCTTGATCGCATCGCCGACGCCGACTGTGCCCAGCTTCAGTGCGGCGAACCCGCCGACGAGTACGCCGAGCGCGGGCGCTGCGGTCGCGGCGAGCGGCCCGAGCTGGGCAAGCGCGGCGCTGAAGGAGGCGACGGCAGGCAGCGCGGACAGGATCGCCCCAGTGATCAACGTGACCTTGTTGGTGAGCAGGCCGAGGCCGAGGCTGCTGCCGCTACCGCTGTCGCCGATGCCGGCCAGGTCGGACGTCAAGGCGTTGGCGCCGCGGGAGCGGAGGCGAACGTTGACGGTGCGGTCACGCGTGAGGGTGGCGAGGGTTCTGGCTGCACCGGCGGTGTCGACGCGGGCTTGGATGGTCATCTGCCTGCGCCGGGTGAGGTTGGCGAGGCTGTCTGCGCCGACTCTGGTGTCGACGTCGACGTCGATGCGGACTTTGCGGCGTTGGGTGAGGTTCTTGATCTCTTGCGCGCCGACCCTGGTATCGACCGAGGCGCGGATGTTGACGACGCGGTCCCGGCACAGCCGGTCCAGTTGCCGCTCCGCCTGCCTGTACGCGGCCTGCTGGACCTTCGGGAGGACGTCGACAGTGCGCTGCCCGAGGATGCTGCGCAGCTTCGCTTGGGCGGCCCGGTCGTCGACGTCGACCCGGGCCTTCACCGTGCGGTCGCGGGTGAGCCGGTCCAGGCTGGTACGCGCGCCCCGGTCGTCGAGAGTGACGCCGACCTTGACGGTGCGGTCGGCGCTGAGCCGGGTGAGCGCGGTCTTCGCGGCCCGGTCGTCGACCTTCGCTTCGATCTTGGCGGTGCGCGTCTTGACGAGCTTGTCCAGCTGGCTCTTGGTGCCCGCCGTGTCGAGGTCGACCCGGACCTTTACGGTGCGGTCGCGGGTGAGCTTGTCGAGGGTGGTCCGGGCCGCCTTGTCGTCGACCTGGGCGGTGACCTTGACCGTGCGGGGCTTCGTCAGCTTGTCGAGCTTCGTCTTCGCGGGCGCGGTGTCGAGGTCGATACCGACCTTGATGACCGGCCGCATCCTCCTTGTGGCCTCGCGGACCCTGCGGCTGATGGTGTCGGCGATGACATCGCCGGCCTTCTCCGCGGCAGGGCGCACGACCTTGGGCAACTCGACCTTGAGGGTCGGGCCGACCTGCGACACGTCCGGGGTGATCGACACCCGGGTCCTGCCGACAACCGTCGCTTCCGCCATGCCGCGCTCCTGTAGGTCGAGTACGGCGCCCGGTTCCAGACCGGCCCGAGGGGAGAACCGGGCACCTAGCACACGATTCTAATCCCTAGGGACTGTTTGACCTAAGATTCGTTGGCGAGAGAGGTGATCTGCCATGAATTCGAAGATGCTTGTGCGGGTGCGTCGGATGCCTCCACCGGAGCTCGGGCCGCTGCTGCGGGACGCCCGCCTGCGCGCCGGACTCAGCCAGACCGAGACGGCCCGGCTCGCCGGGGTCCAGCAGCCCCTCGTCTCGAAGCTGGAGGCGGCGCAGCGCTGCCCGTCGCTGGCGGTCGCCGAAGCCCTCGCCGACACCCTGCGGCTCACACTCCCGGAATGCCGCCAGCTGTACGCCGCCGCTGTCGACGACGCCGGCCGCTCCCACCCCGACCGCGCCAGCGCATAACCCCGTCAGGAGAGCCCATGAGCTTCCCGCCCGGCCTGCCCACCACGCGGGTCACCTATCGCGCCACCAGCCCCGCAGGCGGCGCCCCCGTCTCCGGGACAGTGCGGTTCAGCCCCACCGTGCAGCGCATCACCGTCCCCGGATACCCGCAGGTCTTCACCGGCTCCGGCAACTACTCCTTCAACTCCGACGGAGACCTCGTCGACAGCACCGGCGCCGTCGGCGTCCAGCTGCTGCCCAACGACCTGCCCGGCATGAACCCGCAAGGGTGGCTGTGGCGCGTAGCCGAACAGATCAACGGCGGCCCCTGGCGGACCTTCACCATCATGCTCTCCGCGGACCAGCCAGAGGCCGACCTCTCCGCCATTCAGCCCCTGGGCCCCGAGACACCCAACTACGTGGCCGTCCCCGGCCCGCGCGGCGCCGCAGGACCGCCCGGAGAGCCTGGCCCGCAGGGTGAGCCGGGAGACCCGGCCCCCAACCTGGTGCAGTCCGTCAACGGCCAGCAGGGCGCCGTCGAACTGCAAGCCGCGGACACCGGGGCCCTATCGGATACGGGCGGCACGGTGACGGGCGCCCTGGTCGTCGACCGGCACGGCGCGCCCGCCGGCCACCCGCTCGGGCAGGCCGGGTCAGCCGAGGCCCTGTCGATCCTGTCCAGCTTCGCGGGCGGCGAGGACGACGGGCAGCTCGGTCAGTTCGACTCGACCGGCCGCCTGAACCTGTACTCCTACCAGCGCGCCCATGTCGGCTCGTACGGCGAGACGATCCGGCACTTCGCGATGCGCAAAGACTCCAAGCAGATGGAGGCCTGGTACTTCCCGTCCGGCGGCTACCACGCCAACCGTGAGCCGGTCGGCACGTTCAAGCCGGTCGTGTGGGCCGGCGCGCACTGGGAGGCCAACAACCACGCCTCGAACCACAAGCACTGGTCGGTGGAGACCCCGTCGAGCACGGGCAGCATCGAGACCCGGTTCGAGGTCCGGTTCGGCAACCCGAACGTGGACAACGCTATCGCCGGCCTCGACAAGACCCTGATCGCCACGAACCTCGCCGACTTCGTGGTGCGCTGCACCAACAATCAGGAGATGCGGCTGACCAGTCCGAACGGGCAGGAGAAGCGGCTTGTCTTCTCCCGTGACCCGGAGGGCGACCCGCAGTGGCGGCGCTGGGTGATCCGCTCGACCTCGGAGTCGGAGACCGGTAGCAACGTCGGATCGAACTTCCAGGTCGGCCGCTACGACGACGCGGGCACCCTGCTGGACACGCCGTTCGTCATCAGCCGGTCGACCGGCAACGTGACCTTGGGCCCGGGCTTGGTCGCCCGCCGCTCGTCAGCGACCGTGTCCAGCCTGTCTCTGAACACGACCAGCCTCGGCGGCGGTGTCGGAGTCATCGCCATCGGCAACGCGGCCACCGTGCCGACGGGTACGCCCATCGACGGCGGCGTGCTCTTCGCCGAGGGTGGCGCACTGAAGTGGAGGGGGCCCAGTGGCAACACTGTCACCATCGCAGCAGCCTGACCCGGAGTCGGATCCGTTGGCTGAGGCGCGGCGGCTGGTCGCCGAGGACGAGCAGCAGCGTATGCAGGCCTGCGCCGCCGAGGTCGAGCAGGTGCTCGCCAAGTACGGGATGCGGCTGGACGTCACACCGGCGCAGATCACTCTCGTACCGAGCTGACAGGCGGCGGCACCTGTGCTCCCGGCCGGCCGCACCGCAGCATGGCGAAAGGGTACTCACCAGCGAGGACCCTTTCCGACTTACTTCCTTCGGGGAAGTCAGTGGGCTGGCCGGGAACTCCCCGCATAGGCCCACGGTGCGGCTGTATGGGCGCAGGAACGGCGAACGGCCCGCCACGCCGGAAATCCGGCAGGCGGGCCGCTCTCGTGCCCACAGAGAGGCGTACCATCGCATCCCTCATGCGGTTAGGGGGTACCCCCACCCGCCTTGCAAGGCAGGCCAGTTATCCACATCTGCGGATTGTCGGTGCCCCCTCATACCCTTTCGTAGCAGGACCAACGGAAGGGGCTCCATGCCCAGCATCACCGAACGGAAGTGCCGACGCTGCGGCCAGAGGTGCAAGCGCGGCTGGCTCCGAGTCCACGAGCAAGGCCAGATCAAGGCTCCAGGCGCCAACCGGCCCACCGACATCGAGACGGTCTACTGCTCCGAGCGGTGCCTGCGTACCAGCCTGCTGGAGGCTGCCGGCAACTTGCAGCTGATCGTCGACCAGCAGCGCGAGATAGACCGGCTCCGGGAGAAGCTGCGCTGGCGTCGGGACGATGAGAGCTGGCAAGACTCGGCGACAGCCGACCTGCGGCACCTGCTCAACAGCATCATCGACCAGGCGGAGCCCCTCGCGGACATCAACCCGAAGGCACGGGAGACGAGCCCCGAGGAACTCGAGCGCCTACGGGTCGCGGCAAACAACATCCTGCGCCTGACGGCACCGTACATCCGTCGACGGCAAGCCGACCGACGCCAGGCTGGTTGAACAAGACACTGCGCCCGGCCGCCGTGGAGTGGCAGCCGGGCGCAGGCCGGGCGGGGGCTACTCGGCTGCGGCTTCGAGGGCTTCCTGCCGCAGCAACTCCAGGACCGCGGCGCCCGGGTCCGCGTGGCCCTGCTCCGCCAGCAGCAACTCAAGCACCCCCACCCACGACGTCGCCAGCCCCACCAGCAGAGCCCCGGCCACGTCTGGATCCAAGCCCGACAGCAACCCCATCAGGGCCTGCTCGTCCCGGCGGGCCGTCGCCAGCCCGACCGCCAGACTCAAGCGGCGCACCTCCAGCTCGTCCACATTGCCCTCCTGCCGCGCGCTCACTTGCTGGCCTCCGCCTGCTGCTCGTCGATGTGCAGGGTCACCGGGTGCGGCAGCACCTCGGGCGGCGCGAAGCCCCGCGCCACCCGGGCCGGGATCTGCGCCCGACGCGCCCGCTCCGCATCCAACAGCTCCAGCAGCGCACTGCCCGAACACCGGTCCTGGGAGGTGTCGAACCGGGAGCCGGCCACCTCGTACACAGTCCAGTCGCCCTCCCTGTGCACGATCGGGCCCGTCATCTCCAGGTCGACGAACACCTTGGCGTGCCGCTCGATGGCGGCCTGCCGGGCATCCCCGAGCTGCTGCAGCCGATCCAGGGCACGCACCGCGTCCTCGAACGCCTCCGCCAGCACCGGCACCCCCAGCTCATCGAGGTCGGCCTGCGCCGCGGCCTCCGCCTCCCGCCGCTTCTGCGCCAGCTCCGCCGCCTCAGCCTCGCGCACCATCTGTTCCGCAGCTTCCTGCCTCAGCTCGACCCGCCGGCGCGCGGCCCACTGACGGCCCAACTCCTCGATAGCGCTCTGCTCGTTCCCCTCGCGCACCCGCTCCTCGAGGGCCTCAATCCGTTCGTCCAGCTGCGCCTTGTCGCGCTGGGCGGCATCGAGCGCCTGCTGCGCCTCGGACAGTTCGAGCGCCTGTGTCTGCGTCATGCTGTTCTCCTTCTCGTGAGGCGGCCGTGCGGCCGCCGGTCTATGTGGACGCGGGTGCGGTCGGTCACGCCGCGTCGTCGGGGCCCTTACGGTCGAGGGTGCGCAGCATTCGCGCCGCGCCAGAAGAGCCCTTCCGGGCCGCCCGGCCCAGCAGCCGCCGCAACTTGGCTTCCTCCCGCTCCATCAACTCGCGGTTACGAGCAGAGCCGGACACCGCGGACTGCGCCTCGTTGGCCAGTCGGCGCAGCACCTGGGTAGCCTCCGCGGCGATCGGCGTCAGCTTCGCCAACGTCTCCGGATCCGGGGCATCCGGGCGACGCCCCTCCCTCAACAGGGCGATCAAGCTCCGGCGGAAGAACCGCCACGCCGCATCCAACTCGGCACGCCCCTCGAAACTGGTGTCCTTCCGGCTCGACTCGAACGAGGTCGTCTGCGGCTCACTCATTGATTTCTCCATGTGCATGCACGCGCGTACGCGCGCGGCGGTGCTGCGACCGGTCACTTGAGGTGGACGGGCTGTCCGGTACAGGGGTCCTGGCGGGACCTCTGTCGTTTGCGGGGTCCTCGGGGGACCCGGCAACCGTGTCGATATCCCCACGGTTGGCCTGGTTGCGGAGTCGTGTGGCGTGCCGTCGGGCGAGGCCGGCGGTTCGTGCGGCGGCGAGTTGGGCGCGCTGCTCACGCTCGCGGTCGCGGCGGGTGCGGGCGGCTTGGATCTGCTGCTGTACGCGGTCCTCGACCGAGGTGAGGGCCTTCTCGATGAGCTGCTGGCCGGTGGTGTCGGCCATGTCCGTCTCCACGTCCTGGGCGGGGGCTGAGACGATCGGGGATAGGCCGGGCCCGGTTCGTGCGGGCCCGGCTGTCGGGCTGCGGGGTTACTGCGGTCCCCACGGGTCGTTGGGCAGGGACATGAGATGGGCCCTGTGCTGGGCTGCGGCCTGGTCGGCCAGTTCCGCGGCGAGGCGGTACACGGCGCCGAGGTGGTAGGTCGGGGCGGACTTGGGTGCCTGCCTGTTGACGTAGAGCCAGGTAGTGACCTGGCCGAGCAGCGCATCCGGGTCGTACTCCCACTGGTCCCCGGTGCCGTCATGGGCGCGTGTGAGCCAGTGCCTGGTGTCCTTGGCCATGGTGAGGAGACCGGCGTTCTCGCAGCCCCAGCAGGGGCATTCGGCGTCGCCGTCGCGGTGGCGGACGCCGTGCGTCTCGCAGTCCTCGCGGTCGCATTCGAGCGCCTGGCGGATGCCTTCGCGGATGTCGTGGACCTGGTGGTCGAGCATGTGCAGGATCGCCGGTACGGCGTCGTTCCACAGGGCGGTGAGCCCGAGGGCGGTTGCCTCGTCGAGGCTGTGGAGGTTCTTCGGGTCCAGCACGGTGGTTCTCCTTCTTCGTGGTGGCCGGCCGCCGGGTGGCGGCGGGGTCAGTGGCGGTCTGCGGGCCAGTGGCGGGCGTCGCGGAACCAGCAGGCGAGTAGGGCGGCCTGTTCCCAGCCGAGGCGCTTGTAGATGGCTTCTGCTTCGTCGCGGTACGGGCCTGGGTTGGGGCTGTCGTAGACGTAGCCGCGCACTGCGGTGGCGATCTGGGTTGCGCGGTCCCAGCCGTATTGATCTACAAGGGCGGCGGCGAGCGCCTGATAAGGACTGGGCTGCTCGTTCATGAGATGTCCGTTCAGGCTGGGGCGGCTGGGACTGGTGGAGCGTCCCCCCCTAAAGGGGGGTGGGACGCACCGACCGAGGTGTGTCCGGGACGAGCATGGGACGCACCGGGACACACCTGCATGTGTCAGAGTTTCTGCAGGTCAAGATGGGTACGGGTGTGTCCCGTGACTGGTCGTCAGTTGCATGACGCACGCTTCTCTGAGTCCGGGACACACCTGCCCACCCTCTGACCTGCACGTATTCGCCCGCCTCGGCGTCTGCGGTCCCGCAGCGGGACGCACCGGGACGCACTTGGGGGCTCACGACTTGTCCTCGCTCTGCTCCGGCAGGCTGAAGAGCTTCGACCGGTTGGCGCCCGCGGTTTGAGCGACCAGGTCGGCGAACACCAGTTGGGTGAGCGCCTTCCTCGTGAGAGATGCCCGCCCCCCGACGAGGTCGGTGACTTCGTTCTGCGTCAAGGGATTCCTGGCTTTCGCCAGCACGGCGAGGACCTTCGGCTTCCGGGCTTCGATGTCGGCCTCCTCCTTCGAAGCTTCCTCTCGCTCGGCAGCCAGCTGCTCGATCGCGGCCTGTTCGACCGGCGGGTACAGGACGGCCTCGATCAGGTTCGGCTCCGTCGCATCGACGACCAGGTCCGCAAACCAGAAGTGGCCTCCCTGCTGAGGAAGCGACTCCTTACGCAGCTGGCCGGGCCGGTCTTTCGCGATCCTGAGCCGTGACCGGCCCTTGATCCCGATGCCGAACGGCTTGACGCTCTCCATCAGGTACATCACGCCGTTCAGGCCGTTCAGCTTGTGCACGCCGCCGATCGCGTACCTGCCGCGAGACTCCGACGACTTCACGACGTGGTCCAAGGTGAAGACGGCAGGGCCAGCGTCTTGCAAGGGGCGCAGTACCTTCCGGCCGAACACGGCAACGTCCTTGTTGTCGTTGATGTTCAGCCCGTGCAGCGACATGCCCTCGGTGACCCCGTCGACCACGGCGAGCGTGGGTCCGAGAGCCAGCACTTCCGCGAGGTCGACCAGGTCAGCAACCCCAAGCGGTTCCTCGGGCCGGATGTAGTGGAAGCGTTCCAGCAGGTCATCGACCGTTGCCCCCATAGGCAGCATTCGACCGACGACCCCGGCAGCTTCGTCCTCGAAGTCGAGGTAGACAACATGGTTGCCGCGGACCAGCTCTTGCAGGGCGAGGATGCAGGCGAGCCAGGTCTTGCCCGCCTCGGACTCGGCAGCAACCGTGCTCATGCGTCCCGGGTACAGCACGCCCACGCCGTCAGCGCGGGCGCCTACGGTTGGCAGGGCGGGCTTGTACGAGCCGTTCACGAAGGGCGACAGGTCTTGTCCGCGCCACGATCTCCGCCCCTGTTGCGCGCTGTCCCGCTCTGCCCCGGTCCGCCGGCCATCGTCGCCCGGGTCCGGCGGCGGCTGCATGTCTGGGTCGGAGTCCCACATGGACTCCTGGTCGTCGGCAGACGCTGACGTCGGGGGCTGGAACGCGTGACCCAGTTGCCCCCCGACATGCGTCGGCTCGGTCATATCGCACAACCGGCCGTCGCTGGTCGGGTGGTCGCAGAACCGCAGCGGGTCGAGGTTCGTGGTCAACGGTCAGGCTGCCTTCTGTGCACGGTGGGCCAGGTACTTGCCGGGCTTGCCTGGTACGGCGATGGGCGGCCAGCCCGGGGTGGCGCGGAGCCGGTGGGGCGGCTTGGGTTTGGCCAGTTCGTCGAGTTCGGCGAGGGGCCGTGCCCGGAGGACGTCGGCGGGCGAACGGGACAGGTTCTTCAGCCAGTCGACGAGTTCTTCCTCGTCGCCGAACTGCCTCCACATCTCGGCCGCTTCCAGGGCCGCGGCCAGCCGGCGCGGGTCCTCGGGCGAGAGGGCGCACCACTGGAAGGTGCCGTACTTGGGGAAGGCGCGGTCCGTCCAGGCTGCTTTGGCGTTGGCCCAGAGTGCGGTGATGGCGTCGGGGTCGGGGGACCGCTGGGCGGTATCCTCGTCCACAGGTGTCTCCTTCAGATGTGCACGAGCCCCGGGCTGCTTGGCGGTAGAGCCGGGGCTTCGTCATGAGCGGCGGCGCCTGGCCCTCGCTGGGCCGGTGCGGGAACACCGGCGTCCTGGCGGGGGCCGCTTTCACGCTGCGGTGGTTCGGGGCTGGTGGTCGGTCCTGACGAGGACCTGCAGTTGGGCCATCTGCTCGGGACTGAGCGGTGGGGCTTCATCGACCGCTCGCTGTACGCAACGCCAGTAGCGAGCCCCGGCGGTGTCGCCTCGGGCCTCGCACTCGGCGGCACGTTCAGCAGCGCTCATGACGTCACTCATGCCGCGGCGCTCCCGTTCTGCTGAGCGCGCAGACGCTCCAGGTACTCATTCAGGGCAGCGACCGGGACATACCGGCGGGAGCCGATCTTGATGCTCTGCAGCTCCCCCGACTTGATCAGAGCAAAGAGAGTCGTCCGGCCGATGCCAGAAGCGGTGACGGTCTCAGGGATAGACAGATTGATCTTCGGGATGAGCGTGCTGCCCACAACCCCTCCTGCGTAAGCGGGTCACTTACGCAGGGACCGTAGCCGTCCGGCGCGATGCACGCAAGTACGTGGTGTCACTTGCGCACCCCGTGGCGCAGTGCGATGCTGCCCGCATGTATCGCTTTGGAGACTGGCAGCTCTCGTACCGGCCAGGCGGCTGGATCAGGGCCGCAGAGACAGGCGGGATGGTCGCCTACTTGCAGTTCCGCCCCGCCGGGCCCAACGACGCGCAGCGCCTTGACCCGCATGCGGTGGTACTGAAGTCCGACGAAGCAATCAGCGGCCGATCGTGGCGTCGAGTCCCGTTCGCCGAAATCGGCATTCACGCCTCACTACCCGGCGTGCACCAGGTGCTAACGGAGCCCGGAGGCGCCGAAGCGCCGACGCTGGACTCGCTGGAGCAGTACTTCACGGAGACGGCGAATCAGTACGGCAACCTTGGCGGCTGGATCCCTTACGACAAGACCGTGATCTCTGACGACCCGGAAGACCCTGCTACGCCCCTGCCAGCGATTCAGCCCCCAGAGGGGCGTATCACTGACGCGTTCCTACAGGACGTGGCAGAGGCGTACCGATGGTTCGTCGCCGCTAAGAAGTCGCCGGCGCCGGGCATCGCGGAATTGTCGGGGGCCCCCGTGCGCACGGTGCACCGATGGGTGAGCGAAGCCCGGAAGCGGGAGTTCCTACCTCCGGCTCGAAGGGGGCAAGCCGGATGAGCGCTCGAGCCCGTAAGGTCGACCGGCTCACCCCGAGCACAAGGACCACACCAGCGCTGAGCCGGACCGCGCGCCTAAGAGGTAAGGGATGACGCCGCCCCGTTACCTGCCGTAGCCCCGTATAATTTCCCTTATACGGGGCTACTTTGAGGGGGAGTCATGGCCGACACAGACCCGACTGAAATCGTCGACGCCGAACTCGTCGACGAGGGCGAGCACCTTCCCGCGCTCGCCCCGGCGCCGACCGCGCGCCCGCTCATCGACCGCCACACCCTCCTGCGCCCCAACGCACCGATCCCCACGGCCGCCGACGCCCCCACCTACTCGGAAGCCGACTTCCGGATCTCTGAGGCCACCGCCGAGCTTCTCGACGCAGCGCAGCCGGAGAACACCTCTCGTACGTACGCCTCGGCCCGCCGGCAATTCGAGGCGTGGTGTGCGCAGCAGGGGCGGGTACCACTCCCCTGCACGACCGCCACCTTTGTCGAATACGTCGGTCATCTCATCCGGCTGGACAAGTCCCCGTCGACGATCCAGGTCGCCATGTCGGCGATCCGGACCGGGCACCCTGACGGCCAGGCCCCGGGCATGAAGGAAGCCCGCGAAGCCCTGCGCAAGCACGCACGCGCATGGGCGCAGCGACGCAGTCCGAAGAAGGCGCCCGGCATCCGCACGGAGACGCTCGTGCAGCTGGTGGCCACCTGCACGGTGGACAAGGACGGCGAGCGGCCGAAGGCGGCCCGGGATGCCGCGCTGCTCACTGTCGGCTGGGGGATGCTCGCCCGGCGGTCCGAACTCGCGAACCTCCTGATCGAACACCTCGCCGTCGACGAGGACGGTGTCACGATCCGCGTGGCGTTCTCCAAGACCGACCAGGCCGCGAAGGGCGCAGAGACGTTCGCGCCGGCCTGGCCGGACGACCCGGTGGTGTGCCCGGTCGTACGGGTGCGGGCCTGGCTGGAGGAACTGCGCGCGCAGGGTCACACCTCCGGCCCACTGTTCCGGCGGATCTCCCGCGGCGGCACCATCCAGGCCAGCGGTCCTCGAGCGGGCGCTCTGTCCCCGGACGCGGTCGGCGAGATCGTCAAGGCGCGGGCGGCACTCGCCGGCCTGCCGGACCCGTCCAAGGTGACCGCGCACGGACTGCGACGCGGCCCGGCTCAGGAGATCGCGGACGCGGGCGAGGACCCGACCGCGCAGGGCCGTTGGAAGCCCGGTTCCCTCACGGTCCGCCGCCACTACGTCGAGCCCGCGCAGGGCAAGGCGAACAACCCGATCACGGCCGTGCGCCGCAGGATGCGCGAGAGCGGCCAGCCGTAGGCGTCGCCCCGGCGGACCGCTCTGCGCCACTCCCCCGGTTCACCCCGGCTGCTTCCACTCGATCCGCACGGCGTCCGGGTCGAAGTACACCTGACCGGTCCCCGGCCTGAAGCCCTTCGGCCGGCCGCGGCGCGCGGGCAGCACGGTGACCACCATGAGGGCGTCGATGATCGCGCGCTTCCGCTCGAGGGTGTACCCCTCCCACGCCTTCCGGATCTCCGGCGTCCCCAGGGGCAGACGTGCGAGCACGGGCACCGTGGCCCGGCGCGTCATCTCCGCTTCGATCTCGGCGAGCTTGGCGCGGGTGCGGGCCGTGCCGTCGAGCATCTGCTTCCGGGTGATCAGATCATCGTCGTAGTCCGCCGCGTACTGGTCGAGCTTGACCCGGAGCGTGTTGGCCCGGGTCGCCAGGTGCTCCGTCGGCTCCCCGCTCTCCGGGCTCGGAGCGAACAGGCTCACCGCGTCCGGACGGCTCAGGCGCTCGATGGCCACCGCTTCGACGTACTCGTCGAGCAGCTCGGCAGTGCGGGTGACGTGGACGGCGGTACGGCACCTGTAGGCCACGATGTGCTTCCGGCCGGTGCCGACGCCTGCCGTGGAGCACCGCAGCGTGTCGCGGCAGCCCTGCCGGCCCTCGGGGACGGGGTCCACCTTGACTGCCTTCAGCTTGCCGAAGGTCTCTTCCAACTGCGGGGGCGTCATGCGCTCCCCCTCGGAGGTCTCCGCGGCGACGTACAGGGGCCACGCGTCCTCGCCGTCCGTGTACTGGCCGCAGTGCACGAACTCCCGGCCGTCAGCGGCCCTGTATCGCACCACGAGAGCCCCGCAGCGGTAGATGCCGGACCCGACCCACTTCCGGGCGTTCCCCGGCGTCGTACGGCGCTCCGGCTGCTCCAAGATGGTCTTGACCGCGCGCCACTTCTCCTCGGTCGTCAGGGGCGGCCACGCGGCCTTTCCGACGATCTCACCGCGGTGGTCGATCAGCCCGGCGTTCCGTGGGCGCAACAGCGCGCGGCGTAGTTCTGTCGGCTGCCATTCGCGCGCCTCGGGTTCCGTGCGGCTGCCGTCTTCAAGGCGCTTGCGACGGGGCACCGTGCGTACGCCGTTCGCCGCCCACTCGCGGCAGATCGCCCGCAGGGAGTCCCCCGCAATGATGGCGTCCACCGCTGTGCCGAGATGCCATGCCTCGGAGCCCGGTGCGATCTCGGCCTCGGAGCCGCACCCGCCGCAGACGGCCTTGACCGTGAAGTCGTCGGTGGTGCCGTCATCCTCGCGGTCGATGATGAACCCCTCCGTGGCGGGGCACTGCGGGCACTTCAGTGACCGGGGGGTCACACCGTCGCTCTCGTACCCGAACGGACGCGGGCCGCCACGGTAGGTGCCCTCGCGGAGGTTGTCCTTCTTGGCATCCTTGACGCGCTCGGCGATCTCCTCGGCTTCGTGCTGGTCGTCCACGGCCTTCCGGCGAGCCTCGCGCCGGCCGTCCGCCGTGGTCAGGTCGTAGGCGCCGCCCTTCACGGTGGCCACGAGAAGGCTCTTCTCCTCCACCAGGTCCAGGAAGTCGAAGGCCTCGCGGTAGCGGCGCTGCAGGCGTCGGGACGTCAGCGCCAGGACGCCGTCCGCCTCACCGTTGCGGAGCATCTTCAGCATGCGGTCGTACTTCGGTCGCGGCTTGCCGGAGTAGGCAGAGATGTCGTTCTCCACCAGGACCTCGACGACATCGACGTCCAGCTCTGCGGCCAGCTTCCGGCAGTCGCGTTCCTGGCGTCTCACGCCGTACCGACGCCCCTCGCGGTCGTCTGAGATGCGGCAGTAGATGATGACGCGGCGTCGGGCACCGCTGGCGGCCTCGGTCTTCATGGCAAATGAGCGTAGCGGTTAAAAGCGTCCGCGCGAAGTGCTTGACAGGTCGAAGCCGCTGCCGGCCTTGGGCACCGAGGCCGGGCTGAGCCCGACCGTGAGCTTCTTCTGCGGCCAGTCGCCACCGGAGTTGACCACCGCGGCCCGCACCCGGTCCCGGCTCTCGGTGAGGCTCTTGTCCGGCAGGCCCACCAGCGTGAAGGCGGCGACACCCGGTTCGAGGTCGGCCTGCACCTCGACGACCACGCCCTCGACACCGACGAGGGCCACGGAGCACGTACGCGCGAAGCCCATCAGGCGGCCCCCCGTACGTGCTCGACCACGGGGGCGCCGCGCCGGGGCAGCAGGACGCCGACCAGGTCGATACGGACGCCTCCGGGCGGCACCCCGCCATGGGACTGGATCCAGCGTTCCGCGAGGCCGCGCAGCCGCTCGGCCTTCTCCGGCGTGACCGCGGCCATCGGATGCTCGAAGAGCCCCTCCCGGCGGGTCTTCACCTCGCAGACGACCAGGACATCGCCGTCCCGGGCCACGATGTCGATCTCACCCGTCCTGCCGCAGCGCCAGTTGCGCTCCAGGACCGTCATGCCTGTCTGGGTCAGCCGCCGGGCCGCCAGGCCCTCTCCGTACCTGCCGAGCGCGCTTCGTGCGTTCATGTCGGCACCACCTCCGGCGCCCACGGTCACGCATCCGGCCCCACGGAGTGGATCTTGGTGGGCTACTCACCGGTTGTGGACAACGCTGCCACTCACGCGAGCGACATCGGGAGAGGACCGCTGACGCCCCTCACCCGCCTGGCAGCTCCAGATCGGTCTTGTTCAGCTCCTCAATGTTCACGTCCTTGAACGTGAGGACGCGTACCTGCTTCACGAACCGGGCCGGCCGGTACATGTCCCACACCCAGGCGTCAGCCATCGACACCTCGAAGAACACCTCACCCTGTACCGAGTGGACCTGCATCTCGTAGTCGTTGGTGAGGTAGAAGCGCCGCTCGGTCTCGATCACATATTTGAACAGACCGACGACATCGCGGTACTCCCGGTAGAGCTTGAGCTCCATCTCGGTCTCGTACTTCTCGAGGTCCTCGGCGCTCATGGCATGTTCCCCTTCAGCCGTGCGATCCCACCATTGTGCGCCAGTCCCATGAGGCCCTAGACGATTTCGGTGTCGAGGGTCACGGGCCCGGCCGGGGGACCTTCGTCGAGCAGTGTGCGCAGCAGCTCGGCGAGTCTGGTCGGATACACCGTCTCATGTGCCCGGATCAGTTCCTGACACGTCCACCAGCGCGCTCCGGCGACGCTGCGCCGCTCCAGCTCGGTCAGGGCCGTGGCCTCGATCGCGGTCCGGTCCGTACGGGCCAGGTAGTACCACTCGTCCTGGTTCCAGCGTCGGCCCGCGAACGGGAACGAGCACGTGCGGCGCCACAGCACCGGGCCGAGTTCGACCTCGGTGATGCCCGTCTCCTCGGCGAGTTCCCGCAGAGCGGCCTCCTCGCGCGTCTCGGCGCCCTCCAGGCCGCCGCCCGGGGTGAACCACCAGTCGTCGGCCGGGTCGTCCGGCTCGTGGCCGTGCAGCAGCAGGACGCGGTCCTCGGGGTCGAGCAGGACCACCCGGGCGACCTTGCGCAGTCCGCCGCGGTGACCGTCCGTGCCCTCGGCGCCCTCGGCGTCCCCGGCGTCCTCAGCGAGCACCGGCCGGCTCCGTCCGGGTGCGGGCGCGCGAGCCGCCCAGCCGCGTCGCGATCGGGCCGTAGGCGCCCCCGGCGAGGACCAGGACGGCACCCGCCACGATCATCGTGGCGATCGTGCGCAGCGGGCCCGGCTGGGAGAGGGCGCCGAGCGCCTCGAAGCCGGCGGGGCGCTCCAGCAGGCCCTTCATGGGCCACACGACGGCGTCGACCCGGGCGTCCACGGCATCGCGTGAGACGGTCCCCGCGGCCGCGTCCGTGAGGTGGGCGGTGGAGTCGAGGGAGCCCTGGCGCTCGTCGCCGAGCAGGAACAGCCGGCCCTGGGGCACCTTCACGGTCGGGAAACCGCCGGCCTCGGCGACGGCGCCCTTAAGGTACGGCTCGTCGACCTGCTTACCGTTGACGGTCAGCTTGCCCTGCTCGCAGCAGGAGACGGTGTCGCCGCCGACGGCGACCACCCGTTTGATCACGGCGGAGTTCTGCACCCAGTTCGTGTCGTGGAAGACGACCACGTCACCGCGGTGCACCTGACCGCCCTCGACCCGCTGGGCCAGCACCCGGTCGCCGATGCCGATCGTCGGCGCCATCGAACTGGTGGGCACGGTGTACGGGCGGTAGATCACCGCCGCCCACGCGAATCCCGCGAGGAACAGCACCAGCCCCACGGCCACCGCGAGCCCGGACAGCCGCTGCCCGGCCTTGCCGCCCACCGGGTCCCTGCCTGTGCCGCCGCTGCGCGGGGCCGTACGCGTCGTGCTCTCGCCACCCATGGACCGGAACCCTACCGGGCGGTACCGGAACGGGGCAGCCCCTCCTTCCGGGCCACCGCCGCACCCTCCACGAGGACTTCACAGCGGCGGCGGACGGTACTGGCGGAAGCCGCCGCACCGCCGCACTGCCCCGGCTCGGCGGCCCAGCGGCTCAGCGGCTTCCCGTGGCCGTCGTCGGAGTGCCCGTACCGGCCGCGGCCTTCGCGGCCCGCCTGCGCCGCCACAGCGCCACCGGCACGACCGCGGTCAGGGCCACGCCCTGGGGGGCCACCGTCAGGGCACCCGCCGCAGAGGAGTGATCGTTGATGCCCTGCTGGTCGAAGGTCTCCGGGACCGGCAGCGTGCCCCAGCGGTTGATCGGCCAGGCCTTGACGATGGCACGGCCGACGACGTCCTTGACCGGGACCATGCCGTGGTTCTTGTCGGTCTGGTTGTAACGCGAGTCCCGGGAGTTCTGCCGGTGGTCGCCCATCACCCAGATGTAGCCCTCGGGCACGTGCACCGTGAACTGGCCGCCCTGGTCGTCGACGCTGCACGGCGTGTTGCCGGGGTAGACGTACGGCTCGTACAGCGGCTTGCCGTTGACCATCAGCGGGCCGGTGTTCTTGCACTCGACGGTGTCGCCGCCCACGCCGACGACGCGCTTGATGAGGTCCTTCTCCTCCGCGGACGGCATCAGGCCGATCCAGCTGAGCACCGTCTGCAGCGCGTTCGGGCTGGCCGCCGGCTCGCCCGCCAGCCAGTCGTCCGGGTCGTGGAAGACGACGACCTCGCCGCGCTCGGGCTCGGAGCCGAACCACGGGGTCAGCTTGTCGACCAGGACGCGGTCGCCCCGCTGAAGGGTGTTCTGCATCGAGTCCGAGGGGATCGAGAACGCCTGTACGAGGAAGGTCTTGATCAGCAGCGCCAGCACCAGCGCGATAACGATCAGGATGGGCAGCTCTTTCCAGAAGGAGCGGGGCTTCCTCGCCTCGGGGGTGCTGCCCCCGCTCCCCTGGTCACCGCTGTGGTTGTGCTCCGTCACCGTGCCGTCCTCGGCTGTATCGCTCTCACTCCCGGAGGTCACGGCGCTGCGCGCAGCGGGGTCCGCCGCTCCCTCGGGGTGTCCGCGGTGCTCCTCGCCGTCGTGTCCGGACCGTGCGCCAACCGCCACATCCCCCACGCCAACTCCTCACTCCGTGCCGCCGCCTGCCCCGTGTGCGGCGCAGGCCCACCACTCCCATAACGAGCGGGAGTTCCGCAGGGCTCGGGAGTCGAACCGATCCGTTCGGATCGTCTGGTACAACCCTATGCGACAGCCGGGGAGCGGCGGTCGACCCAGCCGCCGCGTCGGGCACCGAAGAAAAGGTTTTCGGCTCCTTCAGCATGGTCCAGTGGCCGACGGGCCAGCCGATGACCATGGCCCGCCCCACCACGGAGTTCTCCGAGACGGTTCCGCCGTACGGGGTTTCCTGGTGGGCGCGCGAGTCGGCGGAGTTGGCCCGGTGGTCGCCCATCACCCACAGCCGGCCCCGGGGGACGGTGATGTCGAACTGGGTGTTGGAGGGGGCGTTGTCCGGATACAGGTAGTCCCCCTCGTCCAGGGGAACGCCGTTGACGGTCACCCTGCCCTGCGTGTCGCAGCACTTGACGTGGTCACCACCGACGCCGACGACCCGCTTGATGAGGTCCTTCTCGTCGTCGGAAGGCAGCAGGCCGATGAAGGTGAGACCCTGCTTGACCTGCTTGACCCCGACGGGGTCGTCCTTCTGGGGGGTCTGCTCGCCGGCCAGCCAGCCGCCCGGGTCGTGGAAGACGACGACGTCGCCGCGCTGCGGCTTGGCGCCGAACCACGGGGTGAACTTGTCGACCAGGACCCGGTCGCCGATCTGGATCGTCTGCTCCATGGAGCCCGACGGGATCACGAAGGCCTGCACGAGGAAGGTCTTCAGCACCAGGGCTATGAGTACGGCGACGCCGACGAGGAGCGGTATCTCCCGGACCGCGGAGCGCCTGCGCCGTCGCTTGACCTTGCGTTGCAGCTTGCGCCGCTCCGCGCGGGTGCGGCCGCCGGCCGGAGCCGCGGCGCGCCGAGCGCCGGTGGGCAGGAGGTTGTCGGCGGCGTTGGCGGAGACACCGCGGGGTCGGCCGCGGCTACCCATGGCTGCCGCCCGCATGGCCGGCGGCGGGCACGCGCGCGTAGGCGTCCGGCCGGTGCAGGTGGGTCCGGTGGCCGAAGGGCCAGACGATCCAGTCGGCCCGGCCGATCACGTCGCCGACCGGGATCATGCCGCCGCCCGGCGAGCCCAGATGGTCGCGGGAGTCGCTGGAGTCGCCCCGGTGGTCGCCGAGGACGAACAGGGTGCCCTCGGGCACGGCGACGTCGAAGGGCACGGCGGACGGGCTGTCACCGGGGTGGAGGAACGTCGACTCGTCGACCGACCGGCCGTTCACCTGGATCCTGCCCTCCTTGTCACAGCAGACCACATGGTCTCCGCCTACACCCACAACGCGTTTGATGTAGTCGCCGTCCCCGAAGTACCCGGTGCCGTCGAACACGACGACGTCGCCGCGCCGTGGCACGGCTCCGAAACGGTACGCCAACTTGTTTACGACGACGCGGTCCCCGATCCTCAATCCCGGCTCCATGGATCCGCTCGGAATCTCGAACGGCTGCATCACGAACGTGTTGAGGAGCAGCAGGAAGGCCATGCCGCTCAGCGCGGTCAGGGTGATCCTCCCGCCGGGAAGCCACTCGGTGATCCGCGACATCAACGCGAAACGCGACCGTTCCTCCGGCCCCCGCGCCCCCGGGGTCTCACCGGGTTCGCCGTCACAAGGGCGGGAGGAGCGGTCGCGCTCCGTCTGCTGTGCTTCGGTGTCCATCGGGGCCGAATGTTATCCGGCCCCGCCATGAACTCCGGGAGGCGCTCAGTTCTCGCGCTTCTCCTTGATCTTCGCGGCCTTGCCGCGCAGCTCGCGCAGGTAGTACAGCTTGGCGCGGCGCACGTCACCCTTGGTGACGAGCTCGATCTTCTCGACGATCGGGGTGTGCACCGGGAAGGTGCGCTCGACGCCGACGGAGAAGGAGACCTTGCGGACCGTGAAGGTCTCGCGCACGCCGGAGCCCTGGCGACGGATCACCACGCCCTTGAACTGCTGCACACGGGAGCGGTTGCCCTCAATAACGCGGACGTGGACGTTGACGGTGTCGCCCGGGCGGAAGGCCGGGACGTCCTCGCGCAGCGACGCGGCGTCGACGGAGTCGAGCAGGTGAGACATTTCGTCTGCTTTCTTCGTTGATGCCACAGGTCATCAACGGAAACTAGATGTTCGGGGTT
Source organism: Streptomyces sp. NPDC001204 (assembly GCF_053598035.1). Lineage (NCBI taxonomy): Bacteria > Bacillati > Actinomycetota > Actinomycetes > Kitasatosporales > Streptomycetaceae > Streptomyces > Streptomyces sp. NPDC001204. The sequence goes on along the minus strand of NZ_JBSFJL010000008.1, from coordinate 190,440 downwards.
GGTGCTGCACGGGTCGGGACGGGCGTCGTGTCCCCCTGCGGCAGGGGCGCACGCCGGACCGGCGCACAACAGCGCTCTATTCTTCCACGCCGTCGGTCCTGCGCCAAAATCGGCCGTGCGCCTCACCCTCGGGGTCCGGCGACCAGCCCAGGATGGACAGCATCTCGCGGTCCTTCTTGTCGAAGGCCTTCGGAGCGCAGCGCTCGATGAGGTCGGGCCGGTGGGCCGTCGTGCGCCGCAGGGCCTCGTCGCGGCGCCAGCGGGCGATCTTCCCGTGGTGGCCGCTGAGCAGCACCTCGGGGATGCCGTGGCCGCGCCACTCCGGCGGCTTGGTGTAGACGGGGCCTTCCAGGAGGTTGGCCATCGTGCCGGGCGCGAAGGAGTCGTCGCGGTGCGACTCGGCGTTGCCCAGGACGCCGGGCAGCAGCCGCGCCACGGCCTCGGTGACGACCAGCACGGCCGCCTCGCCGCCGGCGAGGACGTAGTCGCCGATGGAGACCTCGTAGACGGGCATCCGGGTGGCGTACTCGTCCATCACCCGGCGGTCGATGCCCTCGTAGCGGGCCGGCGTGAAGATCAGCCAGGGGCACTCGGAGAGCTCCACGGCGAGTTCCTGGGTGAAGGGGCGGCCGCTGGGCGTCGGGACGATGAGCGCGGGCGTGTGCGAGCCGGTCTCGTAGCCGTCGGCGAGGACGGTGTCCAGGGCATCGCCCCAGGGCTCGGTCTTCATGACCATGCCGGGGCCGCCGCCGTAGGGCGTGTCGTCGACCGTGTGGTGGCGGTCGTACGTCCAGCCGCGCAGATCGTGGACGTGCACGTTCAGCTGTCCACGCGCGCGTGCCTTGCCGACCAGGGAGACGTTCAGGGGTTCCAGGTACTCGGGGAAGATCGTGACGACGTCGAGCCGCATCAGGACTCTTCCTCCGCGGACGTGCGGGAGGAGGCGCCGGGTCCGTCGACGGCCTCGTCGCGGACGTCCTGGTCGTCGATGAGGCCGGGCGGCGGGTCGATGACCGCCCGCTGCTCCTCCAGGTCGATCTCGGTGACGATCTCCCCGACGAACGGGATCATCACCTCGGTGCCGTCCGGACGCTCGACGATCAGGAGGTCCTGGGAGGGCAGGTGGGAGATCTCGGTGATCCGGCCTACCTCCTTGCCGTCCGTGGTGACGACGTCGAGGTCCATCAGCTGGTGGTCGTAGTACTCGTCCTCGCCCTCGGGAAGCTCCTCCGGGTCGATCTCGGCGATCAGCAGGATGTTGCGCAGGGCCTCGGCGGCAGTGCGGTCGCGCACGCCCTCGAAGCGCAGCAGGAGGCGGCCGCTGTGGACGCGGCCCGTCTCGATGGTCAGCGGGCCGGCGGACGCCGGGTCGGTGGCCAGGACGGCGCCGGGGGCGAGCCGCAGTTCGGGCTCGTCGGTACGTACCTCCACGGTGACCTCGCCCTTGATGCCGTGGGCGCGGCCGATCCGTGCGACTACCAGCTGCACGTGGAAGATCTCCTGTCGGATCTGAACGCGAGCCGCCGGGCGGCTCATACGACTGCGGGCCGGGGACGGCCCAGCGGCCCTCCCCGGCCCGAGCCGGTTGCGAAAAGCGTCAGCGGACGTGGTCCACGTCGACGAGGTCGACACGGACACCTCGGCCGCCGATGGCGCCCACGACGGTGCGCAGGGCACGTGCGGTACGACCGTTGCGGCCGATCACCTTGCCGAGGTCGTCCGGGTGCACCCGGACCTCGAGCACGCGCCCGCGGCGCAGGTCGCGCGAGGCGACCTGCACATCGTCAGGGTTGTCGACGATGCCCTTCACGAGGTGCTCAAGCGCCTCCTCGAGCATGCTGCTCAGGCCTCGGTCGACTCAGCCGAAGAAGACTCGGCGGCGGCCTCGTCCTTCTTCTCAGCCTTCTTCTTCTGGGTGATGGCCTCACCCTTGTTCTCGTCGTCACCACCGATGGCCTCGAACGACGGGCGCGCGGCCTTCTCGGCCGGCTGGAGCAGCGGCGCGGGGGCGGGCTCGCCCTTGAACTTCTGCCAGTCGCCGGTCTTCTTCAGGATGGCGAGCACGGGCTCGGTCGGCTGGGCGCCGACGGAGAGCCAGTACGCCACACGCTCGGCGTTGACCTCGATGCGCGAGGGGTTCTGCACCGGGTGGTACAGACCGATCTCCTCGATGGCCCGGCCGTCACGGCGGGTACGGGAGTCGGCGACGACGATGCGGTAGTGAGGCGAACGGATCTTGCCCAGACGCTTCAGCTTGATCTTGACTGCCACGGGAGTGGGTTCTCCTGGATTTGACGTGGTTGGGCACGGCGGAGATGCCGCGTGGGGTTGCGGTACCCGAGTGCCCGACGGACGCGTCAGCCGGAGGAGAGAGGGGTCCTGTGCGGCTGTCGAGTACAGCTAGCCATTGTGCCACACCTGGCAGGCGTCCCTCCGCGGAGGGTGCGGGGGCCGCCCCCGGGCGCCACGGAGCCGCACCCGGCGCTCCGGGTGCCGTCGATGCGTGCGCCTGCCCGCGCCGGCGGGGGTGCCGCCGCGTACGGCGGCACCCCGCGCACCAGTCCTGCCGCTCAGCCGGCACCCACGAGATGCCGGTACGCGGTGAGCCGGTCAGCCGGCCGCCGCGCCCACCGGCTCCGGGATCCTGAACGGCTTTCCGCAGCCGCCGCACATGATCGGGGCCTGGGCCAGGACCGAGGGGACGACCCGCACATTGCGACCGCAGTCGCACACCGCCTTGACCCTGACCCCACCGCCGGACGAGCCGTGGCGGGCGGCGGGTCCGCGGAAGGAACGGCCGGTGTCGGCGGAGGTGGCGACCGAGTGGGCCTTCAGCGCACGCTGGAGGCGCTCGATCGTCGGGCGGTAGCGCCGCTTCGCCTCGGGGCTGAGCGTGACCAGCGAGAAGCCACTGCTCGGGTGCGGCTCCTCGGGGTGGTCCAGGCCCAGCTCCTCGGAGATCGCGAGGAACCTGCGGTTGTGGTAGCGGCCGGCACGGGACGTGTCGCGTACGCCGCGCGCGGCGGCTACGCCATGGACTGCCTCGTGAAGCAGTCGCTCGAAGGAGAGTTCGTGTCCGCACGCGGACGACGACTCGCCGATCAGGGACTCAGGCGCGGCAAGATCCGGCAGCTCGGGGTGGTACCGCTGAATGTCGGCCCACGCCTGCGCCAGCTCTGCGGCGAGAACAGGTGGTGTCGTGCTCACGTAATGACAACGAGCCGGAGGGCCGCTGTGTTCCTATTCCGGGGCATCCCAAATAATTTGCACGTACCCGTCAGTCGTCGCTGATGCGTCCTGACGAGGGCGGGTGCGCTGATCTGCGGAGAAGCCGCACAGCTCCACCCAAGGTGGTGCGCAAAGGGAGTACGCGCCGGCGCGTACGCCCCTGGCGCACGCGGGGGGCGTCGGGATCGCGCCACGCGCAAGAGGCGTTTCGGCCGCATCCCGGCCGGGGACCCTCATCCCGGTCGGCGCCCGCGACGCCCGCGAGGTTACCCGGTGCGCCTCCGGCGTCCGGCAGCGGCCCACAGGACAAGCCGACTTCCGGCCACGTTGATCTCGGATCCAGGTTGCCGGGACGTGAAATCCCGGCCCGCACCGCCACAGGACACAAACAGGGCCCCGCGACCCCTGGACGCGAGGAAGGGCTCGGAGTTACCTGACATACGGGGGAAGTGGGAGCGCACGGCACGGGGGCCACGGAACCGGGCACAGCGACAGCACTCGGCGGATTGGGGCGCCCATCCATGACACCTGCGCTCGTGCGGCAGCACGTACGGCACACGGCAACAGTGCCCGACGCGGAGACACGCGCACGCGCGCGTGACTGGTCCGAGATCCAGGAACGCATGCTGGTCCCGCTCTACGAGGCCGTCTACGCGCGACTGGACGTGGGCTCCGGCACACGGCTGCTGGCCCTCGGCTGCGGCTCCGGACTCGCCCTGCTCCTGGCCGCGGCCAGAGGCGCGACGGTCACCGGCGTCGACTCCTCCTGCCCCGAGCGGCTCGCCCTCGCCCGCAGGCGGCTGCTGCCGGAACCGTGGGACACACGCACGCGTGCGACCGCCCGGATCGTCGACGGACCACCGCGGGACGCCGCCGTCCCCGGCGGCCCCGCGTACACCCTCGTGACCGCCTTCGAGCCGATCGCCTGCACGAGCGGCTCCCTCGCGGGCGACTCGGAGGGGCCGGCCGGTCTGCTCGCCGCCGCGACGCCGCTCGCCGAGAGGGGGGCGCCCGTGGTCCTGACCGGCTGGGGACCGCCGGAGCGCTGCGCGACCTCGTCCGTGCTGCGGGTGGCGGCCAAGCTCGCCGACCCGCTGCGGAGCCCCGGCAGCCGGCGCCCCGCCCCGCGCGACGGCCTGGAGGAGGTGGCCCGGCGCGCCGGTCTGCGGCCGGACGGCTCCGGCCGCGTCGCCTGCCCCTTCGGGTACGCCGAGCTCGGCAGCGCGGTACGCGGTCTGCTCTCCACGGGGCTCTTCGACGCGGCCGTCGCCGCCACCGACCGCAACCAGGTCGACAAGGAACTCACCGAGGCCCTGCACGCACACCAGCGGCCGGACGGCACCGTGTGGATGCCCAACGTCTTCCGGTACCTGATCGCACGGACCCCCTGAACGCGGATGCCCTGGACACGACGCCCCGGACCCGGACACCCCGGACCCGGACGCCCGGACACCGGCGCCCGCACACCCCCGAAGCTCACTGGACGCCGTCGGCCTCCGCCTCCTTCCGCAGGCGGGTGATCCCGGCGACCCGGTAGGCGTCGGCCTCCTCCAGCGTCTCGTTCTCCAGCAGCGCCTGCGCCAGCGCGTCCAGCTGCCCCCGGTGTTCACGCAGCTTGCGGCACGCCTCCTCGTAGCACTCGTCGACGATGCGCCGCATCTCGCTGTCGATGGCGTCCAGGGTCTGCGGGGCGGCGGCGAGCCCGTAGGCCTGCTGGGCGTCGTCCGGCAGGGCGGAGAGGCGGCCCAGGTGCTCGCTCATGCCCCAGCGGGCCACCATCCCGCGTGCGATGCCGGTGACCTGCTCGAGGTCGTGCTCGGAACCGGTCGTGATGACCTCGTAGACGACGTGTTCCGCCGCCATGCCGCCCAGCGCGCCGATGATGCGGCCCCGCAGGTACTCCTCGGTGTACGCGTACTTGTCGGACTCCGGCGTCGACAGCGTCACCCCGAGCGCCCTCCCGCGCGGGACGATGGTGATCTTGCGAACGGGGTCGGCGCCGGGCTGGAGCATGCCCAGCAGGGCGTGCCCGCTCTCGTGGTACGCGGTGCGCCTGCGCTCCTCCTCGGGCATCACCAGCGCACGTTCGGCGCCGAGCTGGACCTTCTCCAACGCCTCCGAGAAGTCGGCCCGCGTCACCTGCTCCTGCCGGCGCTTGACCGCGAGCAGTGCGGCCTCGTTGGCGAGGTTGGCCAGCTCCGCCCCGGTCATGCCCGGAGTCGTACGGGCCACCCGGGCGAGGTCCACGTCCGGGGAGAGCGGGATCTGGCGGGTGTGGATCCGCAGGATCGCCTCGCGGCCGCCCCGGTCCGGCGGCGAGACGCTCACCACCCGGTCGAAACGGCCCGGACGGGTGAGCGCGGGGTCCAGCACGTCGGCGCGGTTCGTGGCGGCGAGCACGATGACGCCCTCCGAGCCGGAGAAGCCGTCCATCTCCGTCAGGATCTGGTTCAGCGTCTGCTCGCGCTCGTCGTGCCCGCCCACCGAGGCACCGCCGCCCCGGGCCCGGCCGATGGTGTCGATCTCGTCGATGAAGACGATCGACGGCGCCACCTTGCGGGCCTCAGCGAACAGCTCGCGCACCCGGGAGGCACCCACCCCCACGATCATCTCGATGAACTCGGACGCCGACGCCGAGAAGAACGGCACATCCGCCTCACCGGCCACGGCCCGCGCGAGCAACGTCTTGCCCGTGCCCGGGGGTCCCGTGAGCAGCACCCCGCGGGGCATCTTCGCGCCCATGTGGCGATAGGCGTCCGGATGCTCCAGGAAGTCGACGACGTCGTCCAGCTCGCCCTTGACCTCGTCGATGCCCGCCACGTCCGCGAAGGTGGTGCGCTGGGTGCCCGGCTGGAGTTCGACCGGCCTGGGCGGCGTCTTGCGCCCCAGCAGACCGCCCGGCCCGCCCAGACCCGAGCCGATCCGCCGCGCGAAGAAGATCCACAGCGCCGCCAGCACCGCGATCGGCGCCAGCGAGAGCAGCAGATTCGACAGCAGGCCGCGCTCCTGCACGACCGGCTGCGCGGTCACCGTGACATGGTGGCTGCTCAGGCTCTGCCAGAGCTTGTCGTCCGCGAAGGCCGGGCGCTGCGTCTTGAACTTGGTGTACTTCCCGCCGCCCTCGGGATTGGCCTGGGCGCTCTTGAGCCGGCCCTGGATCGCGTCGCCCTTGGAGTAGATCGTGCCGACGTTGCCCGCGTCGAGCTGCCTGCTGAACTCGGTGTACGAGATCGTCGGCTCGTTGCCCTGGTTGTAGTAGCTCAGCCCGCCGTAGGCCAGCAGGAAGACGATCACCGCGGTGACGAGCAGGCCCCACCACCTGCCGCGCATCCTTCTGCCCCCGGGCTGCCTGGGCGGCTCGTCCGGCGTGCCCTCGGTGCGCCACGGCTGGTCAGAGCCGTTGCGCGGCGGCGCCGCATTGCTCATATCTGGACGTTACGGCACATGGCGTACACCGGCACGCGCTGAGGGCACCCTTCCGTGAAAGGGCGCCCTCAGCGTCGTCCGGACGCCGTACGGGTGACACGCGCGTCCCGTACGGCGCTCGGGGTGGGCCTCAGCCCATGAACTCCCCGGCGGGCCTCAGCCCATGAACTTCTTGAACTCGTCCGGAAGCTCGAAGTCCTGGCCGCCCTGCTGCGGCAGCCCCAGGGCGCCGCCCGCCTGAGCGGCGGCGCGGCGGGCCGCATCCTCCTGCTCCTGCTGCTTGCGCTTCATCGGGTTGCCGGAGCGCTGCTTGCCCTTGGCCTTCTTCGGCTGCTTCTTGGACCGGCCGGGACCGCCGCCCATGCCCGGGATCCCCGGCATGCCGGGCATTCCGCCGCCCTGGGCCATGCGGGACATCATCTTGCGCGCCTCGAAGAACCGCTCGACCAGGTTCTTCACCGCGCTGACCTCGACACCGGAACCCTTGGCGATACGGGCGCGACGCGAGCCGTTGATCACGGTCGGGTCCTGGCGCTCGCCCGGGGTCATCGACTTGATGATCGCGGCCGTGCGGTCGACGTCCCGCTCGTCGATGTTGTTGATCTGGTCCTTGATCTGGCCCATGCCGGGCAGCATCCCGAGCAGCTTGCTGATGCTGCCCATCTTCCTGACCTGCTCCATCTGGGCCAGGAAGTCGTCCAGGGTGAAGTCCTGGCCCTTCTTGGACGCCAGCTTGGAGGCCATCTTCTCGGCCTCTTCCTGGCTGAACGTCTTCTCCGCCTGCTCGATCAGGGTGAGCAGGTCACCCATGTCGAGGATGCGGGAGGCCATCCGGTCAGGGTGGAAGGCGTCGAAGTCGTCGAGCTTCTCACCGTTGGACGCGAACATGATCGGCTTGCCGGTGATCTGCCGGATCGACAGGGCCGCGCCACCGCGGGCGTCACCGTCGAGCTTGGACAGCACCACGCCGTCGAAGCCGACGCCGTCGCGGAAGGCCTCCGCGGTGTTGACGGCGTCCTGGCCGATCATCGCGTCGACGACGAACAGGATCTCGTCGGGGCTGATGACATCCCTGATGTCCGCCGCCTGCTGCATCATCTCCTGGTCGATGCCGAGGCGGCCGGCGGTGTCCACGATCACGATGTCGTGGACCTGGGTCCGCGCGTGCTCGATGGAGTCCTTGGCGACCTTGACCGGGTCGCCCGCCCCGTTGCCCGGCTCGGGCGCGTACACGGCCACGCCGGCGCGCTCGGCGACGACGCTGAGCTGGTTGACGGCGTTCGGACGCTGGAGGTCGCAGGCGACCAGCAGCGGGGAGTGACCCTGCTCCTTGAGCCACTTGCCGAGCTTGCCCGCGAGCGTGGTCTTACCGGCGCCCTGCAGACCGGCCAGCATGATCACGGTGGGCGGCTGCTTGGCGAAGCGCAGGCGGCGGGTCTCGCCGCCGAGGATCGTGACAAGCTCGTCGTTGACGATCTTGAGGACCTGCTGGGCCGGGTTCAGCGCCTTCGAGACCTCGGCGCCGAGGGCACGCTCCTTGACGTTCTTGATGAACGAACGCACGACGGGGAGGGCGACGTCGGCTTCGAGCAGGGCGATGCGGATCTCGCGCGCCGTGGCGTCGATGTCCGCTTCGCTCAGCCTGCCTTTTCCGCGGAGGTTTTTGAAGGTCGCGCTGAGGCGGTCGGAGAGAGTATCGAACACGGCGGCGTCGGTCCTCGGGGTCGGGGTCGGCAGTCTGAGCGCCTTCCAGGGTATCCGGCTCGGCAAGCAAAGCGTCCCTGCCCGCTGAATACAGCGAGCAGGGACACACACCCCGCACCGGCGGGGACTACATCGCGTCCATGTCGGCTTCTCTCCAACGCCACCTCCGCGGCGGCGGGAGCACATCCGTTCAACGCATGGGAGGACCACAAGGTCACGCCTGCAACGCGTCTTCCAGCTTGCGGGCCACAGAAGCCGCCTCCTCGGCCGAGAGCGGAGTGCTCTTGTCACTCATGACGTAAAAGGCGTCCATCGCGTTGGCGCCGAGCGTCGACACGTGCGCACTGCGCACCTGCACCCCCGCGTCCTCCAGCGCCCGCCCGATCCGGAACAGCAGCCCCGGCGCGTCCTGGGCGCGGACCTCGATCACGGTGGCGTGCCGGGAGGCGGCCGGGGCGACCGTGACCCTGGGCGGGGGCGCCGCCACGCCGTGGCGGCGCGGGTAGGCGGCGTCCCGTTCGGCGAGGCGGGCCGCGATGTCGAGGGTGCCGTCCAGGGCCCGGACGAGGTCGGCGCGCAGCCGGGCGGCCCGGGGCAGGGTGCCGTACTCGGCGGCGACGCGCCAGTCCAGCAGGAGTACGGAGCCGGGGGCGACGCCGTCCGGCAGGTCCAGGGGCCGTAGCTCGGCCGTGCGGACGGCGAGCCGGTGGGTCGCCAGCACTCCGGCGACCGAGGGCAGGACGCCGGGCTGGTCGGGGACGGCGATCAGCAGCTCGACGCCGAGGGGCTCGGGCTCCCCCGGGTACTCCTCGACGGACGGTTCGGTCCGCGCCCGCAGCGCCAGGGCCGGTCCGCCGGTGCGGAAGGCCTCGATGGCGAGCCGTTCCTGCTCGGCGGTGGGCGCTGCGGGCTCGGGCTCCTCGGGGACGTCCCCGGCGAGGACCGCGCCGACCCGTCCGACCAGGTCGGTCACGAGAGAGCTGCGCCAGGACGACCAGGCGGCCGGCCCGGTGGCCAGGGCGTCCGCCTCGGTGAGGGCGTGCAGCAGTTCGAGGGTGCTCTGGGTGCCGACCGCCTCGGCGACGGCGTGGACGGTGACCGGGTCGTCCAGGTCACGCCGGGTGGCGGTCTGGACGAGCAGCAGGTGGTGACGTACGAGGGTGGCGAGCACCCGGGTGTCCGCCGGGTCGAAGCCGATGCGCCCGGCCACGTCCGCGGCGATGCTCTCGCCGGCCGCGCAGTGGTCGCCGGGCCGGCCCTTGCCGATGTCGTGCAGCAGCGCGGCGACCAGGAGCAGGTCGGGTCGGCCGACCCGGCGGGTGAGGGCGGAAGCGCGTACGGCCGTCTCGATCAGGTGGCGGTCGACCGTCCAGCGGTGGACGGGGTTGCGCTGCGGGCGGCAGCGCACCCGCTCCCAGTCGGGCAGGAACCGGGTGATCAGCCCTTCCGCCTCCAGTGCCTCCCAGACCTCGACGGTGGGGCGGCCGGAGCCGAGCAGGGTGACGAGCTGTTCGCGGGCCTCGGCGGGCCAGGGCGTGGGCAGGGGGCGGGCGGTGGCCGCGAGGTGCCGTACGGCATGCGGGGAGAGCGGCAGGCCCGCCTGGGCGGCGGCGGCCGCCGCGCGCAGCGGAAGCACCGGGTCGCGTTCGGGGCGCGCGGTGCGGGCGAGCCCGACCTCGCCGTCCTGTTCCACCACGCCTTCGGCGAGCGGCGTCCGCTCCGCGACCGGCCTGCCGCCGCCGAGCAGGGCACGCAGTCTCGGCCGCACCGCGCGCGACCGGAGCACGCGCCCCACCTCGCGCCAGGTGACGTCACCGGCGTACGAGAGGACGCGTGCCGCCTCGTACACCTGGCGCAGGAGCGCGTCGGCGTCGGGCAGGCCCAGTTCCGCGGCGACCTGGTCCTGGTCCTGCAGCGCGAGCCGGTCGGAGGCGCGGCCCGTCGTCAGGTGCAGGACGTCGCGCACGTCCAGCAGCCGGCGGCGGGCGTCGGCGAGGCCCTCGCGCGGTGCGTCGGCGAGCCAGGAGGCGGCGACGGCGCGCAGGACGGTGGCGTCCCGCAAGCCACCGCGGGCCTCCTTCAGGTCGGGCTCCAGGAGGTACCCCAACTCGCCCTGCCGTTCGGCGCGTTCGGCGCACAGCTCCCGGAGTTCGGGCAGGCGTCTCGGCGCCTGGTTGCGCCAGTCGGCGAGGATCGCGGTGCGCAGTGCGGTCGTCAGGCCGAGGTCGCCGGCGAGGTGCCGGGTGTCCAGCAGGCCGAGCTGGACCTTGAGGTCGTCGCGCGCCGCCCCGCGGGCCTCGGCCGGGGTGCGGACCGCGTGGTCGAGGGCGATGCCGAGGTCCCACACGGGGTACCAGAGGCGGTCGGCGAGGGCGGCGATCTCCTCGGTGTCGCCGCCGTGGTGCAGGAGCAGCAGGTCCAGGTCGCTGCGGGGCGACAGCTCGCCGCGCCCGTAGCCGCCCACGGCGACGAGGGCGACGCCCCGCGGTCCCCCGGCCGCCCTGGTGAACAGCTCCGCTAGCCAGCGGTCGGTCAGTCCGGCGAGCGCGGCCCGGCGCGATGGCCCGGACCGCGCCCCCTCGGTGAGGAGGCGCAGCCGGGCCGCCGCGTAGCCGCCCGGCTCCGCGTTCTCCGCTTCGCTTCGCACGTCCGTTCCCGTCACGGGCGGCTCCTGTTCCTCGCGCTGTTTCAGAGCGCGTCCGGTCCGCGCTCGCCGGTGCGGACCCGGACCGCCGTCTCGACCGGCACGGACCAGACCTTGCCGTCACCGATCTTCCCCGTGCGGGCGGCCTTGACGACGACCTCGATCAGCTGCTCGGCCTCGTCGTCCTCGGCGAGCACCTCGATGCGGATCTTGGGCACCAGGTCGACGGTGTACTCGGCTCCGCGGTAGACCTCGGTGTGGCCGCGCTGACGTCCGTAGCCGCTTGCCTCGGTGACGGTGAGGCCGTTGACGCCGAACGCCTGGAGGGCCTCCTTGATCTCGTCGAGCCGGTGGGGCTTGACCACGGCGGTGATGAGCTTCATGCGTCCACCTTCCTGCTCTGCGTGGCGGCCTTCTTGATCTGCGCGGCGGCCAGGGCCGGGGCGGTGACGGCGGTGACGACTCCGCCGCCCGCGCCGGTGAGGTCGTAGGCGGTCTCGGCGTGCTCGGCCTGGTCGATGCCGGAGATCTCCTCGTCCTCGGTGACCCGCATCCCGATGGTCCGGTCCAGGAGGAAGGCGAGGATGGCGGAGGCGATCAGGGAGTAGGCGAGGATGGCGAAGACACCGGCGCACTGCTTCCAGAACTGCTCCAGGCCACCGCCGTAGAAGAGGCCCTTGACGGCGGACTGGCCCTCGCCGCTGGCGAAGAAGCCGATCAGCAGGGAGCCGACGACGCCGCCGACCATGTGGACGCCGACCACGTCGAGGGAGTCGTCGTAGCCGAACCGGTACTTCAGGCCGACCGCCATGGCGCACAGGACGCCGGCGACGGCACCCACGGCCATCGCGCCGAGCGGGGAGACGGCGCCGCCGGACGGGGTGATCGCGACCAGGCCGGCGACCGCGCCGGAGGCGGCTCCGAGGGTGGTGAACGCGCCGTGCCGGATCTTCTCGTAGGCGAGCCAGGCGAGCATGGCGGTGCCGGTGGCGACCTGGGTGTTGACGAACATCAGCGGGCCGACGCCGTCGTCGTTGCCGAGCCAGGAGCCGGCGTTGAAGCCGAACCAGCCGAACCACAGCAGTCCCGCGCCGAGCATGACCAGCGGGAGGCTGTGCGGGCGCATCGGGTCCTTCTTGAAGCCGATGCGCTTGCCGATGACGAGGATCACGCCGAGTGCCGCCGCGCCGGCGTTGATGTGGACCGCGGTACCGCCCGCGAAGTCGATCACGCCGAGTTTGGCGGCCCAGCCGTCGGCGCCCCAGACCCAGTGGGCGACCGGGAAGTACACGACCGTGGCCCACAGCACCAGGAACAGCGTCCAGGCGCTGAACTTGACCCGGTCGGCCAGGGCGCCGCTGATCAGGGCGGGGGTGATGATCGCGAACATCAGCTGGAAGACGGCGAAGACGAAGACCGGGATGGTGTATCCGGGCCACAGTTCGGTCTTGCCGATACCGCTGAAGCCGACGAAGTCGGAGGTCCAGCCGATGAGGGAGCCCCGGTCGGCGCCGAAGGCCATCGAGAAGCCGTAGAGCACCCACAGGACGGTGACGACGCCGAGGCTGATAAAGCTCATCATCAGCATGTTCAGCGTGCTCTTGACCCGGACCATGCCTCCGTAGAAGAAGGCCAGACCGGGGGTCATCAGCATCACCAGGGCGGAACAGATGAGCATGAAGCCGGTGTTGGCGGACGACAGTTTGGGTGCGTCCGCCGCCAGCATGATGGCGGCTGATGCCATCGGCGTCTCCTCGTCGGTCGTGCGGCCCCGTGCGGGCGGCCGGGCGAAGCCTTGCGCGGTCCGGTCGGCCAGGGGTTGGGCCGGCCGACCGTGCCCCGAGACTGGCCCGGCGCGGTTTCGGTGGATGCCTCGCGTTGTTTCGCCGGGGTGACGAAGAGGTCTGCTGTGTTACGTGCCGGTGAAGTGCGTGGTGACGTGCCGTGAAGCGCGTACCGGAAAACAGGCCGGCCGCGGGCGGCCTTCCGATGACCAGGCATGGGGGAGCCGAGTCGGGCAGTTCGGGAGGGCCGGCCGCGGCCGGGGTCGGGGAGGCGCTGTCAGACGGCCTCGGCGGTCTCGGGCAGTTCGGCGGCGAGCTGTTCGGTCAGGTCGATGACCTCCGCGAGGTCCCCGTAGCCGCGTACGGCGTTGTCGACGGTCTTGCGGATACGGGTGTTCACGCGCTCGGAGCGGACCTTCTTGGCCACCCTCATGGCCTGCCTCGCGTATTCGGTGCTCTGCTCGGGCTCGCGCTGGAGCAGGTGGACCGTGGCCATGCCGATGAGGTTCAGGGCGTACGACCGCTGGTGTTCGCGGTCCTCGGCGAACTGCTCCACGGCCTTCCGCATCAGCGGCTCCGCCAGTGAGGCGTAGGTGGGACTGCGGCCGGCGACGTAGGCGAGGTCACGGAAGGAGTGGGAGTTCTCGCCGTACAGCTCGGCCTCGGAGAAGAAGCGGATCCAGTCGGGGTCGGGCTCGTCCCAGTCCTCGGCGTCGGCGAAGGCGTCCTCGGCCATGCGCACGGCGCGCTTGCACTTGCCGGGCTGGCCCGTGTTGGCGTAGGCGCGGGCCTCCAGCGCGTACAGCATGGACTGGGTGCGCGGGCTCGCGCAGTCGCGGCTGCCGTACTGCGCGAGGTGGATGAGCTCCAGGGCGTCCTCGGGGCGGCCGAGGTGGATCATCTGGCGGCTCATGCTGGACAGGACGTAGGAACCGAGCGGTTTGTCGCCGGCTTCCTTGGCGGCGTGCAGGGCGAGGACGAAGTACTTCTGCGCGGTGGGCTGGAGTCCCACGTCATAGCTCATCCAGCCGGCCAGTTCGGCGAGTTCCGCGGCGACCTTGAACAGCCGGCGGCCGGTGGGCTCGGGCTGGGGCTCCTGGAGGAGGTCCGTCACCTCGTGCAACTGGCCGACGACCGCCTTGCGGCGCAGGCCGCCGCCGCACTGGGCGTCCCACTGCCGGAACATCACGGTGGTGGTCTCCAGCAGCTCCAGCTCGGGCCGGGAGAGCCGGCCGGGGCGGCGGGAGGCGGCCTGCGGCTCGGGCTCCTCCAGGGGGGCCGGGGGCGCGGGCACGAGCCAGCGCTGGAGCGGCTCGATGAGGGACGGGCCCGCGGACAGCGCCAGCGACGTTCCGAGGAAGCCGCGCCGCGCCAGCATCAGGTCGCTGCGCGAGAACTCGCTGAGCAGGGCCACTGTCTGCGGGCCCGTCCAGGGCAGGTCGACACCGGTGGCGGAGGGGGTCGGGCGGGCGGTGCGCAGGCCGAGGTCCTCCACGGCGACGACGCAGCCGAAGCGCTCGGAGAACAGCTCCGAGAGGATCCTGGGGATCGGCTCGCGCGGGTTCTCGCCGTCCAGCCACCGCCTGACGCGCGAGGTGTCGGTGGAGATGTGGTTGGCGCCCAGCTGACGGGCTCGGCGGTTGACCTGGCGGGCGAGCTCGCCCTTGGACCAGCCGCTGCGCACGAACCACGAGGCGAGCAGCTCGTTCGGACGCCTGTCCGCGCTCGCAGCGCTCGTCTCGCTTCCGCCGTTGCCGCTCACTGGAACGCCCCCATCCCTGAGACCACTTGTCGCTTGGTGCGCCAAGCCCTATCAGAATGCCGGTCAACAAGGCCGTTCGTCCGCCGGTTCTCACCCTTCGAACCGACTGCCGACTTGCCTCCGGCATACCCACGAGTGCATGTGCCCCCAGGCCTCGCACACTCACAGTAATCCTACGATCACCCGCTCAGCCACGGGGATCCCTGAAACGCCACCATTCGCCACCCCTTCGAATGAACCCTCGGTGGCACCTACGCGATTCACTTGACATAGGACAGCCGCGGGCGAGTGGAGCGGTGCACGCGAAGGCGCGCGCCGCCGGACGCACCACCCCCGGCGCTTCCGCACGCCGCATGGCCCCGACCGGGCCAGGGAGGAGCGGAAACGGAGAGTGACGATCGGCATCCGCCTCGTAACCATCGGGGCGGTGGACCCGTTGGAGGGGGCATGGGCTTCACGATCGGCGGCATTCGCGAGATCCGCTCCGGCACGCGGCGGCGCGGCCGGTCGTACCGCTCGTCGGAGTGCACGGCGGTGGCCGAGTACACCGGGCTGTGGGGCTGGGACGTGGTGCGGGGCGCGCGAGCCGTCGGCGGCGCCTGCTCCTGCGGCCGTACGAACTGCCCGGCTCCGGGCGCCCACCCGCTGGAGTTCGCGCCCGGTATCCCGGCCGGGGCCACGCTCGACGAGGTGACCAGGGCGTGGCGGGAGCTGCCGGGGGCCGCGGTGATGCTGGCCGTCGGCCGCGTCTTCGACGTCATCGAGGTCGCCGAGCCGGCCGGGCGCCGCGCCCTGGTCCGGCTGGAGCGCATGGGCCTCCCCCTCGGCCCGGTGACCGCCACCCCGGACGGCCGGGCCCAGTTCTTCGTCGCCCCCGGCGCCGCCGCCGAGCTGCCCGCCCTGCTCTACCGCCTGGGCTGGGACGATCCCGCCTCCCTCGACCTGCGCGGCCTCGGCCCCGGCACGTTCCTCACGGCCCCGCCGTCCGACCGCGGCGGCCGCGGCCCGGTCCGCTGGCTCCGCCCGCCCGCCCTGGACACCGCCAAGCCGCCTCAAGCCCGCCTCCTCCTGGGCACGCTGGCGTATGCGGCTCACCGGTCACGGGCGTAGCCGGAGGACGGGACACCCGAACGGCGCCACCGGGGACACCCGACGGCGAGCGGGACTCGCGAGGGCACGGCGCCCGTAGGTCCCACAAGACGGACTCGCACTCGACGACGGTCGAAGAATTCCTCACGGGCGGCCCCCTCACGGGGCACCCCGACAGGCCGACGACGGGATCCGTCCGGACATGGCGAGCCGATGGCCCGAGCGGCCAGGCGGCCGGGGTGGGATGGGATGGGCCTGCGGCCCATACGGCGGGCGGGGCCTCGGCTCGTGTGCCCGACGAGTCTGGTCGTATGGACGCCCCCACCGAGGGACCAGTGTCCTGTGCGGGTGCGGGTGCGGGTGCGCGTCCGGGTCCGGGGGGGTGGCGCGTGCGTGTGCGTGGGCGGCGCCTGTGCCGCGGCACGTGTCCGCTCCCGCCGGTGTCCCCACACCACATACGGGCGCGGGGTGGGCCGCGGCCGAAGGTAGCGGCGTCCGGCGTCCGGCCGGGGTCGTCTCTGGGAGTGGCCGCGAATGAGCGCGGCCCGACCGACCGCCGGAGCGACGAAGCGCCGGGGTGTCGTGGCTCCCCGGCGGCCGGGGCAGGAACTCGTCCTGCGGCCCTCGGCTCGGCCTGTCCGGCCCGGCTCTGCGTGCCGGGGCCGTAGACGCTCCGCGTACTGGGTGCGTGGGCGCTCGGCGTGCCGGGGCCTTAGACGGAAGTGCCCGCCCCGGTGGGACCGGGGCGGGCACTGAAAAGGGTGGGAGTCAGTCTCCGATGAGGGCGTCGACGAAGGCCTCCGGTTCGAAGGGGGCCAGGTCGTCCGGGCCCTCGCCGAGGCCGACCAGCTTGACCGGCACACCCAGCTCGCGCTGGACGGCGACCACGATGCCGCCCTTGGCCGTACCGTCCAGCTTGGTGAGCACGATGCCCGTGATGTCGACGACCTCGGCGAAGACGCGGGCCTGGACCAGGCCGTTCTGGCCCGTGGTCGCGTCGAGCACGAGCAGCACCTCGTCCAGCGGCGCGTGCTTCTCCACGACGCGCTTGACCTTGCCGAGCTCGTCCATGAGACCGGTCTTGGTGTGCAGGCGGCCGGCGGTGTCGATGAGCACCACGTCGGCGCCCATCTCCTTGCCGTCCTTCACCGCGTCGAAGGCGACGGAGGCGGGGTCGCCGGCCTCGGGGCCGCGCACGGTGTAGGCGCCGACCCGCTCGCCCCAGGTCTGCAGCTGGTCGGCGGCGGCCGCGCGGAAGGTGTCGGCGGCGCCCAGCACGACGCTGCGGCCGTCGGCGACCAGGACCCGGGCGAGCTTGCCCGTCGTCGTGGTCTTGCCGGTGCCGTTGACGCCGACGACCATCACGATGCCCGGCTTGCTGCTGGCCGGCTCGGTCTTCACCGTGCGGTCCATGTCGGGGCCGATCAGCGTGAGCAGCTCCTCGCGCAGCAGCCCGCGCAGCTCCTCGGGGGTGCGGGTGCCGAGCACGCGCACGCGCTCGCGCAGCCGGTCGACCAGCTCCTGGGTGGGCTGCACGCCGACGTCGGCGGTCAGCAGGGTGTCCTCGATCTCCTCCCACGTGTCCTCGTCGAGGTTCTCGCGGGACAGCAGGATGAGCAGGCCCTTGCCCAGGGCGTTCTGCGAGCGGGAGAGGCGGGCGCGCAGCCGCACCAGACGGCCGGCGGTGGGCTCGGGCACCTCGATCGGGGGTGCCGGAAGCTCCTCGACGGGCGGCTCCTCGACGGCGACGGGAGCCGAGCCGTCGGGCAGGTCCACCTCCTCGATCGTCCGCCGCGGCTCCTCCCGCGGCGTCTCGGCCTCCTCGCCGACGTGTGGCTCGGCCGGAGGGGCGGTGATGTCGGGCGCCGAGGGCGGCGGCGGGGGCAGCGGCTTCCTCCGCCGGCTGCCGATGATGAGCCCGCCGAGCGCGCCGAGCACGACCACGGCGATAACTACAGCAAGGATGATGGTTTCCATAACGCGTCCAGTATGCGCGACCACCTGGGCGGTCAGCGGTAGTCCCGACGGGGCCGCGTGCCCCTGGAATACCGGACCCGCCGGCCGCCCGGCGTACGGGACGCGTAACGCCCTCACGAGCACGTGCTGCCCCGGCTCGGTGCGTGAGCCGGGGCAGGGTGAGACCGGGGGCGGTTACCCCATCTCCTCCAGCGCCTTGCCCTTCGTCTCCTTGACGAACTTCAGGACGAACGGGATGGAGAGCGCGGCGAAGGCCGTGTAGACGACGTAGGTCCAGGAGAGGTTCCAGTCGGCCAGCGACGGGAAGCTCGCGGTGATGGCCCAGTTGGCGATCCACTGTGCGGAGGCGGCCACGCCCAGCGCGGCGGCGCGGATCTTGTTCGGGAACATCTCGCCGAGCAGGACCCAGACGACCACACCCCAGGACAGGGCGAAGAAGAGGACGAAGACGTGGGCCGCGATCAGGGCGACCCAGCCCTGGGTGGCCGGCAGCTTGCCGCCTACCAGGGGGTACGAGAACGCCCAGGCCTCCAGGGCCAGGCCGACGACCATGCCGCACGAGCCGATGAGCGCCAGCGGCTTGCGGCCGATGCGGTCCACGAAGATCATCGCGATCACGGTGCCGACGATGTTGATGATCGACGTCGTGAACGAGTAGAGGAACGACTCCGTCGGGTTGACGCCGACCGACTGCCACAGCGTCGCGGAGTAGTAGAACGCGACGTTGATGCCGACGAACTGCTGGAAGGCGGACAGGCCGATGCCGATCCAGACGATCCGCTTGAAGAGGAAGCTGCCGCCGAGCAGGTCCTTGAAGGTGGACTTGTGCTCGCGCTTCATGGCGGTCTCGATCTCGGCCACACGGGCGTCGAGGTCGATGTGGTCGCCCTCGACCTCGGCGAGGATCCGGCGGGCCCGGTCACGGCGGCCGACGGAGAGCAGGAAGCGCGGGGACTCGGGGATGGCGAAGGAGAGCAGTCCGTACAGGATGGCCGGGACGACCATCACGCCGAGCATGACCTGCCAGGCCTCCAGGCCCAGCAGCCGGCCGCGCTGATTGCCGCCGGCGGCGTTGAGCAGACCCCAGTTGACCAGCTGGGAGATGGCGATGCCGACGACGATCGCGGCCTGCTGGAAGGAGCCGAGTCGACCGCGGTAGGCGGGCGGGGCGACCTCGGCGATGTAGGCGGGGCCGATGACCGAGGCCATACCGATGGCGAAGCCGCCGACGATCCGCCAGAAGGCGAGGTCCCACAGGGCGAACGGCAGGGCCGAGCCGACGGCGCTGACGGTGAACAGGGCCGCGGCGATCCGCATGCAGCGGATGCGGCCGATGCGGTCGGCGATGCGGCCCGCGGTCGCGGCGCCGATCGCGCAGCCGATCAGGGCGATGGCGATGACCTGGGCCAGTTCTGCGGATCCGATGCCGTAGCGGCTCCGGATGGCCTCGACGGCGCCGTTGATCACGGAGCTGTCGTATCCGAACAGGAAGCCGCCCATGGCGGCGGCCGCGGCGATGAAGATGACGTGCCCGAGATGTTCGGGGTGAGCCGTCCGGGCTCCTGGCCCTGGGGCCTGCGTTGTGGTCACGTGTACTCCTCGGGCACCCCGGCAGCTCTGCCGGGGGTGGGGGTCAACCCCTCCATGCGATGAGATTTGAAGATAAAAACAACGCTACAGAGGTTATGCCTTCACCTGTCGAAGTCAATTTCCCTGCATCACGGGCGACAACCGGCTTCCATCCCCCGGCGACCCCTGAACTTCGATTCAAGTGTTGTAGTCAAGCTGCGGACATGGTCCGTCTACCCCGAAGTGACGGAGGCACGCGGGATCCCCGGCACCACACGTGCCGGGGCGCTGACACAGCGCTAACGCAGGCGCTGGCTGATGACCTTCGACACACCGTCGCCCTGCATGGAGACGCCGTAGAGCGCGTCGGCGACCTCCATCGTGCGCTTCTGGTGCGTGATCACGATCAGCTGCGAGGCCTCCTGAAGCTCCTGCATGATCCGGATCAGCCTTTGGAGGTTGGTGTCGTCGAGGGCCGCCTCGACCTCGTCCATGACGTAGAAGGGGCTCGGACGGGCCTTGAAGATCGACACGAGCAGCGCGACGGCGGTCAGCGACCGCTCGCCGCCGGAGAGCAGGGACAGCCGCTTGACCTTCTTGCCCGGCGGGCGCGCCTCGACGTCCACGCCCGTGGTGAGCATGTTGTCGGGGTCGGTCAGTACGAGCCGGCCCTCACCGCCCGGGAAGAGCCGGCCGAAGACGCCCTCGAACTCGCGGGCGGTGTCCCGGTAGGCCTCGGTGAAGACCTGCTCGACGCGCTCGTCGACCTCCTTGACGACCTGGAGCAGGTCGGCGCGGGTCTTCTTGAGGTCCTCGAGCTGCTCGCTGAGGAACTTGTGGCGTTCCTCCAGCGCCGCGAACTCCTCCAGGGCCAGCGGGTTGACCTTGCCGAGTTGCTGGTAGGCGCGCTCGGCGGCCTTCAGCCGCTTCTCCTGCTCGGCCCGCGCGTAGGGCCGGGGCCGGTTGCGGGGGTGCTGCGGGTCCTCCGGCAGCTGCTCCCCTTCGGCGGGCGGCGAGGGCGGGACGAGCTGGTGCGGCCCGTACTCCGCCATCAGGCCCGCCGGTTCGACCCCGAGTTCCTCCAGTGCCCTGGTCTCCAGCTGCTCGATGCGCAGCCGCTTCTCGGCGCCGAGCACCTCCCCCCGGTGGACCGAGTCGGTCAGCTTGTCGAGTTCGGCCTTGAGCTCCCGGCCCTCGGTGCGGGCGGCGGTCAGCTCCTGCTCGCGCCGGGCCTTGGCGGCCTCGGCGGCGGCCCGCTCCTCCTCGGCGCGGGCCACGGAGACCTCGACGTGCGCGAGCAGCTGCCGGGCGCCGGAGGCGACCGCCGAGGCGACCTCCGCCTCGTGGCGGAGCCGGGCGCGCCGCTGCTCGGCACGCGCGCGTGCCTCACGTTCGGCATGGGCTGCCCGGTCCAGCGAGTCCGCCCTGCCGGCCAGTCCCCTGACCCGTTCCTCGTGCGTACGGACCTGGAGGCGGGCCTCCATCTCGGTCTGGCGGGCGTTGGCCCCGTCGGCGGCGAGCCGGTCGCGCGCCGAGGTGTCGGGCTCCTCCTCGATCGGCGCCTCCTCGGCCACGGCGAGCCGCTCGGCGAGTTCCTCCACCTCCTGGAGGGCGTTGTCGAGGGCCTCCTGGGCGCGGGCGGCGGCGGCCGAGGACCGCTCGGCCTCCCCGGCGGCGCCGCGCGCCTGCCCGGCGAGCCGGCCCAGTTGCTGCGCTACGGCCGACTTCTCCCGGTCGGCGGTCCGCCGCCGCTCCCCCAGCTCCTCGACCTGCGCCGCGCACCGGCCGCGCCGCTCGGCGGCCCGCTGCTGGTCCTCGGTCAGCTCCTCGCACCGCACGGCCAGCTGCTCCAGCTCGGCGGCGGCCTCGTCCACGGAGGCCTGCACCTCCAGCAGACTGGGCGCCCCGGCGGAGCCGCCCTGCGCGAAGTACGCCCCGAGCAGATCCCCTTCGGCGGTCACAGCCGTCAGCTCGGGTCGGGCGAGAACCAGATCCTCCGCGTCCTCCAGCGTCCCCACCACGACGATTCCCCGCAGCAGCCACCGCACGGCGGGCATCAGCTCGGCGGGACCGCGCACGAAGCCGGCGGCGAAGGGGTGCCCGGGCACGGGGGTGCCGGTGGTGGCGGGCGCGCCCGCCGCACCGCCGGTACGGTCCTCGGACCCACTCCACCCGGCAGCGGCACCGTCCAGCCCACCGGTCGCGGAAAGCCCGGCTCCCGCCGCACCGGTCCCACCCGCTTCGGCGGCTGTGACGCCCCCGGCCGCGGACCGATCGGCACAGGCCGCCAAGCTCGTGACCTCGTCCGGCTGGGTGGCATCCGGGGCGCCCGACGAGGTGGCGGGCGTCGCCGGGGCCGCCGTCGGCCCGGGCCGCGGGTCGCTCGGGAGGGCTTCGCCCGGCGGCGTGGGCGCTTGGATCGCGGGGGTTTCGGGTGAGGGGCCCGCGAGGAGCAGTGCGGCCCGGCCCGCGTCCTGTTTGCGCAGCAGGCGCAGGGCGTCGGCCGCCGCGGAGGGCGTGGTCACGGCCAGGGCGTCGGCGGCGGTGCCGAAGGCGGTGGCCAGAGGGGTCTCGTAGCCGGGGGTGACCGTCAGGAGTTCGGCGGCGGGGCCCAGCAGGCCGGTGAGGCGGTCCTTGGCGTCGAGCAGGGCGCCCGTGCCGTCCTTGCGGCGCAGGCCCAGGGCGAGGGCGTCGTGCCGGGCCTGGGTCGCGGCCCGCTTGCGTTCGGCCGCGGTGACCGCCTCCCGGGCTGCGGCGAGGGCGGCCTCCGCCTCGCTCAGTGCCGTCCTCGCCCCCTCGTGCCGCCCGGCCAGCTCCTCGTCGCCCGCGTCGAGGCCGTCGACCTCGGCCTTGAGCGCCTCGTACTCCTCCTGGGCGTGGACGGCCCGTTCCTGGGCCTCGTCCCTGGCGGCGGCCAGCCGCTCGATCTCGGCCTGGGCGGAGGCGGCTCGGGAGCGTGCCGCGTTCACCTGTCCGCCCAGCCGGGCCAGGCCCTCACGGCGGTCGGCGATGGCGCGGGCCGCGTCCTTCAGGCGCCGTTCCTCGACGGCCAGTTCCCGCTCCAGCTCGGCACGGTGGGCGACGGTGTCGTCCAGGGCGCGCTGGGCCGCCTCCAGGGCCGCCTCCAGCCCGGCCTCCTGTTCGCGGACGCGGTCGGCCTCGCGCTCCAGTTCCTCGGGGTCGCGGCCGCGCCGCTCCTCGGGCGGCGCGGAGGTGGCGCTGTGCACGCGCGCGTCGGCGAGCGAGATGGTGCCGCGCACGCGTTCGGCGAGCTGGGACAGTTCGTACCAGGTCTGCTGGGCGCGCTGGAGGCGCGGGACGAGCCGGCGCACCTCGTCCTCCAGCAGGGCCTCGCGCTGGAGGGCCTTCTTCAGCTCCTGCTCGGCGGTTTCCCTGCGTTCCTTCAGGGCCGCTTCGTCGGCGACCTCGGCCTTCAGGGCTTCGCGCAGGCCGACGAGGTCGTCGGCCAGCAGCCGCAGGCGCGCGTCCCTCAGGTCCGCCTGGATGACCGCGGCTCTGCGCGCGACCGCCGCCTGCCGGCCCAATGGCTTGAGCTGGCGGCGCAGTTCGTCGGTGAGGTCCTGCACCCGCGCGAGGTTGGCCTGCATCGCGTCCAGTTTCCTGAGCGCCTTCTCCTTGCGCTTGCGGTGTTTGAGGACACCCGCGGCCTCCTCGATGAAGGCGCGGCGGCCCATGGGGTCGGCGTGCAGGACGGAGTCGAGCTGGCCCTGGCCGACGATGACGTGCATCTCGCGGCCGATGCCGGAGTCGGAGAGCAGTTCCTGGATGTCGAGCAGCCGGCAGGTGTCGCCGTTGAGCTGATACTCGCTGCCGCCGTTGCGGAACATGATCCGCGTGATGGTGACCTCGGCGTACTCGATGGGCAGGGCCCCGTCGGAGTTGTCGATGGTCAGGGACACCTCGGCGCGGCCGAGCGGCGGACGGCCGGTGGTGCCGGCGAAGATGACGTCCTCCATCTTGCCGCCGCGCAGCGATTTGGCGCCCTGCTCGCCCATGACCCAGCTGAGCGCGTCCACGACATTGGACTTGCCCGAGCCGTTCGGTCCGACGACGCACGTGATCCCCGGCTCGAACCGGAGCGTGGTCGCCGAGGCGAACGACTTGAACCCGCGGAGGGTCAGGGCCTTGAGGTGCACGCCGCCGGACTTTACCGGCCACCGGTACCCCACTCCACGAACCCCCGCAACCGCGCGGTTTCACCTTTGAATATGCAGGGCACACCAAAAGTTAAAGACCGTGAAAGGATGCGCGGGGGCGACAAAGGCGGGGCAAGAAGGGCGGGGGAAAGAAGGAAGGGACGCCGAAGCGTCCCTTGCAACTCTGACAACTGAGCGGTTGACGGGCAGCCCAACCCCTGTGTCGTTGTGCGATGCAGTGATCAGGTGAGCGCAGGCTCCGCCTGGTGTGCGTCGACGCGCTCCATGATCCTGTCGTGAGAAGCGGCAGCCGTCAGGGCGTCGTTCTCCGCCTGGATCCGCACAAGCTCGGATTCCAGGTCCTGGACGCGCTGCTGGAGCCGTCGCATCTCGGCGAGGAGTCGAGGGTCGGAGCCGCCGACGTAACCGAGAAGCGCCTTTGCCATGATGGATGGTCCTCCACACTGAGTGACCGACCGAAGCGGTGTGGGTCGTGAGGGATTCGCACCCGTGGTGCTTGGCACTGCCTGAGTTGTGGTGCCGTTCATCCATGCCAAACAGCTAAGGTGCGCGGGCTTTCAGCGTCTCACCAAAAAGTTTGACGGTCAACACGATCACGCCCCGTATCCATGGGCGTCCCGGGGGCGCGCGACCGGAAACCAGGTGGCGCTGCTACTCCTGCGGGCCCCTCGGGGCGTGCGGATCATTCCGCTGTGCGGAGCCTGCCACGCCGCGCGTTTCTTGGCAACCACCTGCCTCTTTTCCCTTCGGGCAGATGCCGCCGGCAGTTCCCGCCGCGGCCGGCGGGACCCGCACCGCGCCACACGATCAGCGGATGGCGAAGCCGTCGTACCCGCCGCGCGGTGTGTCCCAGATCTCGGTGACACCGTCCACACGTCCGGGCGTGTCGCCGCCCTGCAGCCAGTCCAGGAGTTTCTGGCACCCCTCGCGGGCCCCCTCGGCGACCACTTGCACGCGTCCGTCCCCGAGATTGAGGGCGAAACCGCTCAGGCCCCCGATCTCCAGCGCAGTGGCCCTGGTGAACCAGCGGAAACCCACTCCCTGGACTCGTCCGCGGACCCAGGCGACCAGTCGAACATCCTCGCTCATGAGTGCAACCTAACCGGCCAATGTCTCTCTGAGCACCTCCGCCTCTCGCGCCATGCGGTACCGTCCCGATCCAATGAATCTCATCTGAAACTCACTCGATCGAGTGAGTTGGGTTGACCGCGTCGGCTCAGGGCGCGCGTCGGCAGAGAGAGACAAGGAAGGCCAGCACATGGGACGCCACCGACGCTCGGACGCCGGCCGCGCCGCCACGGGCCGCGCCACGGGGGACAGTCGGACGCACGGCTCGTACGAGCGGGACCGCGATCCGTGGGACAGCCACCCGCAGGACGACGACGGCCGCCTGGGCATCGCGCCCTACCTGAACCCGGATCTGTACGCCGACCCGTACGCCAGACCCCAGGAGCACCTCTTCGACACGGACGACGGCGCCGCCCACGCCAGGACCACCGTGGTCTTCCCGGCCGAGGGCTTCAGCCCGGCGGACGGACCGCGGGAGCGGGGGCACCGCCGGAAGAAGAAGGCCGCGACGCCGGTCCGCACGGGGCTCCTCGGGGTCTCCGCCGCGGTCGCCCTCGGCACCGTCGCGGTCGCCACCGGCGCGGTGCCCGGGCTCGAGAACTACAAGCTGGGCGGCCCGAACGGCGGCGGCGCCGACAAGGTGCAGGCCGCGGGCTCGCCGACGAACAGCGAGAGCCCGCAGGGCGGCACCTCCGGCAGCGCCGGCGTCGACCCGGGCGGCCCCTCCCGGGGCTCCACGACCAGCCGCGACGTGGACCGGTCCACGTCACCCGAGCTGTCCGCCTCCGAGTCGGCCCCGGCCACCGCGCCGGACGCCGACCCGGCGTCGGCCACGCCCACGAAGGCGCCGGAGGCGAAGCCGACCACGGCGCCGGAGAAGCCGGAGACCGCGCCGGCCGAGACCGCCACCAAGGCGCCGCCGAAGACCCGGGCCCCGGCCGCCGTCTCCACGCAGACCGCCGTCGAGGCCGAGGTGCTCAGGCTCGTCAACGACGAGCGGGCGAAGGTGGGGTGCAGCGCCCTGACGGCGAGCAGCGCGCTCGCCGGCCTCGCCCAGGACTTCAGCGAGGCCATGGCCGACGAGAACTTCTTCGACCACACCGATCCCAGCGGCGC
Source organism: Streptomyces sp. NPDC001204 (assembly GCF_053598035.1). NCBI lineage: Bacteria > Bacillati > Actinomycetota > Actinomycetes > Kitasatosporales > Streptomycetaceae > Streptomyces > Streptomyces sp. NPDC001204. Next base: position 164,895 of record NZ_JBSFJL010000008.1, on the reverse strand, counting down.
CTCGCCGTGGGACCGGGCGGCGAGGCTCGGCATCACCAGCCTCGGCGGCGAGAACATAGCCCGCGGGCAGGCCGACGCGGAGGCGGTGATGGACGCCTGGATGAACAGCCCCGGCCACCGCGCCAACATACTGAACTGCGACTTCAAGACCCTGGGCGTCGGTGTGCACTTCGGCTCCGGCGGTCCGTGGTGGACGCAGGACTTCGGGTACTGAGACAACCGCAGGTCGGAAGGCGCAGGGATCGCCTGCCAGGGCCTCGGCCTGTCTCGTCGTGGCGGGGTGCGGTGCGGTGACGCGGGGATTCGCCTCGCCGAGTCGATCACGGATGGGGACCGCCACGTCGCCATGCTCGCGTGGCACCGGCGGGGCCCGCCCGGCCGATCACCAGGTGGCACTGACTCCTGGTTAGCGCCGTCTGATGGTTAGCGCTGTGCGCGGGTAGGCTTGGCTCATGAGCACCCCGCCGACCCAGGACGACCTCCCTTACAGCGTGTTCGCCAGGGCCTGCCCTTCGCGCGGGACGCTGGAGCATGTCACGGGGCGCTGGGGCGGGCTCGCGCTGGGCGCCCTGTACGAGGGCTCCCTCCGCTTCAACGAGCTGCGCCGCCGTGTCGACGGTGTGAGCGAGAAGATGCTGTCCCAGACCCTCCAGGCGCTGGAGCGGGACGGCCTGGTGCGTCGCGAGGCCCAGCCGACCAACCCGCCCCGGGTGGACTACGAGCTCACGGCGCTGGGCCGCGAGGTCGCCGAGCGCCTGCTGTCCCTCATCCACTGCGTGGAGGGGCGCATGGGCGACGTGCTGGCGGCACGCGAGCGTTACGACGCCACGCGCGGCGCCCGCTGACACTTCGGGCAGTAGTAGCTGGAGCGGTTCATCCACGGGCGGCGACGCAGCGGGGTGGAGCAGCGGCGGCAGGGCAGGCCCTCGCGGCCGTAGGCGTCCAGGGAGCTGTCGAAGTAGCCGGACTCCCCGTTGACGTTGACGTAGAGGCTGTCGAAGCTGGTGCCGCCGACGGCGAGGGCCTCGTTCATCACCTCCCGCACGTGGGTGAGGAGTTCGGTCGTGCGGGGGCGGGTGAAGGTCGCGGTGGGGCGTTCGTAGTGGACGCGGGTGCGCCACAGGGCCTCGTCCGCGTAGATGTTGCCGACTCCGCTGATCAGGGACTGGTCGAGCAGGGCCCGTTTGATGGTGGTCCGCTTGCGGCGCAGCGCCTGGTGGAAGGCCTCGTCGTCGAACAGCGGGTCGAGGGGGTCGCGGGCGATGTGCGCGATGACGTCGGGCAGCCCGTCGGGGGTGGTGTCGTGCAGCGACAGGCCGCCGAAGGTGCGCTGGTCGACGAAGCGGAGTTCGGTGTCCAGCTCGTCGGCGAAGCGGACGCGGATGCGCAGGTGCTTCTCGACGGGCGCGCTCAGCGGCTGGACCAGCAGCTGGCCGCTCATGCCGAGGTGCGCAAGGATCGCCTGCCCGCTGTCCTGGAGGGGCAGCCACAGGTACTTGCCGCGGCGGCTGGGCAGGCCGAGCCGGTGGCCTTTGACGCGGTGCGCGAAGTCCTCCGCGCCGGCCGGGTGGCGGCGTACGGCACGCGGGTGCAGGACCTCGACGCCGGCGACGCTCCGCCGCGCGACCCACCGTTCCAGTCCGCGCCGTACGACCTCGACCTCGGGCAGCTCGGGCATGACTCCCCCGTTCACACATCGCGGCCGTTGCGGCCGTCACGGGCCGAGCGCCCGCCCCGGGGCGGGGACGGGCGCTCGGTCGCGTTCTGCTGGACGCGGCCCGCGGGCGGAGGTCCGCCGCACGACCGCTCGGTTTCCCGGTTCTCAGGCGGAGGCCGGCGCCTCGTCGGCGCCGTCGACGGACCCCACCGCCTTGGCGCGCTCGTCCGCCGCGGCCCGGATGGCCCGCCACGCGGACTCCGCGGCCTGCTGCTCCGCCTCCTTCTTGCTGCGGCCGGTGCCGGTGCCGTACGAGACGCCTCCGACGCGGGCGGCAGCAGTGAAGGTCTTCTCATGATCGGGGCCGGTCTCCGTGACCAGGTACTCGGGCACGCCGAGCCCCTCGGTCGCGGTGAGTTCCTGGAGACTGGTCTTCCAGTCCAGGCCGGCTCCGAGGTTGGAGGACTTCTCGATCAGCGGGTCGAACAGGCGGTGCACCAGTTCGGAGGCCGCGTCGAGGCCCTGGTCGAGGTAGACCGCGCCGATCACCGCTTCCAGGGTGTCGGCGAGGATGGACGCCTTGTCCCGGCCGCCCGTGCCCTCTTCACCACGGCCGAGCCGGATGAAGGCGCCCAGGTCGAGGCCGCGCCCGACCTCCGCCAGCGCACGCGAGTTGACCACCGCGGCCCGCAGCTTGGCCAGCTGGCCTTCGGGCAGGTCGGGGTGGGTGCGGTACAGCGTGTCCGTGACGACCAGACCGAGGACGGAGTCACCGAGGAACTCCAGCCGCTCGTTCGTCGGCAGACCGCCGTTCTCGTACGCGTAGGAACGGTGGGTCAGCGCGCGCACCAGAAGGGCGGACTCGAGCTTGTAGCCGAGCCGCCCTTCCAGAAGCGTGTGGGACGAGGCCGTGTTGTCCGACGGAGCACCTCCGCGTCGGCGGTGATTGCCCGCTTCGGCGCCTTCCGCCTTCTTGGCAGTGGACACAGTGCCTCTCACCAGCCGCTCAGACCTCGAGGACCTGGCGCTTGTTGTAGGTGCCGCACGACGGGCACGCGATGTGCTGCTGCTTGGGCTCGTGGCAGCGCTCGCACGCAACCAGGGTGGGGACCGCAGCCTTCCACTGCGACCGGCGGTGGCGCGTGTTGCTGCGCGACATCTTCCGCTTCGGAACAGCCACGGCTACTTCTCCTGCTTCTCGTCGGCGCGTGCTGATCGAGGCGCGCCGCCGCTCATCTCGTCCTTCTCGCCGTCCTTCATGGTGCCGGCGAGTCCCTGCAAAGCCGCCCAACGGATGTCGACGGCGTCATGGTGGTGGTCCGGGTCGTCCGTGAGCCGCGCTCCGCACTCGGAGCACAGACCAGCGCAGTCTTCCTGGCACACCGGCTGCATCGGCAGTGCGAGCACCACCGCATCCCGCAGCAGAGGTTCGAGGTCGAAGAGTCCGTCCTCGAGGAAGAGCCTGTCCTCGTCGTCCTCGTCGTCGGCGGCGTCTTCGTCGGACCGTGCGATCGCACGGCCCCGCTCGTCGGCGTCGGGGTACGAGAACAGCTCCTGGAAGTCCGCGTCGAGCTCCAGCTCGAGCGGCTCCAGACACCTTACGCACTCCCCCTCGGCCTGTGCACGGGCGGTGCCTGTGACGAGCACCCCTTCCATGACCGACTCGAGCCGGAGTTCGAGCTCCACCGGGGCGCCTTCCGGCACTCCGACGACGTCCTGGAGACCGAGGTCTCTGGGGGCGGGGACCGTGCGGGTCAGGCGCTGCAGCGCGCCGGGCCGCCGCCCCAGCTCGTGCGTATCGAACACGAGAGGGTTGCGGTGGTCGAGGCGGGCGTTCTGAGCCATTCCTGCTTTCGGTTTCCGAACTCGGGGGGACGCTTTCCCGGCGGTGTTCCGGGCAGCGCGGATCGCGGACGTATGCACGACCGAAGAGCCAGGATACTTGACCTTTCGCTCTCGGCCCAATCGGGCGGCCGAGCTAGAGGCCGCGGCCCTGTTCGTAGGCGCGCAGCTGCTCGGCGCTGATCATGCTGGTGTCGAAGAGGCTGGTCTCGTCGAGGGCGTGGGCCTGCGGCTGTGCGTAGCCGTGGGGGTCCTGGGGGTCCTGCTGCCCCTGCTGGGCCTGGTTCGGGTCGTAGCCGGCCGGCTGCTGGGCGTCGTAGGCCTGGAAGGGCGCGCCTCCCGCCTGGGCGTAGCCGGAGGCGCCGGCGGTGGGGGCATACGGGTCGGGCTGCTGGTACCCGTACTGGTCCTGCTGGCCGTAGCCCTGCTGGTAGCCGCCGTACGGATCGCCCTGCCCGGGCTGCTGGTAGCCGTAGGCCGGCTGCGGCTCGTACTGCGGCGGGGCGGGCCGCTCGGCGGGCGGGGCCGCCGGGGAGAGCGGGGCCGCCGGGGCGTCGGCCAGGGCCGCGAGGTCGGCGAGGTAGTCGGCGTCGCTGGAGTGCTGGACGGTGGTGGTGTCGTCGGCGAGGGCGCCGAGGTCGTCGGTGGCGATGCGGCCGTGCAGCTTCTGGCGGCCGCGGCCGACGGCCTCCAGGGTCTTGGCGAGGACCGCCTCGAAGGCGCCGAGCTTGGCGTCGACGTACGCGTCGGCGTTGCGGCGCAGGGTCTCGGGGTCGTGGCTGCGCTCGGGGGCGTCCTCGTCCTCGTAGCCGTCCTCGTCGAGGCCGGGGCCGGTGCCGAGCAGCTTCTCTCGGCCGCGGCCGACCGAGCCGAGGGTCTTGGTGAGGACGACCTCGAAGTTGGCGAGCTTGGAGTCGACGTAGTCGTCGGCCTCGGCGCGGACCTCCTCGGCCTCCTGCCGGGCCTCGCCGAGGATCCGGTCGGCCTCGGCCTGGGAACGGCGGGCGACCTCGGTGCCGGAGACCATCGAGCCGCGCTCGGCGTGCGCGCCCTCGATGATCCGTTCGGCCTCGCGCCGGGCCTCCTGCACCATCTGGTCGCGGTCCCCGATCAGCTCCTGGGCCTGGGCGAGGGAACCGGGCAGGGCCTGGCGCACCTCGTCGAGCAGCGCGAGCAGTTCGGCGCGGTTGACCACGCACGACGCCGACATGGGCATGGACCGGGCGCTGGAGACCGTGGCCACGATCTCGTCGAGCTTGTTCTGCACGTCCACCGTGTGCTCGCCACTCTCTACAGGTGTGTTGGACTACCGATGTGTCGGAGACGGACGGGACGACTGTACGTCCATGAGGTGATCGCCGGACACCGGGTGACGGGCCGTCAGCCGTCTCAGTCCTTCTTCAGCCGCTGGGTGAGGGCCTCGAGGACCTGCGGCGGCACCAGGTGGGAGACGTCTCCGCCCCATGCCGCGACCTCCTTGACCAGGGAGGACGACAGGAAGCTGTAGGTGGGGTTGGTGGGCACGAACAGCGTCTCGACGCCGGAGAGGCCGTTGTTCATCTGGGCCATCTGCAGCTCGTAGTCGAAGTCGCTGACGGCGCGCAGGCCCTTGACGATGGCCGGGATGTCGCGCTGCTTGCAGAAGTCGACCAGGAGGCCGTGGAAGGCCTCGACCCGGACGTTTCCGTACTCGGCGGTGACCTGCTGGATGAGGTCGATCCGCTCGTCGATCTCGAACAGGCCCTTCTTCGACTGGTTGATCATCACCGCGACGTAGACCTCGTCGTAGAGACGGGAGGCGCGGGCGATGATGTCCAGGTGTCCGTTGGTGATGGGGTCGAACGACCCGGGGCAGACGGCGCGGCGCACTTGAGATCCCTCGCTCTCCGGTCCGGTCATCGTGCGTCTTCGCACGTAGAGGCGGCGCGACCGTACCAAAACGTCCCTTCGCCGTAGCGACGGGCCCTGATCGCGTCGAATCCTCGCGGCCACGTGAACTCCCCGCCCCTGGTGCTGCGCTCCACGGTGACGAGAGCGCCCTCCGCGAGCCACCCCTCGGTGCGGAGTGTGAGCAGAATCTCGCGAAGATCGTCGTCGGAGACCGCGTACGGCGGGTCGAGGAAGACGATGTCGTACGGATCCGCCGGAGCAGGCGTCCGGACGATCTGTTCCGCTTTGCCCGCCCGTACGTCGGCGCCCGGGAGGCCGAGCGCCTTCACGTTCTCCCGGACGGTGCGGACCGCTCGCGCGTCGGCCTCCACGAGCAGGGTGTGCCCGGCGCCCCGGGACAGCGCCTCCAGGCCGACGGCGCCCGAGCCGGCGTACAGGTCCAGGACGCGTTCGCCGTCCAGCGGGCCGCCCAGGAGGGACTGCCAGGTGGAGAACAGGCCTTCGCGCGCCCGGTCCGAGGTGGGGCGGGTTCCGCTGCCCGGCGGTACGGCGAGACGGCGTCCGCCGGCCCGGCCGGCGATCACGCGGGTCATGTCTGGGTCCTTGCTTGTCGGTGGCGGCCTTGTCGGTGGCGGCTCGGGTGCGGGCCGGTCCCAGTCTGTCAGCCCTTCTCCAGGTATTGCTCCCGCTCCTCGTCCAGCAACGCGTCCAGCGCCGTGCGCAGTCCGGGCAGGTGCTCCAGGTCCGGGTCGGCGGCCACCAGCGCGGCGGCCTCCTCGCGGGCCTCGGCGATGATCTCCTCGTCGTCGATGACGGCGAGCACCCGCAGGCTGGAGCGGGCGCCGGACTGGGCCTGGCCGAGGACGTCGCCCTCGCGGCGCTGTTCGAGGTCGATGCGGGAGAGCTCGAAGCCGTCGAGGGTGGAGGCCACCGCGTTCAGCCGCTGCCGGGCGGCGCTCGCCTCCGGCATCTCGCTGACCAGCAGGCACAGTCCGGGCGCCGCGCCGCGGCCGACGCGGCCGCGCAGCTGGTGCAGCTGGGAGACGCCGAAGCGGTCGGCGTCCATGATCACCATCACTGTGGCGTTCGGCACGTTCACGCCGACCTCGATGACCGTGGTGGCGACCAGGACGTCGGTCTCGCCTGCGGCGAAGCGGCGCATGACCGCGTCCTTGTCGTCGGGCTGCATACGCCCGTGCAGCACCTCGACCTTCAGGCCGTGCAGGGGGCCCTTGCCCAGCCGGTCTGCGATGTCCAGCACGGCGAGCGGCGGGCGCTTCTCCGCCTCGTCCTCGGCGGACTTCCTCGCGGCGGCCTTCTTCGGGTCGTCCTCCTCGTCCCCGATGCGCGGGCAGACCACGTACGCCTGGTGGCCCTTGGCCACCTCCTCGCGCACCCGCTCCCAGGCCCGGGCGAGGAAGTGCGGTTTGTCGGCGGCCGGGACGACATGGCTGGCGATGGGCGAGCGGCCCGCCGGGAGCTGGTCGAGGACGGAGGTCTCCAGGTCGCCGAAGACGGTCATCGCGACCGTGCGCGGAATGGGCGTGGCGGTCATGACCAGCAGGTGCGGGGGTTGCCTGCCCTTGCCGCGCAGGGCGTCGCGCTGCTCGACGCCGAACCGGTGCTGCTCGTCCACCACGACCAGTCCCAGGTCGTGGAACTGGACCTTGTCCTCGATCAGCGCGTGTGTGCCGATGACGACGCCCGCCTCGCCGGTGGCCAGGTCGAGCAGGGCCTTCCGGCGGGCCGCGGCGCCCATGGACCCGGTGAGCAGCACCACCTTGGTGCCGAGCTCGGCGCCGCCCAGCATGCCTCCCTCGGCGAGCTCCCCCATCATCTCGGTGACCGACCTGTGGTGCTGCTGGGCCAGCACCTCGGTGGGCGCGAGCATCGCGGCCTGCCCGCCCGCGTCGACGACGGCGAGCATGGCGCGCAGGGCGACGAGCGTCTTGCCGCTGCCGACCTCGCCCTGGAGCAGGCGGTGCATCGGGTGCTCGGTGGCCAGGTCGGCGAAGATCTCGCGGGAGACCTTCCGCTGCCCCTCCGTGAGCGTGAAGGGGAGGCGGTCGTCGAAGGCCGCCAGGAGGCCGTCCGGGACGGGTACGCGGGCGACGGCGGGGAGTTGGGTGTCCGCGTGGCGGCGGCGGGCGAGCGCGACCTGGAGGACGAAGGCCTCGTCCCACTTCAGGCGTGCGTGGGCGTCGGCGATGTCCGCCTTGCTGTGCGGCCGGTGGATCTTGAGCAGGGCCTCGGGGAGGGCGACCAGCCCTCGGCCCGCGCGCAGCGACTCGGGCAGCGGGTCGAGCGCCTCCTGGGCACTGGGCAGGACGGTCTGGACCGCCTTGCCGATCTTCCAGGACTCCAGCTTGGCGGTGGCCGGGTACATCGGGATGAGGGCGCCGGCCCAGCTCTCGACCGCCTCTCCGTCCTCCCCCTTCAGCAACTCGTACGCAGGGTGCGCCAGTTGCAGCCGCCGGTTGAAGACCGAGACCTTGCCCGCGAACATCGCGCGTGTGCCCGGCAGGAGTTCCTTGTGGGGTTTGTGCACGCCGTTGCCGAAGAAGACCAGTTGGAGCCGGCCGCTGCCGTCGGTGATCGTCACCTCCAGGCGCTGGCCCTTGCCGCGGGGCGCGCGGGCGGAGGCGAACGCGTGCAGGCGGGCGTCGGCGACCTGGGCGACCACCGTGACGTGCTCGTCCATGGGCAGGTCGGCGAGGTGGGTGAGCTGGCCCCGCTCCTCGTACCGGCGCGGGTAGTGGTGCAGGAGGTCGCCGACGGTGTGCAGGCCGAGGTGCTCGGCCATCACCTTCGCGGTGGCGGGGCCGAGCACTGACTTCAGTGGCTGTTTCAGTGGTTCTTGCAGTGCGGGCACGAGATCCATTGCACACCACGGCACCGACAATGCCGTAAACCTCCCGGGAAACCCCTGGTCAGCCGGTCCGTCCGGGCCCTAGGATGACGCGCTCCGGCCATGCCCGCGGCAGCCGCCTCACAGGTGCCGCCCTACCCCGCGCCGACGCGAAGTCCCCCCACCGGCGCTGCGACGATGGACTTCCAGACCTCACAGTCAGCACAGGCATCCCACTCACCACAGTCGTCCCGCCAGCCCGGCTCGGCCCATATGTTCCAGGTCGATCTGCGGGGTCTGGTGGATCTGCTCTCGCACCACCTGTACTCCAGTCCCAAGGTCTACCTGCGCGAACTGCTCCAGAACGCCGTGGACGCCATCACCGCCCGGCGCGCGGAGGAGCCCGGCGCCCCCGCGCGCGTACGGCTGTTCGCGGACGGCGACTCCCTGCGGGTGGAGGACACCGGCATCGGTCTCACCGAGTCCGACGTGCACGAACTGCTGGCCACCATCGGCCGCAGCTCCAAGCGGGCCGACGGCCTGCGGGAGGCGCGCTCGGACTTCCTCGGCCAGTTCGGCATCGGCCTGCTGGCCTGCTTCGTGGTGGCCGAGCGGATCCGGGTGGTCAGCCGCAGCGCCCGTACGCCCGACGCCCCGCCCGTGGAGTGGACGGCGCGCGACGACGGCTCGTACACCGTGCGGGCCCTCCCGGACTCCGCCCGCCCGGAACCCGGCACCACCGTGCACCTCCAGGCCCGGGCCGGGGCGGGCGAGTGGCTCACCGAGCAGCGTGTGCTCGCGCTGGCACGGGACTTCGGGTCGCTGCTGCCGTACGACGTCCGGGTGGGCGAGGAGCCGGTCACCGACCTGCCGGCGCCCTGGGAGCGGGCGTACCCCTCCCCCGCGGCCCGCCGGGTCGCCCTGGCCCGGTACTGCCACGAGGCGTTCGGGTTCACCCCGCTGGACACCATCGGCCTGGACGTGCCGCTGGCCGGGATCCGCGGGGTGGCGTACGTGCTGCCGTCGGCGGTCAGCCCGGCGCAGCGGGCGGGTCACCGCGTGCACCTGAAGGGCATGCTGCTGACCGAACGGGCCGAACAGCTGCTGCCCGACTGGGCGTTCTTCGTGCGCTGCGTGCTCGACACCGACAGCCTGCGGCCCACGGCCTCGCGGGAGGCGCTGTACGAGGACGAGACGCTGGCCGCCGTGCGCGAGGCGCTCGGGGAGCGGATCCGGACCTGGCTGGCCTCTCTCGCGGCCGGCGATCCGGAGCGGCTGGCGGCGTTCCTCTCGGTGCACTTCCTGGGCGTGAAGTCCCTGGCCCGGCACGACACGGAGATGCTGCGCACGATGCTGCCGTGGCTGCCCTTCGAGACGACCGACGGGCGGCTCTCCCTGGAGGAGTTCGCGCAGCGCCACCCCGTCGTGCACTTCACCCGCACGGTCGAGGAGTACCGGCAGGTCGCGCCGATCGCCTCCGCGCAGGGCATCGGCGTCGTCAACGGCGGCTACACCTACGACAGCGAGCTGGTCGAGGCGCTGCCGACGGTGCGCCCGGGGACTCCGGTGGCCGAGCTGGACGCGGACATCGTGACCGCGCACCTGGACTCCGTCGACCCGGCCGAGGAGCTGGCCCTGTCGGGCTTCCTGGCCGCCGCGCGGGACCGGCTGGACCCGCTGGGCTGCGACGTCGTGCTGCGCGCCTTCCACCCGCTGTCCGTGCCCGCGCTGCACCTGGACGACCGGGCGGCCCGGCACGAGCAGGCCCGCGCCGAGGCCGAGGCGCAGGCCGACGACCTGTGGGCGGGCATCCTCGGCTCGCTGCGGGGCAGTGCCCCGCGCGCGCGTCTGGTGCTCAACCACCTCAACCCGCTGATCCGCCGGATCGGTTCGCTGGGCGACCCGGAGCTGATCGGTACGGCGACCGAGTCGCTGTACGGACAGGCGCTGCTGATGGCGCAGCGGCCCCTGCGGCCGGCGGACTCGGCACTGCTGAACCGGGCGTTCATCGGCCTGCTGGAGTGGGCCACGCACAGCGGCACCGACTCGACGGGGGACGGCCGGCATGAGTGAGATCACCGACTTCGACTCGCTGCGCCGGGAGATCGCCGCCAACGGCGAGCGGCCGGAGGGCCCGGCCCGCAACGCGCGCGCGGAGCTGCTGCTCGCCGAGGCCGAGAGGCTGAACATCCCGCTTGCCGTGATCGAGGCGCTCGGACACCAGCTGAAGGTCTACAACTACAGCTCCGAGAAGGACAAGATGTTCGTCCCGTTCGCGCGGCTGCTGCGCATGTGGGACGAACGCCCGGAGGACTTCGACGAGTACGAGACCCACTCGCTGCACTGGGTCTTCAAGTGGATGTCGGCGGGCATGCTGGGCCGGCCGCACATCCCGCTGGCCGCGGTGGAGAAGTGGCTCGGCGAGATGGAGCACCGCTACCGGCTCGCCGGCCACTCCGAACGCGCCGTGCGCAGCGCCGAGTTCAGCATCGCCCGGCACATCGGTGACCTCGCGCGGGCGGAGCGGGCGTACGCGGCGTGGCTGGCCGCCGACCGGGACCGCATGGCGGACTGCCACGCCTGCGAACTGCACGACCAGGGCGGGTGGCAGGCCGAGTGCGGCCGCGACGCGGAGGCGGTCGAGCTGTGGCGGCCGGTGCTGGACGGCGAGTTCTCCTGCGCCCACGAGCCGCACGGCGTCCTCGCCTCGTCTCTGATGCCGCTGCTGCGGCTGGGCCGTCTCGACGAGGCGCGCGCCCACCATCTGCGGGGCCTGCGGATGGTGCGGCCGATGGAGAGCCTGCGCGGCGCCTACGCCGACCACGTGGAGTTCTGCGCGCTGACCGGCAACGAGGCGCGGGCCCTGGAGCTGCTGGCCGAGCGGCCGGCGTACTTCACGGACGACGGGAACCCGCTCGGCAGGCTGGACTTCCTGACGGTGGCGGCCCGGCTCATGGACCGGCTGGTCGAGCTGGGGTGGGACGGGCAGCCGGTGCCCGGTCCGGCGGGGCGCGCCTGGACGGCCGGCGAACTCGCCGTGCACGCGCGCGCGGAGGCGTCGGCCCTGGCGGCCCGCTTCGACGAGCGCAACGGCACGTCCCGGGTCGGCGATCGGGTACGCGCGCGCATGGCGCGGCGCCCGCTGGTGGACCGGCTGCCGCTGGGCGTGCGCACGGCACGGCCCGCCGGCACCGCTCCGGCTCCCGCCGTGCGGGTCCCCGTCGAGGCGGCGGCCGAAGCGGCGGCGCCCGAGGAAGCCGGCCTGCCCGCGCTGATCGCCGAGGCACGGCGGCTGTCGGACACCCTGCGGCCGCACGCCATGGAGGCGTGGGCGGCGGTCGCGCGGGCCGCGCAGGGCGTCGAGCTGGAGGCCCGGGACCGGGCCGAGATCGCCGACCACGAGGCGATGGACCGGGGCCCCGAGGGCGCCGCGCTGTTCGAGCGGGCCGCCGAGTGGTACGCGCGGGCGGGCGATCCGGGCGAGGCGCTGGCGGCACGCTCGCGCGCGGCGTACGTGAGGGCGCTGACCGGCGACGTGGACGGGGCGCTCACCGCGGTCGCCGAGCCCTACGAGCGGGTCCTCGCGCTGTACGCCGAGGAGGGCACCGGCCTGCGGCAGGCCGCGTCCGTGGTGATGGGACGGGCGCGGATCCTGATGCGGCCGGTGTACGAGGCCGAAGGGCCCGTGGACCCGGGGACGCTGTCCGCCGCCGAGGAAGCCGCGCGGGAGGTCCTGGCCCTCGTGGAGGGGCGCGCCGGGGACGATGTGCGGATCGCGTCCCGGGCGGCCGAGGCGCGGGCGATGCTCGCCGAGACCGCCGCGCGCACCGAGGACCTCCGGGGGGCCGCGGAGCTGTTCGGGCGGGCGGCGGACGAGTACGTCGGGGCGGGGCTGCCGTGGTTCGCGGTGGAGTACGAGGCCCGGCTGGCGGCGCTCGCGCACCACCTGGGCGATCCGGAGGGCGCCGAGCGGGCCCTGCGGGTGGCCCTGGAGCACGGCGGGGGGCATCTGGAGGCCGTGGGCCGGGCCCAGCTGCACCTTCAGCTCGCCGAGGTGCTCGGTGGGCTGGACCGGACCGGGGAGGCGGCGGAACACGCCCTGGAGGCGGCGCACTGGGCCGACGAGGCGGACGAGGGACCGGCGCTCGGGGCCTGGGCCCGGCAGCAGCTCGGCGGCTTGCTGCTGCGGCTGGGGCGGTGGGCGGAGGCAGCCGAGGTGCTGGAGTCCGCGCTGCCCGACCTGTCCGCCGAGACGCACGGCGACGGGGCCGTCGTACAGACGCAGTGGTGGCTCGGCGACTGTCTGAGCCAGCTCGGGGAGCACCGTGCGGCAGCCGAACGCAGGCTGCAGGCCGCCGAGACCGCCCGGCACTGGCCCGAGCAGCAGGACCACGCGACCCTCGCCCATCTGGCCGCCGAGTCGCTGAGCCGGGCCGGGCTGCACGACGAGGCGGACCGTGCCTACACGCGCGCGGGCGACCTGTGGCGCTCCCTGGGCGACCTGCACGGTCTGATCCCCGCCCTGCGCGCACGCGCGTGGCTCGCGCTGGGCACCGAGGGCGGCCTGGACGCGGCGCGGGAGCTGATGGAGGCCGCCGTCACCGAGTGCGAGGCGGCGCTGGACGCGGTGGACGACACGGCGGCACGGCAGCGGCTCGTCGCCGAACTCGGGCAAACCCACCGGCAGTTCGGTGATCTGCTCGCGGACAGCGTCAGCAACGCGGACAGCACGGAGGTCGAGGGGGACGGGGCCGCGTCCGAGGAGGCCCTGTCCAGGCTGGAGCAGGCGATCGCCGCCTTCGCCCTGCTGGGTCCGGCCGCCGTGTACGACCGGACCGGAGCGGAACTCGCCGCGGGATGGCGGGCGGCTGGCCTGGGCCGCCCCGCCGAGGCCACGGCACGCGCGCGTGCCGTGCTGGCGGCCTACGAGCACGCGGACGACGAGGACGGCCGGCCGCCCACCCGCCGTACGGAGGCCGAAAGACTCCTGCGAGCCCTCGAGGAGGGATCCGCGGACTGAGGCTTCACTCCACCCCGATGAGCAGCGGCGCCCCCTGCCGGCCGCCCTGGTAGACCACCGTGTCGACGGCGAGGTAGGACTCACGGACGCGGGTCTGGAGGCGGTCGGCGATCGCGTCGGGGGCCTCGTCGCCGAGGACGAGGGTGACCAGCTCGCCGCCCGCCGAGAGCATGCGGTCCAGGACGGTCTCGGCGGTGGCCGCGACGTCCGAGCCGATCACGGCCACGTCGCCGTCGATGAGGCCGAGGACGTCACCGGCCTGGCAGATGCCGGCCGTGGTCCAGGACTGGCGTTCCGCGACGGTGACCTCGGCGTGGCGGGTGGCTCCGGCCGCCGAGGTCATGGCGACGACGTCCTCGTCGAAGCGGCGCCCCGGCTCGTGCACGGCGAGGGCTGCGATGCCCTGCACGGCCGAGCGGGTCGGGATCAGGGCGACGCGGACGCCCTCCCCGCGGGCCTGCTCGGCCGCGGCGGACGCGGTGTGGCGCAGCTCGGGGTCGTTGGGCAGCAGGACCACCTCGCGCGCGTGTGCCCGCCGTACGGCCTCGACGAGCTCCCCGCTCGCGAGCTGCTCCCCGGGCCGGGCGAGCACCGCGGTCGCCCCGGCCTCGGTGTAGAGCCCGGCCAGGCCCTCGCCGGGCACGACGGCCACCACGGCGCGCTGGGCCCGCTCCCGGTGCGGCCGTCCGGACCCGCCGGTGTGCGCGTCACCGGCGCCGAAGTGCGTGATCCGGATCCGGTGCGGCCGTCCGGCCTCCACGCCCGCCTCCACGGCGGCCCCGGCGTCGTCGACGTGCACGTGCACGTTCCACAGGCCGTCGCCGCCGACGACGACGAGGGAGTCCCCGAGCCCGTCGAGCCGCTCGCGCAGCCGGGCGACGGCCGCGTCCTCGGCGTCCAGCAGGTAGATCACCTCGAAGGCGGGACCGCTCGCGGGCGGCACGCAGGCGCCGGGCCCGTCGTCCTCGGCGGGGCACACGCGCGCGTGAGGCACGAGCGGCCGGCCGTCAGCCGCCACAGCGGTTGCCGAGGGGGACGCGCCCGGCTCCGGCGTCCGTCCCGTGAACGTCTCCACCAGGGCCGCAAGGACCGCCACCAGCCCTCGCCCGCCGGCGTCGACCACCCCGGCGCGCTCCAGGACCGCCAGTTGGCCGGGGGTCGCGGCGAGGGCCGCGCACGCTCCCTCGTAGGCGGCCAGCGCGACAGTCCCGCAGTCTCCCTCCGCCCCGGTGGCCGCGTCCGCGGCGGCCGAGGCCACCGACAGGACCGTGCCCTCCATCGGGTGCGCCACGGCCTGCCGGGCGGAGTCGGCCGCGCGCCGCAGGGCCAGGCACAGGCCGCGCCCGTCGGTGTGCGCGCGGTCGCCGTCGGCGGCGAACACCTGGGCCATGCCGCGCAGCAGCTGGGCGAGGATCGTCCCGGAGTTGCCGCGGGCCCCGATCAGCGCGCCGTGCGCCATCGCCCGCGCGGCGTCGGCCAGGGAGGGGCCGGAGGAAGTCCCCTCCGTCCCGCCGGTCCCGCCGCCCACCTCGTGCGCGGCGAACACGGCCTCCACCGCCGCGGCGGCGGACTCCACGGTCAGATACAGGTTGGTGCCGGTGTCCCCGTCGGCCACGGGGTAGACGTTGATCGCGTCGATCTCCTCGCGCGCGCGTCCCAGCGCCCGCAGCGCCAGTCCGCACCAGGTGCGCACCGCCGGCGCGTCGAACGTCTGCGGCACCTGCGCCACCTGCGCCTCCCTGAGCTGCTGGACTGGACGCAGCGTAGACCCCGGGGCGGTGCCTGACGGAAGAGGGCCCGCGCGGGCCCCGGAGCCACCGTGGTAGTTTCGCCCTACGGACGCAGCCGTTGTATGCTGCTCCGGTTGCCCGATCCTGATCGGGCTCTCCCCTGGCAACGCCACTCGGATTTCAAGTTTCAAGAGCAGTCTCTGAGCCTGAGATCTTGATCCCGGCATGCCGGGATCAACCGTAAGTGCATCTGAAGTCTTTGGAGTGACCCGTGGCTGCCAACTGCGACGTCTGCGGCAAGGGGCCGGGCTTCGGCAACAACATCTCGCACTCGCACCGCCGTACGTCCCGTCGCTGGAACCCGAACATCCAGCGTGTACGTACCGTGGTCGGCGGGACGCCGAAGCGCGTGAACGCCTGCACCTCGTGCATCAAGGCCGGCAAGGTCTCGCGCTGACGCACAGCAACAGCTAAGCGCGCGGCCACCGCTGGTTCGCTGCACTGAGCCGGTCCACCTCGGTGGACCGGCTTTTTGCCGTACCCGCGCACGCCAGGCCCGCACAAGCCGTGGCCCGTACAAGCCGTACCCGCGCACCGGGACCGGCCGGTGCGCGGGCCGCGCGACTACCCCGCCCCAGAGCCGCGCAGGGCCCACCCGTGGTCCACGGGCCCGATCCCCCCGCCGAGCGCGAAGCCGGCCGCGATCGCCCCGGTGACGTACTCCTTGGCCGCCGCCACGGCCTCCGGCACGGAGTCGCCCTTCGCCAGGTGCGAGGCGATCGCGGAGGCGAGGGTGCAGCCGGTGCCGTGCGTGTGCCGGTTGTCGTACCGGGGGGCGCGCAGCCAGTGCTCCTCGGCGCCGTCGGTGAGCAGGTCCACGGCCTGGTCCCCGCCCTCAGCCTGGTTCCCGCCCTTCCCGCTGGCGTCCCCGGTGAGGTGGCCGCCCTTGATCAGCACCCACTTCGGCCCGAACGCCAGCACCGCCTCCGCGGCCTCCCGCATCTGCTCCTCCGTCCGGACCCGGACGCCGGTCAGCTGGGCCACCTCGTCGAGGTTCGGCGTGGCGAGGGTCGCCACCGGCAGCAGCCTGGTCCGTACGGTCCGAAGCGCGGACGCGGCCAGGAGCGGGTCGCCGTGCTTGGAGACGCCGACCGGGTCGACGACCGCGGGCGCGTCGGTCCCGGCGATCAATTCGGCGACGGCCCCGGCCAGTTCCGCCGAGGCCAGCATCCCGGTCTTGACCGCCTGGACGCCGATGTCGTCCACGACGCTGCGGTACTGGGCCCGGACCGCCTCCACGGGCAGTTCCCACGCGCCCTGCACTCCGAGGGAGTTCTGCGCGGTGACCGCGGTGATCACGCTCATGCCGTGCACGCCCAGGGCGAGCATCGTCTTCAGGTCGGCCTGGATGCCGGCGCCGCCGCCGGAGTCGGAGCCCGCGACGGTCAGCACCCGGGGAGGGGCGGCGGTCATGACTCGATGTCCCCGAAGTGGTCCCAGCCGCCCTTGCTGGTCCACGGCGCGCCGTCGACCGTGACCTGAGGCATGGCCGAGGGGCTGAGCACTTCGCCGATCACCTTCCAGCGGGCCGGCAGCTTCACGTCCGGGGGGAAGGCCGCCACGATCGCGTGGTCCTCTCCCCCGGTCAGCACCCACTGCAACGGGTCGACCCCGACGGCCTGCCCGATGTCGTTCATCTGCGAGGGGATGTCTATGGCTCCGGAGCGGATGTCGATGTGGACCTTGCTGGCCTCCGCGATGTGCCCGAGGTCGGCGATCAGTCCGTCGCTGACGTCGCACATCGCGGTGGCGCCGAGACCGGCGGCCGCGGGACCCGCGTGGTACGGCGGCTCCGGGCGGCGGTGGGCCTCGACGAAGGCGCGGGGCGAGCGGAAGCCCCGGGAGAGCACCGCGTACCCGGCCGCGGACCAGCCCAGCCAGCCGGTCACCGCGATCAGGTCGCCGGGTTGTGCGCCGGCGCGGGTGACGGGCTCGTGGCTGCGCAGATCGCCGAGCGCGGTGATCGACACCATGATCGTGTCGCCGCGCACCACGTCGCCGCCGACGACGGCGGCCCCGGCGACCTGGCACTCGTCGCGCAGGCCGTCCATCAGCTCGGTGGGCCAGGTGACCGGGAGCTCGGTCGGGACGACCAGGCCGAGCAGCAGCGCGGTCGGCACGGCGCCCATGGCGGCGATGTCCGCGAGGTTCTGGGCGGCCGCCTTGCGGCCCACGTCGTAGGCCGTGGACCAGTCCCGGCGGAAGTGCCGCCCCTCCAGGAGTATGTCTGTGCTCGCCACGACCCTGCGGTCGGGGGCGGCAACCACCGCGGCGTCGTCGCCGGGGCCGACCCGGACCGCCGGGGTGGTGGTGAGACGGGAGGTGAGCTCCCTGATGAGCCCGAACTCGCCGAGCTCACCAACAGTGCCCTTCATCGACCTTTCGCCCCTTCTGTCCCTGTACGTTCCCGGTCGCGCTTCAACGCGGTCCTCGCTACGGTCGAGATGACCGTCAACTTCTGTCCTACCTGCACCCCGGCGCGTGCGTCACGGTCTTCCCGGGTCTCCCCACAGCGTGTGACGACGCGATACCGTGGCGTTCCTTTTCCCCCACATGATCCTCGTGGCCGCCCTGGAGGTTCCGTGGTACAGGCGTACATCCTGATCCAGACGGAGGTCGGCAAGGCGTCGACCGTCGCCGAGACGATCAGCAAGATCCCTGGGGTGATCCAGGCCGAGGACGTGACGGGACCGTACGACGTCATCGTGCGGGCCCAGGCCGACACAGTGGACGACCTGGGCCGCATGGTGGTCGCGAAGGTCCAGCAAGTGGACGGCATCACGCGCACCCTGACCTGCCCGGTCGTGCATCTGTAGCCCCCGTCTACCCTTGGCCGGTGAGCTTCTTCCGTCACCGGCTTCTCGGCCTGCCCGTTCTCGCCGCGCTGATCGCCGCCGCGGGCTGCTCCCCAGGCGACGACAGCGCCACCGTGGCGGTTCCCGGCCCACGGCCGTCGGTTGCCGGACTGTGCCGGAATCTGGACAGGGAACTGCCTGGGAAAGTGGACGGACTGAGCCGCGAGGATCCCCGGCCCGCCTCCGCGCTGACCGCGGGCTGGGGAAGCCCGGCGATCATACTGCGCTGCGGTGTCCCGCGGCCCGCCGCGATGGACGATCCGGAGGCCGACGGGGCCGAGGTGAACGACGTGGGCTGGCTGCTGCAGAAGCAGGGGGACGGGTCGTTCCGCTTCACCACCACGCTGCGCCTGGCCTATGTGGAGGTGACGATCCCCGCGGGGCGCACGAACCACGGGGTGGCGCCGCTGGTCGATCTGGCCCCGGCCGTGAAGAAGGCGATCCCCAAGGGGATCGCCGACTGAGCGCACGGCACGCGCCGTGGGGGCCCCGGACGCCCGCCGGCACCCGCCGCCCCCTGGGCGCACGTCCTCAGCGCAGGCCCGTCGAGCGGCGCAGCGCCGCCTGGATCAGCCGGTCCACCAGCTCCGGGTAGCTGATGCCGCTCGCCTGCCACATCTGCGGGTACATCGAGATGGGCGTGAAGCCGGGCATGGTGTTGATCTCGTTGATCACGAACTCGCCGTCCTCGGTGAGGAAGAAGTCCGCGCGGACCAGGCCCTCGCAGGAGGCCGCCTCGAACGCCTCCACCGCGAGCCGCCGCACCTCGGCGGTCTCCTCGTCGGTCAGCGGGGCGGGCACGACGCCGGGCGTCGAGTCGATGTACTTGGCCTCGAAGTCGTAGTACGCGTGCGCCTCGGGCGGCGGGATCTCGGCCGGCACGGAGGCCCGCGGGCCGTCCTCGAACTCCAGCACCCCGCACTCGATCTCGCGGCCGCGCAGCGCGGCCTCCACGAGCACCTTCGGGTCGTGCCGCTGGGCCTCCTCGACCGCCTCGTCCAGGCCGGAGAGGTCGTCGACCTTGGTGATGCCGATCGACGAACCGGCACGCGCGGGCTTCACGAACAGCGGCCAGCCGTGCTCGCCGGCGAAGTCGACGATCTTCTTGCGGGCGGCGGACGGGTCCCGCGCCCACTCGCGCGGCCGGATCACCACGTACGGGCCGACCTTGAGCCCGAAGGAGGTGAACACCCGCTTCATGTACTCCTTGTCCTGGCCGACGGCCGAGGCGAGCACGCCCGAGCCCACGTACGGCACGCCGGACAGCTCCAGGAGGCCCTGGAGGGTGCCGTCCTCGCCATAGGGGCCGTGCAGCACCGGGAAGACCACGTCGACCTCGCCGAGCGCCTTGGGCACCGAACCGGGCTCGCTGTAGACGACTTCGCGGTTGGCCGGGTCCACGGGGAGCACCACGCCGCCCTCGGCGGAGTCGGTGAGCTCCTCGACGTTCGGGGTGCGGCCCTCGGTGATGGCCATGCGCTCCGGCTCGTCGGCGGTCAGGGCCCAGCGGCCGTCGCGGGTGATGCCGATCGGCAGGACCTCGTACTTGGTCCGGTCGATGGCGCGCAGCACCGCGCCCGCGGTGACCACGGAGATCCCGTGTTCGGAGCTGCGGCCGCCGCACACGACGGCCACGCGGGGCTTGCGGGACGGCTGCTCGGGGCTCTGGGGGAGGTTCTCGCTGCTCATATCGCGATGAGAGTACCCGCTGGTATCCACGACGTCAGTGCCCGCATGGGCACCGTAGCTCAGCGTCGCACGGACGGTCGCGCAACGTGATGCGGACGGCCGAACGGCGCCGGTTTCAGCGGCGTTCGGGCTTGGCGCTGCGCGACATCAGCTCCCGGAGGGCCACCACCGGCGGCTTGGCCTCGTGCACGATGCCGACGACGGTCTCCGTGATGGGCATGTCGACGCCGTGCCGGCGGGCCAGATCCAGCACCGACTCACAGGACTTGACGCCCTCGGCGGTCTGCTTGGTGACCGCGATGGTCTCCTGGAGGGTCATGCCCTTGCCGAGGTTGGTGCCGAAGGTGTGGTTGCGCGAAAGCGGCGAGGAGCAGGTGGCCACCAGGTCGCCGAGGCCGGCGAGTCCGGAGAAGGTCAGCGGGTCGGCGCCCAGGGCCATGCCCAGCCGGGTGGTCTCGGCGAGGCCGCGGGTGATGAGCGAGCCCTTGGCGTTGTCGCCGAGCCCCATGCCGTCCGCGATGCCGACGGCCAGGCCGATCACGTTCTTGACGGCGCCGCCGAGTTCGCAGCCGACCACGTCGGTGTTGGTGTACGGCCGGAAGTACGGGGTGTGGCAGGCGGCCTGCAACCGCCGGGCCACCGCCTCGTCGGTGCACGCGACCACGCCGGCGGCCGGCATGCGGG
Organism: Streptomyces sp. NPDC001204; assembly: GCF_053598035.1. Classification (NCBI taxonomy): domain Bacteria; kingdom Bacillati; phylum Actinomycetota; class Actinomycetes; order Kitasatosporales; family Streptomycetaceae; genus Streptomyces; species Streptomyces sp. NPDC001204. The sequence goes on along the minus strand of NZ_JBSFJL010000008.1, from coordinate 144,620 downwards.
CGGCGATCTCCCGGGCCAGGTTGGGCCCGGTGACGACGGCGACGCGGTCGGCGCCGGCCTTGGCGACGTCCTCGATCACCTCGCTCATCCGCATGGCCGAGCCGAGTTCGACGCCCTTCATCAGGGAGACGAGGACCGTGTCCGGGGCGAGCAGCGGCACCCACTCGGCGAGGTTCGCCCGCATGGTCTGCGAGGGGATGGCGAGCACCGTGAAGTCGGCGTCGCGGGCGGCCTCGGCGGCGTCGGCCGTGGCCCGCAGGTTCTCCGGGAGTTCGACTCCGGGCAGGTAGTCGGGGTTGGTCCGGGTGGAGTTGACCGCGTCGACGAGTTCGGCGCGGCGGGCCCACAGGGTCACCTCGCAACCGGCGTCGGCGAGGACCATGCCGAAGGCGGTGCCCCACGATCCGGTACCGAAGACGGCCGCCTTGACCGGCTTGCTCACGTGCCCTGCCCCTCTTCCTGTACGGATTCCCGCACGGCCGGCCCGCGCTGCGCGGCCGGCACGGTCCTGCCCTGGTTCTGCGACTCGGTGCGGCGGCGCTGCTCGATCCGCTCCCGGCGCGGATCGTACGGCTCGGCGGGCGCCTTCTCGCCGCGGATCTCCTCCAGGTGGCGGGTGATGGCCGCCATGATGACCTCGGTCGCCTCCTTCAGCAGTTCCGGGGTCATCTCCTGGTCGTAGAAGCGGGAGAGGTCCACGGGCGGTCCGGCCTGCACGTGGTGGGTCTTGCGGGGCAGCAGATGGGGCTTCTTGGCGTAGGGCGGCAGCAGTTCGTTGGCGCCCCACTGGGCGACCGGAATCACCGGGCACTTGGTCTGGAGGGCGACCCGGGCGGCGCCGGTCTTACCGGTCATCGGCCAGCCGTCGGGGTCGCGGGTGAGGGTGCCCTCGGGGTAGAAGGCGACGCACTCGCCGCGCTCCACGGCGTCGATGGCGGCCCGGAACGCGCTCAGCGCGTCCGTGCTCTCGCGGTAGACGGGGATCTGCCCGGTGCCGCGCATCGCGGCACCCACCAATCCCTTCTTGAAAAGCCCGCTCTTCGCCAGGAATCGCGGCACGCGGCCGGTGTTGTACTGAAAGTGGGCGTACGCGAAGGGGTCGACGTGCGAATTGTGGTTCACCACGGTGATAAATCCGCCGTCGGCAGGAATGTTCTCCATTCCGCGCCAGTCCCGCTTGATCAGAACCACCAGTGGCGGTTTGCAGATCACCGCTGCGAAGCGATACCAGAAGCCGATTCTGCGGCGGGGCACGCGGACACCTTCCTCTAGGGCCTGGGGGGCCGCACAAGTGTCGCCCCAGGCCGCCTGTCTGTCGAGAACACCGTACGCCCGCACGTCACCGGGGAGCGCTCTTGGAAGGAGCTTCGCGCCCCTCCCCTTCCCGGTCCCCCGGACGGTCCGGGGGGACTCCGGGAGACAATGACGACCACACGAGAGGGGCGGAACGCCGGTGCAGTGGACCTTGGTCATCCCCCTGAAGCCCCTGACCCGGGCCAAGAGCAGGCTTTCGGACACCGCCGGCGACGGGGTGCGTCCCGGCCTGGCCCTCGCCTTCGCCGTGGACACGGTGGCGGCCGCGCTGGCCTGCCCCGCGGTGGCGGATGTGGCGGTCGTCACGGACGACGCCGGGGCCGGGCGGGAGCTGGCGGCGCTGGGCGCCCGGATCGTCGCCGACGAGCCGCGGGCCGGCCTGAACGCCGCGCTCACGCACGGAGCGGCGGTCGTACGGGCCTCGCGCCCCCGAAGTCCGGTGGCGGCCCTGAACGCCGATCTTCCCGCACTGCGGCCCATGGAATTGGCCCGGGTTCTGGAGGCGGCCGCGCAATTCCCACGGGCATTTCTCGCGGATTCCGCGGCCATCGGCACGACTTTGCTGGCGGCGTCCCCCGGGCATCCGCTGCTCCCGGCTTTCGGCGCCGATTCCCGGGCCCGCCACCGGGCGTCCGGCGCGGTGGAACTGTCCCTTCAGGCGGTGGAATCCGTGCGCCGGGACGTGGACACCGGGCACGACCTGCGGGCCGCGCTGGCCCTCGGCGTGGGACCGCGGACGGCCGCCGCCGCCGCGCGACTGCCGGTCCCGGGACAGTAGGCTGCCGTCATGCACGCGACCGCATACACGTACGACCCCGAAAGCCGCAGCGGGCAGGTGCTCCTGGACGACGGCACCCCGGTGCCCTTCGACGCGCCGGCGTTCGACGCGGGCGGCCTGCGGCTGCTGCGGCCGGGGCAGCGAGTGCGGATCGAGACCGAGGGCGAGGGGAACGGCCTGCGGATCACCCTGGTGACGCTGCAGACCTTCTGACCAGGCAGGAAGGCCGTCCGGTCGGCGCGAGAGGCCTTCCCCACCGGGCGGACCGGGCCGAGCGTGCCCGAACACGCCGCGGGCCGGGCTCCCTCGGGAGTCCGGCCCGGCGCGTGAGTACCCTGCGCCGCTACTTGCCGCGGGCGGTGGTCTTCTTGGCGGTGGTCTTGCGGGCGGTCGACTTCTTGGCGGGGGCCTTCTTGGCCGTCACCTTCTTCGCCGGCGCCTTCTTGGCCGTGGTCTTCTTGGCGGCGGCCTTCGTGGCCGTCGTCTTCTTGGCGGCCGCCGTGGTCTTCTTCGCAGCCGCGGTGGCCTTCTTGGCGGCGGTCTTCTTCGCAGCCGCGGTGGCCTTCTTCGCCGCGGTCTTCTTCGCAGCCGCGGTGGCCTTCTTCGCCGCGGTCTTCTTGCCGACGGCCTTGGCAATGGTGGCGGTCGGGCCGGACAGGCTGCCCTTGGGCGCCTTCTTGACCGCGATGTCGTGCTTCGGGAGCTTCTTCGAGCCGCTCACCAGGTCCTTGAAGCCCTGGCCGGCCCGGAAGCGGGGAACGGAGGTCTTCTTGACCCGCACCCGCTCACCCGTCTGCGGGTTGCGCGCGTAACGGGCGGGACGGTCGACCTTCTCGAAGGACCCGAAGCCGGTGACCGAGACCCGGTCTCCCGCGACGACAGCGCGGACGACGGCGTCCAGAACCGCGTCCACCGCATCGGCGGCCTGCTGGCGGCCGCCCATCTTGTCGGCAATCGCTTCTACGAGCTGCGCCTTGTTCACGTCTTCCCCTTCGGAGACCTTGCCAGAACGAAAGTGTTCAAGCGTTTTCGCACGTTAGGCAGATATATACCGCAAATCAAACACGAAACGGGCTAATCACCCTTGTGCCGCAACGGACTCGACAGCCTCGGGCTGTTCAGCCTTCCCCGCCGGGGATTCGCCCCTGGTCGAGGTCTGCCGTGAACCGCTCCAGACGCCTTGTCGCACCGGCGAGATCGTGCTTGGCCGCGGCCGTAATGACCAGCAGCTTCCGGGTCAGCGCCATCCGTACGCTCTCCGGGACTTGCAGTGCGCGCACTCTTTCGTGCGCTTCCTTGAGCTGGGCCGCGACCGCCGTATAGAGCTCGAGTTGGCCGTCGTTGTCCATGCACAGATTGTGCCATCTGGGGCGAGTTGTCGCCTGCGCTGGGGGGCAACTGACGCCTGTGACGGCCATCCGGGCGGCTGCGGCGGGCGGGGGCCGGAACCTCGTCTACCCCGGCAATCACCCGCTTAACGTGGGAAGTTGAGTGCCTCGACGGCGGCGCGCCGGGTGGTACGGGCGCCAAAACGGCTGTACCCCCGATCGCCTCGATCGGGGGTACAGCGGGGTCGTACGGTGGCCGAAAGTCGACTTGTCACGGCGCCGGGGAGCGGTGTCCGGCCCGGCGGCCGGTCATCGGCCGGGGCCCTGGATCAGACCGGCAGGGTGCGCGGCTTGAAGGCTGGGCGCTTCGCCTCGTAGACGGCGATGTCGCTCTCGTTCTGGAGGGTGATGGAGATGTCGTCCAGCCCGTTCAGCAGCCGCCAGCGGGAGTTCTCGTCCAGCTCGAAGGAGGCGGTGATCCCCTCGGCGCGCACCTCGCGGGCGACCAGGTCGACGGTCACCTCGGCCTCGGGGTCCTTCTCGGTGAGCTCCCACAGCGCATCCACGACCTTCTGGTCCAGGACCACGGTCAGCAGACCGTTCTTCAGCGAGTTGCCCCGGAAGATGTCCGCGAAGCGGGAGGAGATCACGGTCTTGAAGCCGTAGTTCTGCAGCGCCCAGACGGCGTGCTCGCGGGAGGAGCCGGTGCCGAAGTCGGGGCCGGCGACCAGGACCGTGGCGCCGTGGCGCTCCGGACGGTTCAGCACGAACCCGGGGTCCTTGCGCCAGGCCTCGAACAGCCCGTCCTCGAACCCGTCGCGGGTGACCTTCTTGAGCCAGTGGGCAGGGATGATCTGGTCGGTGTCGACGTTGCTGCGGCGCAGCGGGACGGCCCGGCCGGTGTGGGTGGTGAAGGCTTCCATGATTCTCAGACTCCAGCGGGCGTGGGGGCGTCGGACAGGTCGGCCGGGGAGGCCAGGTGGCCGAGGACCGCGGTGGCCGCGGCGACCTGCGGGGAGACCAGGTGCGTGCGGCCGCCCTTGCCCTGCCTGCCCTCGAAGTTGCGGTTGGAGGTGGAGGCGGACCGCTCGCCGGGGGCCAGCTGGTCGGGGTTCATGCCCAGGCACATCGAGCAGCCCGCGTGCCGCCATTCGGCGCCGGCCTCCTTGAAGACCACGTCCAGGCCCTCGGAGACGGCCTGGAGACCCACGCGCGCGGAGCCTGGGACGACCAGCATCCGTACGCCGTCGGCGACTTTGCGGCTCCGCAGGATCTCGGCGGCGGCGCGCAGGTCCTCGATGCGGCCGTTGGTGCAGGAGCCTACGAAGACGGTGTCCACACTGATGGAACGCAGCGGCTGTCCGGCCGCCAACCCCATGTATTCCAGGGCCTTTTCGGCGGCCAGGCGCTCCGATGCGTCTTCGTACGAAGCCGGGTCGGGGACGGCGGCCGAAAGCGGTGCGCCCTGGCCGGGGTTGGTGCCCCAGGTGACGAACGGGGACAGTGCGGCGGCGTCGATGACGACCTCGGCGTCGAAGACGGCGTCGTCGTCCGTGCGCAGGGTCTTCCAGTACGCCACGGCGGCGTCCCAGTCCTCACCCCGGGGGGCGTGCGGGCGGCCCTGGAGGTAGGCGAAGGTGGTCTCGTCGGGGGCGATCATGCCCGCGCGGGCGCCGGCCTCGATGGACATGTTGCAGATGGTCATGCGGGCCTCCATCGAGAGCTTCTCGATGGCGGAGCCGCGGTACTCCAGGACGTAGCCCTGGCCGCCGCCGGTGCCGATCCTCGCGATGATCGCCAGGATCAGGTCCTTGGCCGTGACGCCCTCGGGCAGTTCGCCCTCGACCGTGATCGCCATGGTCTTCGGGCGGGCCATCGGCAGGGTCTGGGTGGCGAGCACGTGCTCGACCTGGGAGGTGCCGATACCGAACGCCAGCGCGCCGAAGGCGCCGTGCGTGGAGGTGTGCGAGTCACCGCAGACCACGGTGGTGCCCGGCTGAGTCAGGCCCAGCTGCGGTCCCACCACGTGGACGACGCCCTGCTCGACGTCGCCCAGCGGGTGCAGCCGCACCCCGAAGTCGGCGCAGTTCTTGCGCAGCGTCTCCAGCTGGACACGGGAGACGGGGTCCGCGATGGGCTTGTCGATGTCGAGGGTCGGGGTGTTGTGATCCTCGGTCGCGATGGTCAGGTCGAGCCGGCGCACGGTCCGGCCGCTCTTGCGCAGGCCGTCGAAGGCCTGGGGGCTGGTCACCTCGTGCAGCAGGTGCAGATCGATGAAGAGGAGGTCGGGCTCGCCCTCGGCGCGCCGGACGACGTGGTCGTCCCAGACCTTCTCCGCGAGTGTCCTACCCATCGCTTTCCCTCCGGCCGGACGCCAAGGGCGCCGGCCCAACTAGAGATCTTGAGGATGCGGCACCCGCGCCCCCCTCCGGGCGTCCGCCGCCGAGCCCGTCGGTCCACGGGCCGCCATGACTTCCAGAGTGGCGTGTTCCACGGAAAATTGAACTTGCGTTTCACAGAGTGAGACGCAAGTATCGTTGCATGGACAACAGTAGCGGCGTCGGCGTTCTGGACAAGGCAGCCCTTGTCCTGAGCGCTCTGGAGTCCGGTCCGGCCACCCTCGCGGGCCTGGTCGCGTCCACCGGACTGGCACGACCCACGGCCCACCGGCTGGCCGTGGCGCTGGAACACCACCGCATGGTGGCGCGCGACATGCAGGGCCGGTTCATCCTCGGCCCGCGCCTCGCGGAACTGGCCGCGGCCGCGGGCGAGGACCGTCTGCTGGCCACCGCCGGGCCGGTGCTCACGCACCTGAGGGACGTGACGGGCGAGAGCGCGCAGCTCTACCGCCGCCAGGGCGACATGCGCATCTGCGTCGCCGCGGCCGAGCGCCTGTCCGGCCTTCGGGACACCGTCCCGGTCGGCTCCACGCTCACGATGAAGGCGGGCTCCTCGGCCCAGGTCCTGATGGCCTGGGAGGAGCCGGAGCGGCTCCACCGCGGTCTCCAGGGCGCCCGCTTCACGGCGACGGCCCTGTCGGGCGTACGGCGCCGCGGCTGGGCCCAGTCCATCGGCGAGCGCGAGCCGGGCGTCGCGTCCGTCTCCGCGCCCGTGCGCGGCCCCTCGAACCGCGTGGTGGCCGCCGTCTCGGTCTCCGGCCCCATCGAGCGCCTCACCCGCCACCCCGGCCGCATGCACGCCCAGGCGGTCATCGACGCCGCCGCGCGCCTGTCGGAGGCCCTGCGCCGCTCCGGCTGACGCGAGAAACCGCGAGGGCCGGCCTCAACGCCGCGGCAGGCCCTTCCGGCACGACTCCCCCACCCGCCGACCCACCGACCGCTCCGGCCGAGACCCACGACGAGCAGGCACCCGCCCCTCCGCAGCCCACGGGGGCGGGGAGCGGGAACTCTGCGGAAACGCCGAAGGGCCCTCCCGAGGGAGGGCCCTTCCGACTGCGTACCCCCGACCGGATTCGAACCGGCGCTACCGCCTTGAGAGGGCGGCGTGCTAGGCCGCTACACAACGGGGGCGTGGACACTGCGTTTCCGCAGGTCCGAGCTGGTCTACCTGGACTCGAACCAAGACTAACTGAACCAGAATCAGTCGTGCTGCCAATTACACCATAGACCAATGATGGTTTAGACCAGTCGTACCCCCGACCGGATTCGAACCGGCGCTACCGCCTTGAGAGGGCGGCGTGCTAGGCCGCTACACAACGGGGGCCCTAGCGATCCTGCATCGGCGACAACGGGTGCGACCCGGATTGTCTCCGCGAGAAGGATCTGTACCCCCGACCGGATTCGAACCGGCGCTACCGCCTTGAGAGGGCGGCGTGCTAGGCCGCTACACAACGGGGGCCTGCGGATGAAATCCGCGGTGCAGATGAGCTCTGCGAGCTGGCCTACCTGGACTCGAACCAAGACTAACTGAACCAGAATCAGTCGTGCTGCCAATTACACCATAGGCCACTGAAAAGCAAGATCTTGTGGGGATCCTGTTTTAGTGTTGCACCCGCGGTTCCGGACCTTCGGCCCGCGCCCCGCGGCGCAGGAAGAACATTACCTGAAGGTGGACGGGGCTCCAAAACGAGTATCGGAGCCGAGGATCGCGGGCAGTTCGGCGAGCGAGGCGATCCGGTGCCGGCCCGCGCCGTCGTGGTCTCCGGCGTGCACGCCCGCGCGGTCGATCCAGACCGAAAGCAGTCCGGCCTCGGCGGCGCCACGCCCGTCGATCTCCGGGTGGTCGCCGACGTACGCCACCTGGTGCGGGCCGAGTTCCAGTGCCTCGCAGGCCGCGTGGAACGCCCGCGGCTCCGGCTTGGACACCCCGAGTTCGGCGGCGCACAGCACGGTCTCGAAGCGGTCGCGCACGCCGAGGGAGCGCAGCTTGCGCTCCTGGACGTGGATGCTGGAGTTGGACAGCACGGCGTGCCGGTGGCTGGCGGCGAGCGCGTCCAGGACGGGCAGCACGTCCGGGAAGAGCGCCCATGCGGCCTCGTAGTGGCCCAGGTAGCGCTCGAACCACTCGTCGGTCTCGTCGTCGGTCAGCTCCGGCCGGGCGAGGAAGTCCCGCACCCGGTCCCGCCGCTGCTCCTCGAAGGTCGCCTCCCCCGCCGAGAACCGCGCCCACTGCGCCTCGGTGATCCGCCGCCAGTGGGCCAGGGCCTCCTCCGCGGTCCCGTACCCGTCCAGCAGTCCCTCGGCCACCAGGTGCGCGCGCATGCCGGCCCGGTCGGCGGTCGTGTAGTCGAAGAGGGTGTCGTCGACGTCCCACAGGACCGCTCTGATCGCCATGCCACCGACGGTACCGTCCGGACGGCCGCGCGGGGGCGGGCCGCTGAAAGATCCGTTCCCGGCAGCGGCGCCGAACGCCGAGGGGCGGCACCCCGGCCGGGTGCCGCCCCTCGCGCGTACCTGTGACAGCCGTATCCGTGTCAGCGCCGCACGCTCACGCCGCCAGCTTCGCCAGCGCCGCGTCGATGCGGGCCAGGGTCCTCTCCTTGCCCAGGATCTCGAGGGACTCGAAGAGGGGCAGGCCGACCGTGCGGCCGGTGACGGCCACGCGGACCGGGGCCTGGGCCTTGCCGAGCTTGAGGCCGTGCGCCTCGCCGGCGGCCAGGACGGCCTCCTTCAGGGAGTCGGGGGAGGTCCAGTCGGCCGACTCCAGCTTCTCCCGGGCGGTGCGGAGCAGGGCGTCCGAGCCCTCCTTCATCGCCTTGGTCCAGCTCGGCTCGTCGAAGACCGGCTCGGGCAGGAACAGGAAGTCCACGTTGTCCGTGATCTCGGACAGGACCTTCAGACGCGTCTGTGCCTGCGGGGCGATCGCCTGCCACTTGGTCTCGTCGAAGTCCTCCGGGGCCCAGGGGGCGAACGGGGCCTGGAGCCAGGGACGGCAGCGCTCGGTGAAGTCCTTGGCGTCGAGCAGCCGGATGTGGTCGGCGTTGATCGCCTCGCACTTCTTCAGGTCGAAGCGGGCCGGGTTGGGGTTCACGTCCGCGATGTCGAAGGCCGCGACCATCTCCTCGACGGAGAAGATGTCCCGGTCGGCGGAGAGCGACCAGCCGAGCAGGGACAGGTAGTTGAGCAGGCCCTCGGGCAGGAAGCCGCGCTCGCGGTAGAGGTTCAGCGACGACTGCGGGTCGCGCTTGGAGAGCTTCTTGTTGCCCTCGCCCATCACGTACGGCAGGTGGCCGAAGGACGGGATCTCCTTGGCGATGCCCAGTTCCATCAGCGCCTTGTACAGGGCGACCTGGCGCGGGGTGGAGGAGAGCAGGTCTTCGCCGCGCAGGATGTGGGTGATCTCCATGAGCGCGTCGTCGACCGGGTTGACCAGGGTGTACAGCGGGGCGCCGTTGGCGCGGACGATGCCGTAGTCCGGGACGTTCTCCGGGGTGAAGGTCAGCTCGCCGCGGACCAGGTCGGTGAAGGTGATCGTCTCGTCGGGCATGCGGAAGCGGACGATCGGCGCCCGGCCCTGGGCCTTGTACTCCTCCACCTGCGCGGCGGTCAGCTCGCGGCAGTGGCCGTCGTAGCCGGACGGCTTGCCGGCCGCGCGGGCGGCCTCGCGGCGGCTGTCCAGCTCCTCCTGGGAGCAGTAGCAGTGGTAGGCGTGGCCGGCCTCGAGCAGCTTGTGGGCGACGTCCTGGTAGATGTCCATGCGCTGCGACTGCCGGTACGGCGCGTGCGGTCCGCCGACCTCGGGGCCCTCGTCCCAGTCGAAGCCCAGCCAGCGCATCGCGTCGAGCAGCTGGTTGTAGGACTCCTCGGAGTCGCGGGCCGCGTCGGTGTCCTCGATGCGGAAGACCAGAGTGCCCCGGTGGTGCCGGGCGAACGCCCAGTTGAACAGGGCGGTGCGGACCAGGCCCACATGGGGGTTACCGGTGGGAGACGGGCAGAAACGGACGCGTACGGGGGAGTCGGATGCGCTAGCCACGCTTGACAACCTTGTTGGTGAGAGTGCCGATGCCTTCGATGGTGACGGCGACCTCGTCGCCGACGTTGAGGGGGCCGACCCCAGCCGGGGTGCCCGTGAGGATCACGTCGCCGGGGAGCAGCGTCATGGCCTCGGAGATGTTGACGATCAGATCCTCGATCGGGTGGATCATCTCGCTGGTGCGGCCCAGCTGCCGCTGCTCGCCGTTGACGGTGAGCTGGATGGTCAGGTCGGCCGCGGCGGTGAGGTCGATGTCCGTCTCCGCCCAGGGGCCGAGCGGGCAGGAGGTGTCGAAGCCCTTGGCCCTGGCCCACTGCTTCTCGCGCCGCTGCACGTCGCGGGCGGTGACGTCGTTGGCGCAGGTGTAGCCGAAGATCACGTCCTTGACGCGCTCGCGCGGGACCTCGCGGCACATGCGGCCGATGACCACGGCCAGCTCGGCCTCGTGGTGCAGCTCCTGGGAGAAGGAGGGGTACTGGATCGGGTCGCCGGGGCCGATCACCGAGGTGGACGGCTTGAAGAAGGCGAACGGCGCGTCGGGCACCTCGTTGCCGAGTTCGCGTGCGTGCTCGGCGTAGTTGCGGCCGAAGGCCACGACCTTGTTGGGGAGCACCGGCGGCAGCAGCCGTACCTTGCTCAGCGGCACCCTGGTGCCGGAGAGCTCGAAGTCCGCGAACGGGATGCCCTTGATGATGTCGAGGACGAGTTCGTCCGGCTTGTCGCCCTCGACCGCGCCGAAGGCGACGTTCCCGTCGATGGAGAACCTGGCGATGCGCACGGGTTGCTTGGCCCCTTGACTGAAGCGGCTGGAGTCTGACGCTCCAGGCTAACGCGGCCGGGGCCCCGGACCTCGCGCCATTACGGCGCACGGGGCACGAAGGCGGGGCGCCCCGAGTGCGGGACGCCCCTGGATCTCCGGCGCGGCCGGAGCGCGTGCTACTCCGCGACGGCGGCCGCGACGGGCGCCTCCATGAGGACCGTGCGCCGGGGGTTGGCGGTCTGCCCGGGGAGGGAGACGGAGTGCTCCGGCTGCTCCGGCGTCGGCAGCGCGTCGGCTCCTTCGAGGTGCATCAGCGTCGTGCGCCGGGGGTTGGCTATGGTGCGGAACATCATCGTCGTCTTCACGGTTGTACGAGACCTTGTCGTCTTCGGGCACCGGGAGGTCCGCATGACCCCCGCGTGGGCGCCGGTTGTCGGATTTGCCATCCCTGTAAAGCGTCAGGCTAAACATTCAATTCCCGGCCGAAGACGTGAAGAGCCCGTGATGTCGGTGTGAGTTTGCTCACGAACGCCTCGACAATCCAGACAATTCATGAGCGCGTTCTCTGTCGCCGAATCGGACATTGACCCACTGAAGCCATCATTCCGCTCCCGATCATGGCGACTGGGACACCTCAAGTGACTCGCGGGTACGTAGCGAAATGTCCCCTATACGGGAGATCACTTTCCACATCAGGTAATCCGTCACTCACGGGCTGTCACGGAGGTCACAGCCTGGTCCACATGCCTTGTTGGAGATCCAGCACTGTGCTGGAATGCCACGGACCGCTGCAGGATCGAGCCGGCGCAGGGGGCGCAACGCAGCGCCGAGCGGCGGTGAGAAGGGGGAACCAGCGCCGGTCACTCACGACCATCCGGGAAGTGTGTTCAGGGCTCTTCCCACAACGCCGACACCGTCCTTCCGCTCGCGCGGAGGGGCGCCTGGTCCAGAGGTTGCGACGCTAGTGCAGGGACGTTTCAAGAGGGATGGCAGCGCTTCGGCGGAGCCGGAGCCGCACGGCGGGACTGGCCCCATGGCCGTCAGCTCCTCGCCCCAGCACGCCCAGAACCCGGCCCCGGCCGGCGACGGCGCAGAGCGCCCCGGACGCTCGGGCACGACCGGCCCGGCGGGTGCGTCGGCGTCGTCGAGCCAGGCTCCGGCGGCCAAGCAGACCCGGAGCCAGGGGCCGTCGGGCCCCGGCTCGCGCATGGCCCTGCGCAACTGGCGCATCTCCACGCGACTGGTGTCGCTGCTCGCCCTGCCCGTGGTCGCTGCGACCTCGCTGGGCGGGATGCGTATCAGCCAGAGCATGGACGACATCCAGCAGCTCGACAACATGAAGCTGCTGACGGAGATGACCAAGCAGGCCACCGAACTGGCCGCCGCGCTCCAGGAGGAGCGCGACCAGTCCGCCGGCCCGCTGGCGCAGCGCTCCAGCGCGGCCGCCATCACCATCAAGGGCTACCGGGACCGGACCGACCGGGCCCGGGACAACTTCGTCTCCGCGTCCGAGGAGATCGACGCCGCCAGCAAGGACGGCAACCTCCTCGGCGTCCGCGACACCCTCGTCGGCCTGGCGAGCGACCTCAACGGCCTCACCAAGATCCGCAAGGACGCGTACAAGTCCGAGGAGAACTCGGCCCGGACGGTCGAGAGCTACCACCGGCTCATCACCGAGCTGCTCGCCCTCTCCCAGGACATGGCCGAGGCGACCAGCAACCCGCAGATGATCCAGCGGACGCGTGCGCTGGCCGCCTTCTCCTCCGCCAAGGAGTACGCGTCCGTCCAGCGCGCCGTCATCGCCGCCGCCCTGCCGGCCAACAACACCAGCGCCGGCAAGCTCTCGGAGAACGACCGCCTCTACGCCCAGCAGGCGCTGGAGAGCCAGACCTCCGACCTCAACAGCTTCCGCAACATCTACGGGGAGGGCTCCGAGGAGCTCATCAAGCCCATCGAAGAGGGCAACCCGACGATCCTGTCCGCGGACACCTACGCCAAGCGCGTCCTGGACAACCCCGAGGGCCTGAAGCAGGCGAACAAGCGCTCCTACCGCGACTGGGTCGACGACAGCTCCACCAAAATCTCGCAGATGAAGAACATCGAGCACACGCTGCTCGAGGAGATGGAGCAGAAGGCCCGCGAGCTGCGCAGCGCCACCGAGTACGACGCCATCGTCTCCGGTGCGCTGATCCTGCTCGTGCTCGGCGTGTCGCTGGTCGGCGCCTTCGTCGTGGCCCGCTCCATGATCCGCTCGCTGCACCGGCTCCAGGAGACCGCCACCAAGGTCGCCCAGGACCGCCTGCCCGAGCTGGTCCGGCAGCTGTCCGAGTCCGACCCGCAGGACGTGGACACGTCCGTGGAGTCGGTCGGTGTGCACTCCCGGGACGAGATCGGCCAGGTGGCCGCGGCCTTCGACGACGTGCACCGCGAGGCGGTCCGCCTCGCCGCCGAGCAGGCCCTGCTGCGGGGCAACGTCAACGCGATGTTCACCAACCTCTCGCGCCGCTCCCAGGGTCTGATCCAGCGCCAGCTGTCGCTGATCTCCGAACTCGAGTCCCGCGAGGCCGACCCGGACCAGCTGTCCTCGCTGTTCAAGCTCGACCACCTCGCCACACGCATGCGCCGTAACGGTGAGAACCTCCTCGTCCTCGCCGGTGAGGAGCCCGGCCGCCGCTGGACCCGTCCGGTCCCGCTGGTCGACGTGCTCCGCGCCGCCGCGTCCGAGGTGGAGCAGTACGAGCGCATCGAGCTGGCCTCGGTGCCCGGCACCGAGGTCGCCGGCCGGGTCGTCAACGACCTCGTGCACCTGCTCGCCGAGCTGCTGGAGAACGCGACCTCGTTCTCCTCGCCGCAGACCAAGGTCAAGGTCACCGGTCACGCGCTGCCCGACGGGCGGGTGCTGATCGAGATCCACGACACCGGTATCGGTCTGTCCCCGGAGGACCTCGCCGCGATCAACGAGCGGCTCGCCTCGCCGCCCACCGTGGACGTGTCGGTCTCCCGCCGCATGGGCCTCTTCGTGGTCGGTCGTCTGTCCCAGCGCCACGGCATCCGCATCCAGCTGCGCCCCTCCGACTCCGGTGGTACGACGGCTCTGGTCATGCTGCCCGTCGACGTCGCCCAGGGAGGCAAGAAGCCGGGCGCGGGCAAGCCCGGCGGCCCGTCCGCGGGTGGTCCGGCGGCCGCGGCTGCCGCCGCCGGCGCCGCAGCGGCCCGCCGGCAGGGCGGTCAGCAGGGCGGCGGAGCCCTCGGCGCGGGCGGTCAGCAGGGCGGGGCCGGCCGGCTCGGTCCCGGAGCCGCTCCGCGCGGCCAGGTCGGTGCCGGCCAGGGTCCGCGCGCCGCGCTGCCCGGCACCGGTCGCCAGGGCGGTCCGAACGGACCGCGTGGCCAGCAGGGTCCGGGGCAGCCGCAGCAGGGCCGCCCGGCCGCTCCGGGCATGGCCGGCGGCTTCGGCGGCCAGGCACCCGGCGGGCCGCAGGGTCCGCAGGGTCCGCAGGGTCCCGGTGCGGGCGCTCCGCAGGGCTTCGGCGACGGCCGGCACCCGGCCGCCTCGCAGGGCTTCGGCGACGGACGCCGCCAGGACGCCTTCGGCGGCCCACACGGTGGAGTTCCCCCGCAGCGCGGAAACGGCGCGGAGACGGGCCGACAGCCGCAGTTGCCGCCGCGCGGTGGCCCGCGCGCCGAACTGCCGGGCGGCAACGGGCCGTCCCGTACCTCGGGTTGGGGCGACGAGAACGCTCAGGGCCGGGCCGCTCTGGACGCGCCGCGCGGCCACGACGAGCAGGACCCGTCGCAGACCTCCCGGATGCCGCGGATCGACGACCGTCAGGGACCCGGTTCGACGGCCGAGATGCCCCGCTTCGACGACCGTCAGGGACCGGGCTCCGCGGCGGATACCTCGGCATTTCCCCGCCCCGACTTCAACGCCCCTCACCCGGGTGCCAACGACGCCCAGAGCACGGGCGAGTTCGTCCGCTCGGACGTCTACGGTCCGGCCGGGCAGCACAACCCCGCCGACACCGGCCGGTTCGCGGCCCAGCAGGGGTACGACAACGGCTCGACCGGCCAGTTCGCCGCCCAGCAGGGATACGACAACGGCTCCACGGGCCAGTTCGCCGCCCAGCAGGGATACGACAACGGCTCGACCGGCCAGTTCGCCGCCCAGCAGGGATACGACAACGGCTCCACGGGCCAGTTCGCCCAGCCCGGTCACGACAGCGGCTCCACCGGCCAGTTCGCCCAGCCCGGACACGACAACGGTGCGCCCGGCCGCAACGCCCACCCGGGCGGCGCCGACTTCGGCGGACTGCGCGGTCCGGCCGCCCAGCGGCCCCAGCAGCGTCCCGCACGCCCGGAACCGGGCAACGCGGGTGCCCCGCAGCATCGGCCGGACGACGCCTGGGCCCTGCCGCCGGCCCCGAGTGCCGGCGACGGCCGTACACCGCTGTACGACACCCTGGAGACCAACTGGTTCCGCGGTGGGCAGCAGCAGGGCGGCGAACCGGCTCCGGCCTCGCCGCCGCAGCAGCAGCCGCAGCAGCCGCAGACTCCTGCGGCCCCCCAGCGTCCCGCCGCCTCCGCCTGGCGCACCTCGCCGAACGACGACCTCGTACGGCAGGCCGAGCGTGTCAGGCAGCCGGCTGCGGGCGGTGTCACCACCTCCGGCCTGCCGCGCCGGGTGCCCCGGGCCAACCTCGTCCCGGGCACGGCTCAGCAGCAACAGCACCAGAGCGGTCCGCAGGTCTCGCGTTCGCCCGACGACGTACGCGGCCGGCTGACCAATCTCCGTCGGGGCATCGCACAGGGCCGTCAGGCCGGCACAGGTCAGACGGGCAGTTTCCCCAGCCCCACTCACCAGCAGGAGCGTTAGTTGAGTCCGATGAGCCAGGCGGCACAGAACCTGAACTGGTTGATCACCAACTTCGTGGACAACACCCCCGGGGTGTCCCACACCGTCGTGGTGTCCGCCGACGGACTCCTACTGGCGATGTCCGAAGGCTTCCCCCGCGACCGCGCCGACCAGCTCGCGGCCGTGGCATCCGGTCTGACCTCGCTGACCGCGGGGGCCTCCCGGATCTTCGAGGGCGGCAGCGTCTCGCAGACGGTCGTCGAGATGGAGCGCGGCTTCCTCTTCCTGATGTCCGTCTCCGACGGGTCGTCCCTGGCGGTGCTGGCCCACCCGGAGTGCGACATCGGCCTCGTCGGCTACGAAATGGCGCTGCTCGTCGACCGCGCGGGGGCGGTCCTCACACCCGACCTGCGCGCCGAACTACAGGGCAGTCTGCTGCACTGACCGGCTCCGGCACCATCCACCTCACCAAATCACCGTCCGGCCGCCACAATCCCCCCACCGGCCCCGTCAGACGGCTTGACTGACCGACTTGCTGTCCCGCCCGGAGGATTCATGACCCCGCCCCCCGCCTCTCATGATCCGTACGCTGAGCCGTACGGGGATGAGGGCGACCAGCCGCTGGTACGTCCCTATGCGATGACCGGCGGCCGGACCCGGCCGCGCTACCAGCTCGCCATCGAGGCACTGATCAGTACGACGGCCGATCCGGCAGCGCTGATGGGACTGCTCCCGGAGCACCAGCGGATCTGCCACCTGTGCCGCGAGGTGAAATCCGTGGCCGAGGTCTCTGCGCTCCTCGCCATGCCGCTGGGCGTGGCCAGGATCCTCGTAGCGGACCTCGCGGAGGCCGGCCTGGTGGCCATCCACCAGCCGGGCGGGGACGAGAACAACGGTGGCGCACCGGATGTGACGCTGCTCGAAAGGGTGCTCAGTGGACTTCGCAAGCTCTGACGGGGGCCGGGCGACCACCTCCGCGAAGATCGTGGTGGCGGGTGGCTTCGGCGTGGGCAAGACCACGTTCGTGGGCGCCGTCTCGGAGAT
Source organism: Streptomyces sp. NPDC001204 (assembly GCF_053598035.1). Lineage (NCBI taxonomy): Bacteria > Bacillati > Actinomycetota > Actinomycetes > Kitasatosporales > Streptomycetaceae > Streptomyces > Streptomyces sp. NPDC001204. The sequence continues at coordinate 128,115 of NZ_JBSFJL010000008.1, read as the reverse complement.
CAACCCGCTGCGCACGGAGGCCGTGATGACGTCCGCTTCGGCGGGCATCGACGACCTCACCCACACCGGGGACAAGACCACCACCACGGTGGCCATGGACTTCGGCCGCATCACACTCGACCAGGACCTGATCCTCTACCTGTTCGGCACCCCCGGCCAGGACCGCTTCTGGTTCATGTGGGACGACCTCGTCCGCGGCGCCATCGGCGCCATCGTGCTCGTCGACACCCGCAGGCTCGCCGACTGCTTCCCCGCCGTCGACTACTTCGAGAACAGCGGACTGCCCTTCGTCATCGCCCTCAACGGCTTCGACGGCCAGCAGCCCTACAACCCCGACGAGGTCCGCGAAGCACTCCAGATCGGCCCCGACGCCCCCATCATCACCACCGACGCCCGCCACCGCGCCGACGCCAAGTCCGCCCTCATCACCCTGGTGGAACACGCCCTCATGGCCCGGCTGAGGTAACCGAGGCACCACGAGTAGCCCTCAAATCGGCAGCGCCATACGGAAGTTGTCGTAGATGCACCGGAGCCGGCTGTGTCCTTTGACATGGTCGGCCCCGGTGTTCATAACGTTTCGGCAGAGGAATCGCGTGGTATGGCCACGCGTCGCGCACATACGGTGCCGCTGTGCGCACATTCCCCCGGTTTTTTGCCAGGGCTAGTTGTTTATGCCCGTTTTATGTGGGACGTGCGTCACGTGGAACCACCCGTTTCCACTGTTTGGAAGAGCGCATGTCGACGTGCTGGAATGCCTGAACTACCCAATGGTCAAAGACGTACTCACCGGTAGTGGGCCGCCTATGGCGGACAGGGTTCTGAGACATTGCGGCACAACGTAGGTGCCGACCGCCGAGAGGTTGTTGGTCGAGTGAGGCGAAGCAAGAACGGCCCCGAGCCGTCGGCCCGGGGCAATTTCACCCCGCCGCCGCGCGGTGCGGCGCCCGCGCGCGTGCCCGGTTCGGAACCGACGGCCGCGCCCACCGCGAGCGGTGGCCGGTTCTCCCCGCGCAACTGGCGGGTGCCGACCCGGCTGAACGCCATCCTGCTCCTGCCCGTGCTGGTCGGCCTGGTCATGGGCGGTTTCCAGGTCAACAGCTCGATCAACACGTGGCAGGACGCGCAGGACGCCGAGCACACCGCTCGCCTGGTGCAGGCCTCGCTGGCCTACGCCGACGCCCTGTATCACGAGCGCGACGTCAGCGCGGCCCCCCTGCTCCAGGGCAAGGGCCAGAACGACCCGACCGTCGCCGAGGCCCGCGGGGTCACCGACAAGGCCGCGGACGCCTTCGACCGGGCCGCGCAGTCCATGCCGCACAAGGCCGGTCTGGATCGCCGGCTCAAGCTGTTCCGCGACGCCGAGCCCGAGTTGCAGAAGCTGCGTGCCGCGGCGTTCAGCTCCAAGCTGCCCGGCGTGCAGACCGAGGAGGGCTACGTCAAGGTCGCCCACCCGCTGATGGAGTTCGCCAACGAACTCGGCCTGGGCACCGGCAACATCACCTCCTACGGCCGTACCGTCTACGCCATCTCGCTGACCAAGGCCGCGCTGTCGCTGGAGCGCTCGATCGGCATGCACCTGCTGATCAAGCCCGGCCCCGACGCCGCCGGTCTGGCCGGGCAGCGCGTCGCCCTGTCCTCCTACGCCTACCTCGAGGGCATCGCCGTCGAGGAGTACATCGGCGGCGGCACCCAGGAGGACGCGGACAAGCTGGACGCGCTGAAGAAGGAGATCCAGGCCAACGCGGCCACCATGGCCCAGCAGGCCAAGGCCAAGGACCCGAACTACGTGGCCCCGCCGCAGGACCCGACCCAGATGGTCACGGCGCTGGCCACGCTGGGCAGCACGGACCCGGCCGAGCGCGCGGCTCTGGCACAGCAGGGCATCACGCCCGAGAACTGGTGGGCGGTCAACACCCTCAAGTTCGACGCCTACCGCCAGATCGAGTCGGACATGGCCGACACCGCGGTGAACGAGGCGGCCTCGATCGCCGACAACGCCAAGCAGTCGACGTTCATCACCGGCGCGATCGTCCTGGTCGCCCTGCTCGCCGCCTTCATCCTGGCCGGTCTGGTGGCCCGTCAGATGAGCCGATCGATGCGCCGGCTGCGCAACGCCGCCTTCGGCATCGCCGAGCAGCGCCTGCCGATGCTGGTCGACCAGCTCTCGCGCACCGACCCCGGCCGCGTCGACACCCGGGTCGCGCCGATCCCGATCACCTCGACCGACGAGATCGGCGAGGTCGCCCGCGCCTTCGACCAGGTGCACCGCGAGGCCGTCCGGCTCGCCTCCGAACAGGCCCTGCTGCGGGGCAACATCAACGCGATCTTCACCAACCTCTCGCGCCGCAACCAGTCGCTGATCGAGGGCCAGCTGACCCTGATCACCGACCTGGAGAACAACGAGGCCGACCCGGACCAGTTGGAGAACCTCTTCCGCCTGGACCACCTGGCGACCCGTATGCGCCGCAACGGCGAGAACCTCCTCGTCCTCGCCGGCGAGGAGCCCGGCCGCCGCTGGGACCAGCCGGTCCCGCTGGTCGACGTGCTGCGCGCCGCCTCTTCCGAGGTGGAGCAGTACGAGCGCATCGAGCTGTCCGGCGTGCCCGAGGCCGAGATCCACGGCCGCGCCGTGACCGACCTCGTGCACCTGCTGGCCGAGCTGCTGGAGAACGCCACCACGTTCTCCTCGCCGCAGACCAAGGTCCGGGTCACCGCGACCCGGCTGCCCGACGGCCGGATCATGATCGAGATCCACGACAAGGGCATCGGCCTGACCGCCGAGGACTTCGCGGACATCAACCACAAGCTGGCCAATCCGCCCACCGTGGACGCCGCGATCTCCCAGCGCATGGGTCTGTTCGTGGTCGGCCGCCTCGCCGACCGGCACGGCGTCCGCGTGCAGCTGCGCCCCTCCGGTGAGCAGGCCGGCACCACCTCGCTGGTCATGCTGCCGGACGCGATCACCCACGGCGGTGGCGGCGAGCAGGCGCTGGACCGCGACGACTTCACCGTCTCGCAGATCATCCCGGAACAGGAGTTCCAGGGCGAGGACTTCGGCGCTCCCCAGCCGATGCTCACCGCCGCGGAGCTCGGCTTCGACGACAGCCGGTACGCCGACGCGCCGGACGGGTCCCGGGAGTTGGACCCCGTCGGCCGCTCCCTCAAGCGCGAGGAGCGCCGCGCCGCCCTGGAGGCCCAGACGCACGACCGGCCGGCGGGCCCGGAGACGGCCGAGCCGGCCGGGTTCCCCGACGAGCACGCCGGGCAGCAACCGCAGTACGACACCGGGCAGATGCCCTTCCCGGAGCAGGGCGGGTACGACCCGCAGACGTCGTACGAGGAACCGCGGCACTCTGCGTACGACCAGCAGCAGACGGCGTACGGCGAGCAGGGCCGGCCTGCGTACGACGAGGGGTACTACGCGCCGAACGGCGGTACGCCGCAGGGCGATGCCTACTCGTCCAACGGCGGCTACCCCGACCCCGGCTATGCGGAGCCCGGGCAGCAGGAGCACGCGTCGGCGCACGCCGCGGCGCCGGAGGCGTTCGCCGGCTTCCAGGAGCAGTCCTACCAGGACGACTGGCCGCAGCGGGACGGGTACCGGAACGGCTACCCGGACCAGTACGCTCCGGAAGCGGAATCCTCGCAGGCCGCTGACGTGACCGAGGCGGACCGCGTAGGCTTCGAGCGTCCGGGACCGGCCCCTTCCGCCGTCCACGAGCTGACCGACGCCGGGCTGCCCCGCCGCGGATCGGTCGCGAGCGGTTCGAACGGCGCGGGGCCCCTGGACCAGGAAGCACCGACCCATACTCCGGAGAGCGACGGCGACGCCTGGCGTTCGGCGAACGACAAGCGCTGGCAGCAGGCCTCGCAGCTCCGCAAGCCCAAGGCAGGCGGAGTGACCTCCTCCGGGCTGCCGCGGCGTGTGCCCAAGGCCAACCTGGTCGAAGGCACCGCGGAATCAACCCCGCAGGGAGGCCCACAGGTCTCCCGCGCCCCCGAGGACATCCGGGGCAGGCTGAGCAACCTGCGCCGGGGCGTCCAACGGGGACGCAGCGCAGGAATTGACAAGAACGGCCAGGCCACAAGGAATGAACACAGTGGTCCTGACAGCACCTACAACCAGGAGCGTTAGTGTGAGCCCGATGAGCCAGGCGGCGCAGAACCTGAACTGGTTGATCACCAACTTCGTGGACAACACCCCCGGGGTGTCCCACACCGTGGTGGTCTCCGCCGACGGACTCCTTCTGGCGATGTCCGAAGGCTTCCCCCGCGACCGCGCCGACCAGCTCGCGGCCGTCGCCTCCGGTCTGACCTCGCTGACCGCCGGTGCCTCGCGCATCTTCGAGGGCGGCAGCGTGAACCAGACGGTTGTGGAGATGGAGCGGGGATTCCTCTTCATCATGTCCATTTCCGACGGTTCTTCACTCGCGGTCCTCGCACACCCCGATGCGGACATCGGCCTCATCGGGTACGAGATGGCCCTTCTGGTGGACCGTGCGGGCACGGTCCTGACGCCGGATCTTCGTGCGGAACTCCAGGGGAGCCTTCTCAACTAACAGACAGCCGGTGCGTTTTGGCGTCCCGGGGCCGTAAGGTTTCGGGACGCGGCTTCCACCCGTTGGATGCCCGGCACAGTCGGAGGAGGAGAGAACGTGGCAACACCCCCAGGCGGTTCGTCTTCGGGCAACTGGTCGTACGGCCCTGCCCAGGGCACGCACGACGGCTCGGCGAATCCGTACGGCTTCCCCTCCACCCCCCACCACCGGCAGCCATACGCGCCGCAGGGCCCCGGTCCGTCACCGTACGACCAGCCGCCCGCGCCGCGTATCCAGCCGGTCCAGCCGCAGCGACGCACCCCTGAACCGGCGCCCGCGGGGGCGTCGAACAACCCCCTGGTGCGCCCGTACGCCATGACGGGCGGCCGCACCAGGCCGCGGTACCAGCTCGCCATAGAGGCACTGGTGCACACCACCGCGCAGCCGCACCAGATGCAGGGCCAGCTGCCCGAACATCAGCGGATCTGCCATTTGTGCCGCGAGATCAAATCGGTGGCCGAGATCTCGGCCCTGCTTTCGATCCCTCTCGGCGTGGCCAGGATCCTCGTCGCCGACTTGGCGGAGGCGGGCCTGGTCGCCATCCATCAGCCCGGCGGCGACGAGAACGCCGGTGGCCAGCCAGACGTGACACTGCTCGAAAGGGTGCTCAGTGGACTTCGCAAGCTCTAGCGGCGGTCCTTCCCGCTCCACCACCTCCGCGAAGATCGTGGTGGCGGGCGGCTTCGGCGTGGGCAAGACCACGTTCGTCGGCGCCGTCTCGGAGATCAACCCGCTGCGCACGGAGGCCGTGATGACGTCCGCTTCGGCGGGCATCGACGACCTCACCCACACCGGGGACAAGACCACCACCACGGTGGCCATGGACTTCGGCCGCATCACACTCGACCAGGACCTGATCCTCTACCTGTTCGGCACCCCCGGCCAGGACCGCTTCTGGTTCATGTGGGACGACCTCGTCCGCGGCGCCATCGGCGCCATCGTGCTCGTCGACACCCGCAGGCTCGCCGACTGCTTCCCCGCCGTCGACTACTTCGAGAACAGCGGACTGCCCTTCGTCATCGCCCTCAACGGCTTCGACGGCCAGCAGCCCTACAACCCCGACGAGGTCCGCGAAGCACTCCAGATCGGCCCCGACGCCCCCATCATCACCACCGACGCCCGCCACCGCGCCGACGCCAAGTCCGCCCTCATCACCCTGGTGGAACACGCCCTCATGGCCCGGCTCCGCTAGCACTCGGGACGAACGGGCAGGCGGCCCTCCCACACGGGGAGGGCCGCCTGTTTTCTGCCGTCGCAAGGGCTCGACCACGGCACGGGTACGACGGAAGAGGGCCCCTCCAAGCGGAGGGGCCCTCTTCCGTCGTGGGCGGCCGGCTCTACCGGCGGGCCGGCCTAGCCGTGCCAGCTGTGCGGGGCGCGGAAGCCGTTCTCGCGCTCCAGCCGGCGCCAGCCGGCCTTGGCGCGGCCGCGGTGGGCCGGGGTCGTGTCGGCGGGCCGGGCCGCGGCGCGGGCCAGGAGGATGGCCGTGATGGCGGCGACCTCCTCGGGCTCGGCGTGGCCCTTCTCGACGCGGATGTCTACGTTGTCCATGGGTGTCAGTCTCCGTGGCTGAGGGGTCCGCGGGATGGCCGCGGCTCGTCCGCTGGGTTACTGCGGGGGGTTGCCGTGCTTGCGGGAGGGCAGGTCGGCGTGCTTCGCGTGCAGCATCGCCAGGGACTTGACCAGGACCTCGCGGGTGTCCGCCGGGTCGATGACGTCGTCCACCAGGCCGCGCTCGGCCGCGTAGTACGGGTGCATCAGCTCGGCCTTGTACTCCTTGACCATCTTCTGCCGCATGGCCTCGGGGTCCTCGGCCCCGGCGATCTGACGGCGGAAGATGACGTTGGCCGCGCCCTCGGCGCCCATCACGGCGATCTCGTTCGTCGGCCAGGCGTAGGTGATGTCGGCCCCGATCGACTGGCTGTCCATGACGATGTAGGCACCTCCGTACGCCTTGCGCAGGATCAGCGAGATCCTCGGCACGGTGGCGTTGCAGTAGGCGTAGAGCAGCTTGGCGCCGTGCCGGATGATTCCACCGTGCTCCTGGTCGACGCCGGGCAGGAAGCCGGGTACGTCCAGAAGAGTGACGATGGGGATGTTGAAGGCGTCGCACATCTGTACGAAGCGGGCGGCCTTCTCGCTGGCCTCGATGTCCAGGACACCCGCCAGGACCTGAGGCTGGTTGGCGATGATGCCGACGACCTGACCGTCCAGACGGGCCAGCGCGCAGATGATGTTCCGCGCCCAGCGCTCGTGGACCTCCAGGTACTCGCCGTCGTCGACGATCTCCTCGATGACCTTGACCATGTCGTAGGGCCGGTTGCCGTCGGCCGGGACCAGGTCGAGCAGGACATCGGAGCGGCGGTCGACCGGGTCGGCCGACTCCACCCGCGGCGGGTTCTCCCGGTTGTTCTGCGGGAGCAGGGACAGGAGGTAGCGCACCTCGGCGATGCACGTCTCCTCGTCGTCGTAGGCGAAGTGGCACACACCGGAGGTCTCGGCGTGCACGTCCGCGCCGCCCAGGCCGTTCTGGGTGATCTCCTCGCCGGTGACCGCCTTGACCACGTCCGGGCCGGTGATGAACATCTGCGAGGTCTCGCGGACCATGAACACGAAGTCCGTGAGCGCGGGGCTGTAGGCGGCGCCGCCGGCGCACGGGCCGAGCATCACGCTGATCTGCGGGATGACCCCGGAGGCCTTGGTGTTGCGCTGGAAGATGCCGCCGTATCCGGCCAGGGCGGAGACGCCCTCCTGGATCCGGGCGCCGGCGCCGTCGTTGAGGGAGACCAGCGGGGCACCGGCCGCGATGGCCATGTCCATGATCTTGTGGATCTTCGTGGCGTGGGCCTCGCCCAGCGCGCCGCCGAAGATGCGGAAGTCGTGGGCGTAGACGAAGACCGTCCGGCCCTCCACCGTGCCCCAGCCCGTGATCACACCGTCGGTGTACGGCTTCTTGGACTCGAGGCCGAAGCCGCTCGCCCGGTGCCGGCGCAGCTGCTCGACCTCCTGGAAGGAGCCCGGGTCCAGGAGCAGTTCGATCCGCTCCCGCGCGGTCAGCTTGCCCTTGGCGTGCTGTGCCGCGGTCGCCTTCTCGCTGGGGCCCGCCACCGCCTGCGCACGGATCCCGTGCAGCTCGGCGACCCGCCCGCGCGCGTCCGCCGGCTCACCCGTCGTCTCTTCCAAAACGGTCATGTAGCGACCTTACGAAGGACACCTGGGAAAGCGGGCCGTTGACTCCGTACAGTCTCCGACCCGTTTTCCTGGTGCCACTGAACAGAACCATGACGGCTTGCAGCCCTTCCAACTGTTCAGAGGGCTTCCGCGTTGTGGGGATGCCACAAAGTCACGACATGGGAGCCTGCTCACATTCGGATCAGGCACATGCCATCGCTGGAGTGACGCGCAGACCCGGACGGCGGTGGGCTCGCACAGAGCGTAGCCGCCGTCCGGGGGCGGGACGGCGGCGGGTCAGCAGCCGCCGCAGTTGTAGTACAGGACGTCCCAGTGGTTGCCCTCGTCGGCGTAGATGTTGCCGGAGCCCGACTGGTACTGGGGGGCGCCGTCGCCGCGCAGGCCGATGTAGGCGAAGTAGTTCTTGATGTAGTTGGTCACGCAGGTGTTCTTGCCGTAGTCGAGCTTGTAGCCGTTCCAGTGGGAGTAGGTGCCGGAGGCGTGACCGGTCTCGGTGCCGCCGGTGACGTTGAGGGCGCAGCCGCTGGCCCGCTTGAGGGTCTGGGCCCCTTGCGCGGTGGCGAGGTTGAGCTGGTCGAAGGACGTGCAGGTCGAGACGTTGCGGTCGGAGCAGTTGCCGGACGAGGACCAGGTGATGCCCACGTCACGGAACATCTGGGTGGCGGTGGCGTGGCTGATCTTGGTGGCGGCGGAGGCCTCGGTGGCCGTGCCGATGACCGCGACGCCGGGGGCGACGATCAGGGCGAGGGCGGTGACTGCCGCGCGGGCCTTGGTGAGCTTGCTGACCTTCGTGGTCTTCATTGGGGGAACCTTCCTGCTGTCGGCCGTGCGTCCTGTGGGGCGGCTGTGCAGGTGGTGCAGGGAGATAGTGCCCGAGGTCTACGCGCGTCCGCCAGAGGGCGTAGGCGATTACTGTGCGCGATCCGGCAAACACGCCCCGGATGATGTTGAAAGTCGAACGGAATAGGTCTACTGTCGTAGTCGTTCACTTCGTTGAATCTTCAACTTACTCGGCGCTCTGTCTCCGCGCCGAGCGACCCGCCATCCTCAAGGAGCACCTCATGGGCATCTTCGGCCGCAAGAACGACACCGCCGGCACCACCACCACCGCCGCCCCGGCCGCCGTGAACCCCGACCTGGCCGCGCTCACCGGCGACTACACGATCGACCCGGCCCACTCCACGCTCGGCTTCGTCGCGCGGCACGCCATGGTCACGAACGTCAAGGGCAAGTTCAACGACTTCACCGGCAGCCTGCACCTGGACGGCACCGACCCCGCCGCGTCCACCGCGTCCATCGACGTCACGATGGACAGCATCGACACGGGCTCCGCGGACCGGGACGGCCACCTGAAGAGCGCGGACTTCTTCAAGACCGAGGAGTTCCCGCAGATGACCTTCCGCTCCACCAAGGCGGAGGCCGTGGGCGGCGACGACTACCGCATCACCGGCGACCTGACCATCCTCGGCGTGACCAAGCCGCTCACCATCGACCTGGAGTTCAACGGCGCCGCCAAGGACCCGTTCGGCAACGAGCGCGTCGGCTTCGAGGGCAAGGCCGAGATCCTGCGCTCGGAGTGGGGCCTGACCTGGAACGCGGCCCTGGAGACCGGTGGCGTCCTGGTCTCCGACAAGATCAAGCTGAACTTCGACATCTCGGCCGTCAAGAACGCCTGAGCCGGGCTCAGAAGCCGCCCCCGAAGTCGCCGCCTCCTCCGCCGAAGTCGCCTCCCCCGCCGTCACCGAAGCCGCCGCTGAAGTCACCCGGGTCGAAGTCCGCGCCCGACAGGTCACCGCCCTGGTAGCCGTCGTAGGCGCCGAAGTCGCCGTAGCCGGTGCCGTAGCCGGCCGCGTACGACGGGGTGGCCATCATGCTGCCGAGCAGCGTGCCGACCAGGAGGCCGGGCAGGAGGCCGCCGCCGAAGTAGCCGCCCGCCCAGGGACCGTACGCGGGGCCGGCGTCCCAGTAGGGGCGGCGGCCCCAGTCGGTGTCGACCTCGCGGACGTGCGGGTCGCGGCCGTCGGCCAGGCGGGCCCCGTCGGCGGCGCACACCGGGACCTGACGGGGCGATCCGCCCGGGGGCGTCCAGGTGGCGTCGGTCACCGAGGGACCGTGGCGCGGGTCGAAGAAGCAGGGCGGCCGGCGCTCGGGCAGCGGACGGCCCTCGCGCCGCGCGGCGAGCTGGGCGAGCGAGAAGCGCCCGTCCTCCAGTGCCTGGGTCACCGCCCGCACGTCCTCCGGCCTGCGGGCGTCGGCCATGTACTGCTTGGCCTGCTCGTAGGCGTCCAGAGCGCGCTCGTAGTCCGCGCGCATGGCGTCGTCCGCGCCGGCCTCCGCCGGATGGAAGTCGAGGCGGTCCAGCTCCTCGCCGAAGGCGGTGATGTCCTCGTCGACGACGACCCGCAGCTTCTCCAGCCCGGCCCGCTGCTCCGCCTCCCGGCGGCTCCTGCCGCGCCGGACCAGGGCGTACGCGCCCACACCGCCCGCCACCAGGACCGCGCCGGCGGTGATCAGCGCCGTGTTCGAGACCGTGCCGCCGTGCCCGGGGCCGCCCCAGGTGGAGGGCGCCGAGCCGCCCATGTTGGCCAGGGCCCGGTCGGTGAAGTCGGTGAGCTGGGTCCGGGCGTTCTCGCCCTGGACGCTGGTGACGAGATTGCTCACGGCGGTGCGCGACAGCACCGGGGAATCGGCGCGGGCGTCGAACCGGTCGCCGAGGCGGACGGCGTAGGCGCCGGTGATGCCGGTGGCCGTGCGCAGCTCGGTGAACAGGTTCCGCGTCGGGTAGTTCGCGGGCAGGACGGCGATGAACAGGGGTTTTCCGGCGTCCTTGATCCGCCGGGTGAGCGCGGCGGCGTCGGCGGGCGGCAGCTGGGCGGACGCGGCCGGGTCGACGTAGACCGGACCCTTGCGGAGCGCCTCGGCGATCGCGGAGACGCTGGTGGCCGCCGAGACCCGCGGCACGCCGCCCGGCGCCGGCACCCGGGCCACGCCGTCCGGCAGGACGTTCACGACCGGTGCGTCGGGCGGGACGTTCACGACCGGGGCGGTCACGGTCCGGGGGGTGCCGGCCGCCTCCGTCCCGGCGCCCGCCGGTCCCACCGCCGCGACGGAGGCCGGCGCCGCCACGGCCATCACGGCGGCCGCGAGTGTGAGCAGCGGGCGCAGAAGAACTCGGGCCGGGGCGACGACCTTCATGCTTCGAAGCTACCCGAAGGCGGACAGAACCGGCTCTCCGGACCGTGGCTGCGCACATGGTGGGGGCGTCCCGCGCACCCGCGCGGGACGCCCCCACCATTCACGGGTCACGCGGCCGAGCAGGCCTTCGTGAGCTGTTCCACCGCCGCCCCGTACCGTCCGGTCAGCAGCAGGTGATCCGCGTCGGCGAAGGGTTTCGCCACCGCCGCGCTCATCCGCCCGTCCGCCTTCTGCTGGACGATCAGCCGGGCCTTGGTGACCAGCTCGCGGCCCACGGCGTCGGCGCCCACCCGCTCGGCCGCCCGTGCCGCGAGACCCAGCGCCTTGAGCGTCGCCGTGCCGCCGGCCGGGACGCCGGTGAGCGTGGTCAGGCCCCAGCCGTAGGGGAACTGCGGGTCGTACGCCGTGTCGCCCACGTTGATCGGGAGCTGCTCCTGCGACTTCGGCCAGGTCACCGGGAGCTGCCCGGTGAAGGGCCGGGTGCCGTAAAGCACGTCGGCCACGCCGTCGCCCTCGGTTCCCGGCAGCCAGGAGGCGACGAGGGCATCGATCTTCCCGAGCCGGTCGCCGATGAGCTGCGGGCGCCCGGAGACGACCAGCACCACGCACTTCATGGCCCCGCACACCTTGTCCACGGCGGCCCGGTCGGCGGCCGACAGCTGGAGGTCGTGCCCGTTGCCGACGTCGCCGACGCCCTCGGCGTACGGGGTCTCGCCGACGACGACCACCCCCACGTCGTGACCGGCCGTCGCGGCCGAGGCGTCCTTGGACCAGGTGACGTTCCCGCCCGCCTTGCGCATGGCCTGAAGGATCGTGGTGCCCTGGGTGTGGGTGCCGGAGGCGCCCTGCCAGGTGATGGTCCAGCCGCCGGTCTGGTTGCCGAGGTCGTCGGCGTTGGACCCGGCCACGTAGACCTTCGCCTTCTTCTTCAGCGGCAGCAGGCCGCCCTTGTTCTTCAGCAGCACCTGGGACTCGGCCGCGGCCTGCCGGGCCACGGCGCGGTGCTCGGCGGAGCCGATCCGGGAGGCGCCGGCCGTATCGGCGTAGGGGTGCTCGAAGAGGCCCAGTTCGAACTTCTTGGTGAGGATCCGGGAGACCGCGTCGTCGATCCGCTGGGAGCTGATCCGCCCCGCCTTCACCTCGGCGATCAGGGTCGCCCGGAACTCCTGGTACGCGTACGGCACCATGATCATGTCCACGCCGGCGTTGACCGACGCTCGGACCTGGGCGGCGGCGTCGCCGGGGAGCTGGTCGATGGCGGCCCAGTCGCTGATGACGAAGCCGTCGAAGCCCATGCGGCCCTTGAGCACACCGTTGATCATGTCGCCGCGGGCGTGCATCTTGACCGGGCCCTGCCCGTCGCCGACGACGTCCAGCGAGGAGTACGAGGGCATGACCGAGCCGATGCCGCGGTCCACGGCCGGCTGGTACGGCGCCAGGTGGATGTCCTCCAGCTGCTGCCGGGTGACCCTGGTGACGCCCTGGTCGGTGGTGTAGGTGCCGGTGGTGGAGGAGCCGTACAGGGTGCCGCCGTCGCCGACGAAGTGCTTGGCGGTGGCCAGCACCTTGTCGCCGCGGCTCAGGTCGCGCCCGTCCGCGCGCCCCTGGAGGCCCTGGATGACGGTCTCCATGGATTCGACGAGCGCCGGGTCCTCGCCGAAGGACTCGTAGGAGCGGCCCCAGCGTTCGTCGCGGCTGACGCACAGGCAGGGCGCGAAGTCCCAGTGGATCCCGGTGGCGCGGACCTCGCTCGCCGTCACCGCGCCGGTCTTCTCGGCCAGCCGGGGGTCGCGGGTGGCGCCGATGCCGACGTTGTGCGGCATGATCGTGGCGCCGGCCAGGTTGTTGTGCCCATGCACCGCGTCGACCCCGTAGATCAGCGGGATCTGGAAGCGGGTGGCCCGGGTGCGCAGCTGGAAGTCGTCGATCATCTTCGCCCAGGCCTGGGGGGTGTTGGGGGTGGGGGTCGAACCGCCGCCGGACAGCAGGGAGCCGAGGGCGTAGACGGCGATGTCGCCCGGCGCGGTCATCGCCCCGCGCTCGGCCTGGGTCATCTGCCCGGCCTTCTCCTCCAGGGACATCCGGGAGAGCAGGTCCGCGACCCGCTTCTTCACCGGCAGCCTGCTGTCGAGGTACGGGAGCCCGTGCGCGTCGACGACGATCTGCGGGGTCTCGGCGGGGGCCTTGGCGCCGGTGACGGTGAGCTGGAGCGGGATCGTCCCGGCGGGCTTCGCCGCCTTGGGCCTGAGGGTGGTGACCTTGAGGGTGCGGGAGGTGCCGGAGGCGGTGCCCGCGGGGAAGGTGAGGGTGCCGGAGACCGGGGTGTAGTCCTTGCCGGGCTCGGCGGTGCCGCCGCCGGTGCGGTAGGCGACCGCCACCGGCTCGTCGAGCGGGGCGGAGCCGGTGGTGGCGACGGTGACCTTCACCGCCGCCGTGCCGCCCCCGCCGACCGGGTAGACCGCCGCGTCGGTGGTGACGGAGGCGCGCAGCGACTGGTCGGCCCGGCCGTACAACTGCACGTCGTCCATGGCGAACCTGCCCTTGACGCCGGTCGGCAGGGTGACGGCGTAGCCCCACATCCCGGTGAGACCGAGGACGTGGTCGATGCCGCCGACCGGCTGGTAGTCCGTGCGGTAGGTGAAGTCGGCGAAGGGCAGCTCGATCTGTTTCCAGCCCGTGAAGTCGTCGGTGAAGGAGGTCGTCCACAGCTCGGACGCCTCGCCGTGCGCACCGCCGTCCTTGATCTCGAAGGCGATCTTCCTGCCGTTGTCCTGGCCCTCCCACCAGAACCGGATGCCCTTGTGGGCGGACCAGTCGTGGGCGGGCAGGTCGGCCGCGAAGTCGTGCGTGAAGCCCCCGTAGCCGCTGATGTCGTACGTGCCGGAGAGGACCTTGGCACCCTCGGGCGCGTCGGAGCGGTCGGCGAGCCGCAGGGTGGGCGGATCGTCGCTGTCGCCGCCCCAGGTGAAGATGCCCTCGGCGGGCTGGCCGGCGAAGGGCACCTCGCCCTCGAAGCGGTCGATGGACACGGGGTCGGGGGCCGGGTCGTCGGCGTTGTCGGCCGCCCGCGCCGACGCGAACGGGAGCAGGGCGGCGAGCAGACCGGCGGAGACGAGCAGGGCGGTTCTTCGCATGGACCTTCCCTCGGCTCTGGGACTTCCCTGGGCTCATGATTCACTCACGACTTAGATCACGCCTTGAGTGAACTAGCGTCAGCCCACTGCCGTCAAGACTTCACACTGGACTGGAGGCTGGCCCAACTCCCCGCCGAATGCGGGCAGTTACCCCTTCAGCACCTGAACGCGCACCCTCTTGACTCGGCCCCGAAGCCGTCATTTACTCACCGCTCGCACGCCCCTGTCCCCCACCTCACGAAGGGCGGCACCCGATGCACCCCTTTCCCGACGGACGCGGTTTTCCCGGCAGACACGGTCGCGCGCTGCGGCTGCTGCTCGCCGGACTGCTGTCCACGGCGGGCCTGACGGCCCTGGGCGCCCCGGCCGCGCACGCGGCGGGCGAGCCCGTCACCGCCTGGCTGACCACGACCGACGACTCCGGCGGGCGCCACGTGGTGCGCGGCCTCGAACAGCAGACGCTGTTCGCCTTCCAGTCCGGCACCGGAGGCGGCGGCGAGAACATCACCGTCGACGAGAACACCCGCTACCAGACCTTCACCGGCGGCGGCGCCTCCTTCACCGACACCGCGGCCTGGCTGATGAACAGCAGCGGCGCGCTGTCGCAGGCGACCCGGGACGCGACCATGCGGAAGCTGTTCTCGCCCACGGACGGGATCGGGCTCTCCTTCCTGCGCAACCCGATGGGCGCCTCCGACCTGGCGCGGGGCGGCTACACCTACGACGACGTGCCGGCCGGGCAGAGCGACCCGTCGCTCTCGAAGTTCTCCATCGCGCACGATCTGGCCGACGTGGTGCCGCTGACCCGGCAGGCGCTCCAGCTCAACCCGGCACTCACGGTGATGGCCTCGCCCTGGACCGCGCCCGCCTGGATGAAGGACAGCGGGCAGCTCAACGGCGGCTGGCTGAAGGCGGAGGACTACGGGGCGTACGCCACGTACTTCGTGAAGTACCTCCAGGCCTACCGGGACCAGGGCGTCCCGGTCGCCTACGTGACCGCGCAGAACGAGCCCACCTGCTGTTCCGGCTATCCCTCGATGAGCTGGAACGCCGGCGGCCTGGCCTACTTCACCAAGAGCGAGCTGCTGCCCAAGCTCCAGGCCGCGGGCCTGTCCACCAAGGTGCTGGCGCACGACTGGAACTGGGACACCTACGACTCCTACGCCGCCCAGACGGTGGACGACGCGGCCGTGCGCGCGCACCCGAACTTCGGCGGCATCGCCTGGCACGGCTACGGCGGCGACGTCGCCGAGCAGACCACCGTGCACAACCGGTATCCGCAGCTGGACGCCTTCGGCACCGAGCACTCGGGCGGCACCTGGATCGGCCACCAGCAGCGCGAGGACATGCTCAACATCGTCGACTACACCCGGAACTGGGCGAAGTCGGTGACCAAGTGGTCGCTGGCGGTGGACCAGAACATGGGGCCGCACAACGGCGGTTGCGGCACCTGCACCGGGCTGATCACGGTGCACGACGGCGACGGCCGGTCGGGGCAGGTCGACTACACGGTCGAGTACTACGACATGGGCCACCTGACGAAGTTCGTACGGCCGGGCGCGCAGCGGATCGCGTCCACCGCCTCCTCGGCGGTGCCCAACGTGGCCTGGCGCAACCCGGACGGCGGCAAGGCCCTGATCGCCTACAACGACGCCACCACCGCGAAGACCGTCACGGTCAACTGGGGTTCGCAGCACGCCACCTACTCGCTGCCGGGCCGGACGTCTGCGACCTTCACCTGGTCCGGGACGCAGTCGGGCGGCGGCGGCAAGTCGGGCGCGTTCGTCGGGCTGGCGGGCAAGTGCCTGGACGTGGCGGGCGGTTCGCCGGCGAACGGCACGGCGGTGCAGCTCTACGACTGCAACTCCAGCGCGGCCCAGCAGTGGACGGTCCAGCCGGACGGGTCGGTGCGGGCGCTGGGCAAGTGCCTGGACGTGACGTCGGCGTCGACCGCCAACGGGGCGAAGGTGCAGCTCTACGACTGCAACGGCACCGGGGCCCAGCAGTGGTCGTACAACGCCTCGACCGGTGACGTGGTGAACCTCGCCGCCGGCAAGTGCCTGGACGTGACCGACAACTCCTCGGCCAACGGGGCTCGGGCGCAGATCTGGTCGTGCACCGGCGCGGCCAACCAGAAGTGGCGGTTGCAGTAGGACCGCCCGGCCGGCCGGGGGCTCCCGGCCGGCCGGACACCGGTCGCGGCACCGGGCCCGCGGCCCCCCGCGGACGTATCGTCGGGGGTGTCCCCGACATGACCACCCCGACCAGGAGCGCCGGCATGACCACACCTCGGGACCTGTTGATCGTCAGCATGGACGTCCCGTCCGAGCGCCCCGTCGAGCAGGGCGATCTGTCCCTCGCGCTGGCGGGCGCCGAACTGGCCGACCTCCTCACCGGCGGGGCCGCCGGCCTGGACGGCGACCGCATCGTGCCGCTCCCCCGCCAGGACACGGGGGACCGCCTCCTGGACCAGGCGGCGGCGTCGCTCGACGAGCGGCCGCCGTACGAGTCCGTCGAGGACTGGCTGTGGCGCCGCGGCGAGGGCCTGGCCGTGACCTACATCGACGCCCTGGACGCGGAGGGGCAGCTCACCGGGCGGCGGCACCGCTGGATGCCCGCGCGCGGCGGCCGGAAGGCGCCCGCCGACACACCGGCGCGGCGCCGGGCCGCCGAGCGCTGGTCCTCCCACGACCCCGTCATCGCCGGGCTCGCGGCCGCCGTCGGCATCGAGGCCGAGCCGGGCGCCCCGCTCACCGCCCCGGACGACGACGCCCTGGTCACCGTGCTGGCCACCGTCAACGACGCGGTGACGGAGCTGGAGGCCGTACGGCAGCGGCGGCGCATCGAGAACGCGGCCTTCGACAACATCTGGCGCGCTCCCTGACACCAGGGGCGAACCCGGGTGTGCCGACCTCCCACCGGGGCCGCGCCCACGGGCCGCGGCCCCGGCTTGTCGGCGTAGGAGACCCGGTCCCGGGCCGGCAGCCGGGTCCTCATACGTCCCCTCGCCTGCGAGCCGCCGTCCGCGGAACCGATGTCGTCCGCGTCCATGTCTCCGCTGTGACGGGCGGCGGACGGCGGGCTCGGGCGTCCGTTCGGCTACTTCGCCGGTTCCACGCCCGCGCGCAGCAGGCCGTAGGTGTACGCGTCCTCCAGGGCCTGCCAGGAGGCCGCGATCACGTTGTCGGCCACGCCCACCGTGGACCACTCGCCCTGGCCGTCCGAGGTGGAGATCAGCACGCGGGTGGTGGAGGAGGTGCCGTGCTTGCCCTCCAGGATGCGGACCTTGTAGTCGACCAGGCCGAGGGAGGCGAGCTCGGGGTAGATCTTCTCCAGGGCCACGCGCAGGGCGCGGTCGAGGGCGTTGACCGGGCCGTTGCCCTCGGCGGTGGCGACGATGCGCTCGCTCTTGGCCCAGAGCTTCACCGTGGCCTCGTTGGCGTGGGTGCCGTCGGGGCGGTCCTCGACGATGGCCCGCCAGGACTCCACGTCGAAGTACCTCAGCGGCCTGCCCTCGGCCTCGGCGCGCAGCAGCAGTTCGAAGCTCGCGTCGGCCGCCTCGTAGGTGTAGCCCTTGAGCTCGCGCTCCTTGACCCGCTCGACCACGCGGCCGACCAGTTCGCGGTCGTCGCCGAGGTCGATGCCGAGTTCCTTGCCCTTGAGCTCGATGGAGGCGCGGCCGGCCATGTCGGAGACCAGCATGCGCATGGTGTTGCCGACCTGCTCGGGGTCGATGTGCTGGTACAGGTCGGGGTCGACCTTGATGGCGGAGGCGTGCAGGCCGGCCTTGTGGGCGAAGGCGGAAACACCCACATAGGGCTGGTGGGTGGAGGGCGTGAGGTTGACGACCTCGGCGATGGCGTGCGAGATGCGGGTCATCTCGCGCAGCCGGCCCTCGGGCAGCACCCGCTTGCCGTACTTCAGCTCCAGGGCCGCGACCACCGGGAAGAGGTTGGCGTTGCCGACCCGCTCGCCGTAGCCGTTGGCCGTGCACTGCACGTGGGTGGCGCCGGCGTCGACGGCCGCGAGGGTGTTGGCGACCGCACAGCCGGTGTCGTCCTGGGCGTGGATGCCGAGCCGGGCACCGGTGTCCGCGAGGACGGTGGAGACGACCGCCTGGACCTGGGCGGGCAGCATGCCGCCGTTGGTGTCGCAGAGGATCACCACGTCCGCGCCGGCCTCCGCGGCGGTGCGGACGACGGCCTTGGCGTACTGGGGGTTGGCGCGGTAGCCGTCGAAGAAGTGCTCGCAGTCGACGAAGACCCGGCGGCCCTCGGCGCGCAGGTGGGAGACGGTGTCGCGGACCATCTCCAGGTTCTCCTCCAAGGTGGTGCGCAGCGCCAGCTCCACATGCCGGTCGTGCGACTTGGCGACCAGGGTGATCACCTCGGCGCCGGACTCCAGCAGCGCCCTGACCTGGGGGTCGTCCGCCGCCTTGGCGCCGGCCCGGCGGGTCGCCCCGAAGGCGACGAGCTTGGCGTGCCGGAAGTCGATCTCCTGCGTGGCGCGGGCGAAGAACTCGGTGTCCCGCGGGTTCGCGCCGGGCCAGCCACCCTCGATGAAGCCCACGCCGAAGTCGTCCAGGTGCCGAGCGATGGCCAGCTTGTCGGCGACCGTGAGGTTGATCCCCTCACGCTGGGCGCCGTCGCGCAGGGTGGTGTCGAAGACGTGGAACGAATCGTCGAGCTGGCTGGATGCGGTCATGGTCTCAAGGCTCCTGTTTGCAATCTCGGTCTTGCCGTCAATGACCGGCTCCACCGTCCCCCCAATGGTCCCTCGCGCAGCGGTCCCGGCTGTGGGTGGGCCAGGAAAACGAAAGACCCCTCGCGGGTGCGAGAGGTCTGCGCGCGGGTCGAGGACGACGATGGCCGCCCGTACCTGGTCGTACGTGGCGGTCACTGCGGACCGGCGCGCCTGCTGCCAATAATCATGGCGGACGAGAGCACGGGGGCAGTCTGGCACAGTCCCGCTCTCTCCGGACATCGCGTCTCAGGATGCGGGCGTGAGCTTGGACGCCTCCGCGGTCTCCACCCGCGTCAGATCCAGGTCCCTGGTCTCCCGCATGGTGATGTAGACCACGAGCGAGACGGCCGCACAGGCCGCCACGTACCAGAAGAATCCGGACTCCGCGCCGGCGTTCTTGAACCACAGGGCGACGTATTCCGCGGTGCCGCCGAAGAGGGCGTTGGCGAGGGCGTAGGGCAGGGCCACGCCGAGCGCGCGCACTCCCGTGGGGAACAGCTCCGCCTTCACGCACGCGTTGATCGAGGTATAGCCGGTGACCACGACCAGGGCGAGCAGGGACAGTCCGAGCGCCGGCCAGAAGCCGTCCGCGCGCCGCAGCAGGGTCATGATCGGCACGGTCAGGACCGTGGAGCCGACGGCGAAGGTGATCAGCAGCGGCCGGCGGCCGATCCGGTCGGACAGCCGCCCGGCGAGCGGCTGGAGGCAGGCGAAGACGATCAGCGCGGTGAAGGAGACGAGGGTCGCGGTCTGCTTGGGCAGGCCCGCGGAGTTGGCCAGGTACTTCGTCAGGTACGTGGTGTACGTGTAGTACGCCACGGTGCCGCCCATGGTCAGGGCGATCACCAGGAACGCCTCCCGCTTGTGCCGCCACAGCGCGCGCAGGGTGCCGCGTTCCTCGCCACCGGTGGCGTCGGCCTCGTACACCTCGGTCTCCAGCATGCTGCGGCGCAGGTAGAAGACCACGGCCGCGCCGAGCGCGCCGACCACGAACGGGATGCGCCACCCGTAGCTGTGCAGGGCCTCGTCGGACATGGTGTGCTGAAGCAGGATCTGGAGGCCGAGGCCGAGGATCTGGCCGGCGGTCATGGACACGTACTGGAAGCTGGAGGCGAAGCCGCGGTGGCGGGGGGCGGAGGCCTCGGTGAGGTAGGTGGCGCTGGCCGCGTACTCGCCGCCCACGGACAGTCCCTGGAGCAGGCGTGCGGCGAGCAGGACCAGGGCGCCGCCGTAGCCGGCGACGGCGTAGGTCGGCGCCACGGCGATGAGGACGGCGGAGGCCGACATGAGGGTGACGGTCAGGGTCAGGGCCGCCTTGCGGCCCTTCCGGTCGCCGACCCTGCCGAGCAGCCAGCCGCCGACCGGGCGCATGAAGAAGCCGACGGCGAAGATGCCCGCGGTGTTCATGAGCTGGGCGGTCGGGTTCCCGTCCGGGAAGAAGGCCCCGGCGAAGTACGTGGCGAAGCTGGCGTAGACGAACCAGTCGTACCACTCCACCATGTTTCCGGCCGAGCCGATCCAGATCTTCTTCCAGTGCTGTCGTCCCATGAGCCGTCACTGCCCCGGCCGGGCGGTGGGAACGCGCCGGAATCGGCCAAACGGAGCGGTCAGTTCAGGCGTCGTACGAAGACGTCCGGGACGCCGTTGGTGTCGTGCGGCACCAGGTCGGCGGCCGGGGAGGAGAAGACGACGGCGTGGCCCGTGCGGTCGACCGCGCGGGGGAGGGCGGTGGCGCCCGCCGGGGCCACCGGGTGCCGCCGGCCGGACGGCAGGGCGAGCAGGTCGAGTCCGCCGTCGCCGGACAGCAGCACGTGCCGCAGCGAGCCGTCGGCGGCGGCCGCCGCGGTGCCGGCCGCCTGCCGGACGCGTCCGGTGCGCAGGTCCTGGAGGTACGCGGTGGTCGTCCCGTCGGCCGCCGTGGCGTTGAACAGGGCGCGGCGGCCGTCGTCGGAGAGCCGGACGAGCGTGGCCGAGAAGCCGCTGCCGATGTCGGACTCGTGTCCGTCGCGGACGACGTGGATCCGCCCCTCGGTGCCCTGGCCCGTCCGGGCCGCCACGCCGTAGGCGACCGTGCGGCCGTCGGCGCTGAGCCAGGCGTTGCGGATCAGGCCCTCGGGCGGCAGCGGCGAGACCCGCCGGTCGGTTCCGGTGTCCAGGTCGCGGACGTAGAGCACGCGTGCGTAATCGTCGCCGTGGCGGTTGCCGAGGGTGTACGCCACGTGCCGGCCGTCGGCGCTGATCGCGGCCGCGGTGCCCAGTTCGTAGGAGGTGTCCTGCGGCGGCTCCTCGGGCCACAGCGGCTCCGTGCGTCCCGTGACGCGGTCGTACACGTACGGCTTGGGGTAGCGGTTGCCGTTGGAGTAGGCGACGTGACGGCCGTCGCCGCTGAGCATCGGTCCCGTGGTGTAGACCAGGTCCTCCGGGACCTGGGTGAGCCTGCCGGTGCGCAGGTCCTTGAGGTACAGGCGGGTGTCGATGCCGCCCTCGGGGTCCGCCGAGGAGAAGGCCGCGTAGCGGCCGTCGCCGCTGATGACGCCGCCGCCCGACGCCGCGGTCAGTTCGCTCCCGTCGGTGGCGGTACTGATCCGCTCGACGCGGGGCGCAGGGGGCGCGGCGACGGCGGCCGGGCCGAGCGCGAGCAGCAGGGCCGCCGCCGACACGGTGCCGGAGACTCTGCGGACGTGTGCGGCCATCGCCATGGTTCCCCCGAACCCGTTCCCCCGGTCCCGCACCGAGGACTCCCCGGATTCAAACGCACCGGCCGGTCCGCGGCAATGCGCCGGTTTACGTACAACCGGGACGGCTGATCAGGCGTCCGCGAGCCCCGGCCGGTTCAGTGCTTCATCGAGGAACTCCCGTACGTGGCACAAGACTTGGGCCCGGTCGGTGCCGCGCAGCCCGATCGCCACGTGGATGGAGAAGCCGTCGAGGAGGGCGCGCAGCCGGGCCGCGAAGCGGTCCGCGTCGACCGGCTGGAACTCGCCGCGCGAGAGGCCCTCGGCGACCAGCGCGACCAGGTCCCGGTGCCAGGCGCCCTCGATGGCGGCCTGCCGGTCGCGGGCGTCCTCGCCGGCGTTCAGCGAGCGGTTCCAGACCTCCAGCCACAGCGTCCAGTGCGGGTCGCGGTGACCGTCCGGCACGTACAGGTCGACGTAGGCGTCGAGGCGTTCGCGGACCGGGGCGGCACGGGCGAGCAGCCGGCCGCGCTCGGCGCCGAGCCGGCTCTCGCTCCACTCCAGCGTCTGCAGCAGCAGTTCGTCCTTGGAACGGAAGTAGTACAGCAGATGGCCGCTGCTCATCCCGACCTCGCGGCCGAGCGCCGCCATGGTGAGCTGCTCCAGACCGCGCTCGGCGATCATCTCCATGGCGGCGGCGAGCACCTCCTCACGCGGCGGCGCGGGGGTACGTCTGCGGGGCGCCGGGGCGGTGCTCATGCCGGGACCGTCCGTACGGCGTCGGGCAGGAAGTGGGTCTCGTAGGGGCCGTAGCACTCGCCGAACAGCGTCGCCACCACCGCTCCGCACCCGCCGCACACCTGGTTCGGGCCCTCCTGACCGGTGGCCCCGCAGCACCCGTGCTCCTGGCAGGCGGGGTTGTACGACAGGAAACCGGCCGTGTCCCCTGGGCCGACCACCAGGGTGCCGCGCGGCCCGGCCGACATCAGGAATCCCGGGCCGTCGGGGTTCCCCACGCACACGCCGGGGAGGGCGGCCCCCGCCCACTCCGGGTCCGGGTGCGGCACGAACGGCGCCCCGCACGGCTCGGGGTCCAGGGCGTACGTGCCCGGCGGCACGGTCGGCGGGGCGTGCCGCGAGCCGTCCGGGTTCTTCCGGCCGTCGTACTCCGGGCGGGGCGGCAGTTCGGGCAGCGGACGCAGCGGTTTGGTGAGGTGGCGGGCGCAGGCCGCGCAGACCAGTACGTTCACTCGTATGTTCTACCTGACTGCCCGCTGCCCGACGACCGTCTTGGGCTGCTGCTGGGTGATGCAGTGGATGCCTCCGCCGCCGGCGAAGATGGCGCGGGCGTCGACCGGGGTCACCGTGCGGTCGGGGAAGAGCCGGCGGAAGATGCCGGCCGCCTGCTCGTCGCGCGGGTCGTCGAAGGCGCACAGGACGACGCCGCCGTTGCAGAGGTAGTGGTTGATGTAGGAGTAGTCGGCCCAGTGCCCGTCGGCCTCCAGGACGGTGGGGGCGGGGACTTCGACGACCTCCAGGGGGCGGCCGTCGGCGTCGGTGGCCGACTTCAGGATGCCGATGACCTCCTTGGTGACCTCGTGGTCGGGGTGGGCCGGGTCCGGCTGGTGGTGGGCGACGACGACACCGGGGCGGGCGAAGGCGGCCACGATGTCGACATGGCCGAGGGTGCCGTAGCCGTAGGGAGGGTAGTCGCCGGTCAGGCCGCGCGGCAGCCAGATCGCCTTGCGGGTGCCGAGGTGGGCGTGGATCTCCGCCTCGACCTGCTCCTTCGTCCAGTGCGGGTTGCGCTCGGGGCCGAGCTGCACGGTCTCGGTCAGCAGGACCGTGCCCTCGCCGTCGACGTGGATCCCGCCGCCCTCGTTGACGAGCGGGGAGGCGTACGTCTTCGCGCCCGCGAGGTCCGAGACATACGAGGCGATCTTCGCGTCGTGCTCCCAGCGGGCCCAGTCCTGGGCTCCCCAGCCGTTGAACGTCCAGTCGACGGCGGCGAGTCCACCCGTGTCACTGGTCAGGAAGGTGGGGCCGATGTCGCGCATCCAGGCGTCGTCCAGCTCGCGTTCGACGGTGTCGACGCCGTCGCCCAGGAGGGTGCGGGCCTCGGCCGACTGGCCGGGGCCGCAGACCACCGTCACCGGTTCGAAGCGGCGCACGGCACGGGCCACCGAGGCCCAGGCGGCGCGGGAGGCGGCGACGTCGTCGGGGGTGTCGAAGGTCGGGTTGGGACCCGGCCACGCCATCCAGGTGCGCTCGTGCGGCGCCCACTCGGCGGGCATGCGGAAGCCGTCGGCGGCGGGGGTGTTCATCTCGGGGGTCCTCGCAGGGGTCACGGAGGTCACAGGAAGTACAGGCGGTTGAGGGAGACCGATTCGGCGGGCTCGGAGCGGATCGGGTCGCCGTCCAGGGTGACCAGGCCGGTGCGCTGGTCGACGTCGACGGATCCGGTACGGGAGTTGAGGCGCAGGTCGGCGGGGCCGATACCGCGGGTGCCGCGCACGGCGACCCGGCGCCGCCGGGTGGGCATCGTGTCGTTGCCCTGGTCCACGGCGGCCTGGGCGACGAACGCGACCGAGATCTCGGCCGGGGTGGCGCCGTGCGCGCCGAACTGCGGGCCCAGCACGAGGGGTTCGCAGGTGTCGGTGGCCGCGTTGGGGTCGCCCACCACGCCGTACGCGGGGAAGCCCGACTTGAGGACGAGTTGCGGCTTGGCGCCGAAGAACTCGGGGCGCCACAGCACGATGTCGGCCAGCTTGCCGGTCTCGATCGAGCCGACCTCGTGGGAGAGGCCGTGCGCGATGGAGGGGTTGATCGTCAGCTTGGCGATGTAGCGCAGGACGCGCCCGTTGTCGTCGTACGGGCCGTCCCCGTCGACCGGGCCCAGCTCGGCCTTCATCTTCCCGGCCATGGCGAAGGTGCGGCGCACGGTCTCGCCGGCCCGGCCCATGCCCTGGGCGTCGGAGGAGGTGATGCCGATCGCGCCCAGGTCGTGCAGCACGTCCTCGGCGCCCATGGTCCCGGCGCGGATGCGGTCGCGGGCCATGGCGGCGTCGCCGGGCAGGTCGGTCTTGAGGTCGTGGACGGAGACGATCATGCCGTAGTGCTCGGCGACCGCGTCCCGGCCGAAGGGCAGGGTGGGGTTGGTGGAGGAGCCGATGACGTTCGGGACCCCGGCCATCTTCAGCACGTTGGGGACGTGTCCGCCGCCGCAGCCCTCGATGTGGAAGGCGTGGATCGTGCGGCCCTCAAGGACGCGCAGGGTGTCCTCGACCGACAGGCACTCGTTCAGTCCGTCGCTGTGCAGGGCGACCTGCACGTCGTGCTCCTCGGCGACCCGCAGGGCGGTGTCGAGGGCGCGGGTGTGGGCGCCCATGTCCTCGTGCACCTTGAAGCCCAGGGCGCCGCCCTCGGCCAGCGCCTCGACCAGCGGGGCCGGGTGCGAGGACGAACCGCGGCCCAGGAAGCCGATGTTGACGGGCCACGCGTCGAAGGCGCCGAACGCGTGCCGCAGCGCCCACGGCGAGTTGACGCCCACGCCCCACACCGGCCCGAACTCCTGGCCGATGATGGTGGTCACGCCGGAGGCGAGCGAGGCCTCCATGATGCGCGGCGACAGCAGGTGCACATGGGGGTCGACGGCGCCGGCGGTGGCGATCAGCCCCTCGCCGGACACGATCGTGGTGCCGGTGCCGACGACCACGTCGACGCCGTCGAGGGTGTCGGGGTTCCCGGCCCGCCCGATGGAGTGGATCCGGCCCTCGCGGATTCCTATGGAGACCTTGCGGATGCCCTGCACGGCGTCGATGACGACGACGTTGCTGATCACCACGTCGCAGGTCTCGCGGACCGCCGCCGCCTTGAGGTGCAGTCCGTCCCGGGCGGTCTTGCCGAAGCCGGCGAGGAACTCGTCGCCGTACTCCTGCGCGTCGGACTCGATCCGGATCACCAGCCCGGAGTCGCCGAGGCGGACGCGGTCGCCGGCACGCGGGCCGTGGGTGGCCGCGTACGCGTACGGGTCGATGCTCATCGGTCGGCTCCCAGGTATCCGCAGGCGGCGGCCCGGCGCAGGGCCTCTTCCTTTGCCCCCGGCGCGTCCAGGGGCCCGTCGACGAGGCCGGCGAAGCCGATCGCGATCCGCTCGCCGCCGATCGGCACGAGGCCGACCTCGGCGCTCTCCCCCGGACCGAACCGCACCGACGATCCGGCGGGCACCGCGAGCCGCATGCCGTAGGCCCGCTCGCGCGGGAAGTCGAGGCGCGGGTTGGCCTCGAAGAAGTGGAAGTGCGAGGTGACGGAGACCGGCACGGACGCGGTGTTGGTGACCGTGAGCCGTACGGCCGCCTCCGGCTCGGCGTGCTCCGGTCCCGGCAGCAGCGCGCCCGGACCCATCTCGCCGAGCCCGCCCCCCGCGATCGGGTCGGAGACCACCGCGAGCCGTGAGCCGTCGTCGAAGACGGCCTCGACGTGGACCTCGGTGACCACGTCCGCCACGCCGGGCAGGACGTCGTCCGGGCCGAGCACCGTGCGGGCACGCTCGATCGCCTCGGCGAGCCGGGCGCCGTCGCGGGCTGCCTCGCACACCGTGTCGGCGATCAGGGCGGTGGCCTCCGGCACGTTGAGCCTCAGGCCGCGGGCCCTGCGGGCGCGGGCCAGCCCGGCGGCGGTGAAGAGCAGCAGCCGATCGCGCTCGGTGGGGGTCAGTCTCACGCCGTGGCACCTCCTTGGTGGCCAAATTAGAGCAACACTCTAAACGTGAAATTCAGAGAAAGGAACCGTTGACTGCTGACCGTCTCAGCCGTCACATTGAACGTCGCTCTAACTCTCAGGCGGCCGTCGAAGGAGACCTGCCATGCCGATAGAACAGCACGGAGTCGACACCATCCCCGAAGCGGAACGGACCAGTGGTCCGCGCGATCTGGTGTCGATCCTGCTGGGGTCCAACCTGTGTCTCGGCGTGATCATCTTCGGCTGGCTGCCGCCGTCGTTCGGGCTCGGCTGGTGGGCCTCGCTCAGCTCGATCGTGGTGGGCACGGTGGTCGGCACGCTGTTCACGGCCCCGCTGGCGCTGGTCTCCCTGCGCACCGGCACCAACCTGTCGACCTCGTCCGGCGCCCAGTTCGGCGTGCGCGGCCGGCTGGTCGGCTCGGTGGTCGGGCTGCTGCTCGCCCTCGGCTACACCGCCCTGACCGTGTGGATCGGCGGCGACGTGATGGTCTCCGTCCTGCACCGGCTGTTCGGTCTGACGCCGAGCGCGGCCTCGTACGGCGTCGTCTACACCCTGCTCGCCGCGGCGACCGTCACGGGCGCGGTGTACGGCTACCGGGTGCTGCTCGCCATGTCCCGCGTGCTCGCGATCGGCATGACCGCCCTGCTGGTCCTCGGCGTGATCGCCTACGCCCCGCACTTCACCACAGCCGCGCTGCCGGAGGCCGGCGGCTATCTGCTGGGCGGCTTCTGGCCGACGTGGTTCCTCGCGACGGTGGCCGCCGGGCTGTCCGGTCCGATCGCCTTCATCACCCTCCTCGGCGACTACACCCGCTACATCTCCCCCACCCGGTACTCCTCCCGCCGGGTGCTGCGCGCCACCTGGCTGGGCCTGATCCTCGGCCTGCTGGTCCCGCAGTTGTTCGGCACCTTCACGGCCTTCGGCGCCCGCGCCGCCCTCGACTACGCCGGGCCGCTGGTGGACGCCTCCCCCACCTGGTACCTGATCCCGCTGCTGCTGTCCGCCTCCGCGGGCTCGGTCGGCAACGCGGGTCTGATGCTGTACTCCATGGGTCTCGACCTGGACGCCATCCTGCCGCGCGCCTCCCGCGCCCGCGCCACCTACACGGTCGCCGTGGTCGCCACGGCCTGCGTCCTCGCCGGCCACTTCGCCTGGGACGCGCAGTCGGCGATGACCTCCTTCGTCCTCCTGCTCACCGCGATCGGCACCCCGTGGGCGGTCATCACCCTCATCGGCTTCGCCCGCTGCCGCGGGGTGTACGACGCCGACGCCCTCCAGGTCTTCAACCGGCGCTCCCGGGGCGGCGTCTACTGGTACCGGTCCGGCTGGAACGTCCAGGCGACCGTCTCGTGGGCGGTGGGCGCCGGCGTCGGCCTGCTGGCGGTGTCCCTGCCCTCGTACGAGGGACCGCTGCTGTCCCTGACCGGCGGCGTGGACTGCAGCTTCCTTCTGTCGGGAGCCGTCGGCGGCCTGGTCTGTCTGCTGCTCGCCCCGCGGCCCCAGCCGTCGGCCCGCCTCGGGACCGCGAAGGAACCGGCCCACGCCGAGACCCGGCTCTAGCGCTGTGACCGGACAGGTTCACCGGCTCGCGGGGACCTTTCCGGTCGCAGCACCGGGCCCTGCCGGAAGGGACCGGGAAGCACGCCACCAACGGACGTTCCCCGCCCGCCGGTTCGCGAAGCCGGCGAACGGCGGACGGGGAACGGGAGAAGGTGAGCGGGAGCGGCCGGTGAGGCGAAGGAACCGGGCGGGCGCCTACGCCAGCGCGTGCATCCAGTCGTGCTTGTCCTCGGTGACGCCGCGCTGGACGTCCAGCAGGGCCCGGCGCAGCTTCATCGTGACCTCGCCGGGCTCGCCGCCCGACTGCTTCCATTCCGCGCCCGCGCGCTTGACGGTGCCGACGGGGGTGATGACGGCGGCCGTGCCGCAGGCGAAGACCTCCGTCAGCGTGCCGTTCTCGGAGTCGCGCTGCCACTGGTCGATGGAGACGCGGGCCTCCTCGGACTCGTAGCCGAGGTCGCGGGCGACCTGCAGCAGCGAGTCACGGGTGACCCCCTCCAGGATCGAACCGCTCAGGGACGGGGTGACGATCTTGTCGCCGTACACGAAGTACAGGTTCATGCCGCCGAGTTCCTCGACCCACTTGTGCTCCACGGCGTCGAGGTAGCAGACCTGGTCGCAGCCCTCGGCGGCGGCCTCGGCCTGGGCGAGCAGGGAGGCCGCGTAGTTGCCGCCCGTCTTGGCGTCGCCCATACCGCCGGGGACCGCGCGGACGCGGTCCTCGGAGGCCCAGATGGAGACCGGCTTCACACCGCCCGGGAAGTACGCGCCGGCCGGGGAGGCGATCACGAGGAACAGGTACTCGTTGGCGGGCTTGACGCCCAGCCCGACCTCGGTGGCGATCATGAACGGGCGCAGGTACAGGGACTCCTCGCCGCCGTGCGCCGGGACCCACGCCTTGTCCTGCCGGACGAGGACGTCGCAGGCTTCGATGAACGTCTCGACGGGCAGCTCGGGCATGGCCAGGCGGCGGGAGGACGCCTGGAAGCGCTTGGCGTTCTTCTCCGGGCGGAACGTGGCGACCGAGCCGTCGGGCTGGCGGTAGGCCTTCAGGCCTTCGAAGATCTCCTGCGCGTAGT
The DNA here is from genome assembly GCF_053598035.1 of Streptomyces sp. NPDC001204. Lineage (NCBI taxonomy): Bacteria > Bacillati > Actinomycetota > Actinomycetes > Kitasatosporales > Streptomycetaceae > Streptomyces > Streptomyces sp. NPDC001204. The sequence continues at coordinate 99,198 of NZ_JBSFJL010000008.1, read as the reverse complement.
GCAGGACGTGCGTGGCGGGGTCGAGGGAGATCGGCGCGTACGGAACGAGCTGGCCGTCGTGCCAGCCCCGGCCCTCCGTCCACCTGATCGTCACCATGTGGTCGGTGAAGTGGCGGCCGAATCCGGGGTTGGCCAGGATCGCCTCCCGCTCCGCGTCGGAGAGCGGATTGGCCGAAGGCTTGAGCTCGATCGTGGGCGTCGTCATGAGTGAGTGTCCTTCACCGAGTTGTTGTGACAGGCCGCGCTCACGCCCGTACGGCCGGATGGCCTGTGCTAGGACGTCCGAGCATTCCCTCATACCGCGGCTCCGCGTTCGATTATCGCGCGGAGCCGACGGCGGAAGAAAACGGGGTGAATGCGGCCCAGGGACTGATGGTGGCACCCGGCGGCGGACAGGGGGAAGCCGCCGGGCGCGGATGCGACCCGACGGCTTCGAAGTTTTCGAGTGGCTCGGCCGGGTCAGCCCGCTACTCGTACGCGGAGCGCGTCGCCGATCTCGGCGGTGGAACGCGCGGGCAGCGCGCCGCGCTCCGCGAGGTCGGCGGAGACGGCGTCCTCGATCCGGGTCGCCTCGGACTCGTAGCCGAGGTGGCGCAGCAGCAGGGCGACGGACAGGACCGTGGCGGTGGGGTCGGCCTTGCCCTGACCTGCGATGTCCGGGGCCGAGCCGTGGACCGGCTCGAACATGGACGGGAACTCGCCGCCCGGGTTGATGTTGCCGGAGGCGGCGACGCCGATGCCGCCGGAGACGGCCGCGGCGAGGTCGGTGATGATGTCGCCGAAGAGGTTGTCGGTGACGATCACGTCGAACCGCTCGGGCTGGGTCACCAGGTAGATGGTGGCCGCGTCGACGTGGATGTACTCGGTGGTGACCTCGGGGTACTCCTCGGCCACCTTGTTGAAGATGTTCGTCCACAGGTGGCCCGCGAAGGTCAGCACGTTGTTCTTGTGGACCAGCGTGAGCTTCTTGCGCGGGCGGGCCTGGGCGCGGGCGAAGGCGTCGCGGACCACGCGCTCGACACCGAAGGCCGTGTTGACGGAGACCTCGGTGGCGACCTCGTGCTCGGTGCCCTTGCGGATGGTGCCGCCGTTGCCCGTGTACGGGCCCTCGGTGCCCTCACGGACGACGACGAAGTCGATCTGCGGGTCGCCCGCGAGCGGGGTGGCGACTCCGGGCAGGAGCTTGCTCGGGCGCAGGTTGACGTGGTGGTCGAAGGCGAAGCGGAGCTTGAGCAGGAAGCCGCGCTCCAGGACGCCGGAGGGCACCGACGGGTCGCCGATGGCGCCGAGCAGGATGGCGTCGTGCCGCCCCAGCTGCTCCAGGTCGGCGTCGGTGAGGGTCTCCCCGGTGGCGTGGTAACGCCGGGCGCCGAAGTCGTACTCCTTGGTCTCCAGCTTCACATCCTGCGGTAGGGCGGCGGACAGGACCTTCAGGCCCTCGGCCACGACTTCCTGGCCGATTCCGTCACCGGGGATCACTGCGAGATCGATGCTGCGAGACATGCGGGCACCCTACTCCTCGTCCCATGAGCTGACATGGAGCGTCCGCGATCCGGACACCCCGGGGGGGGCTCCCGGACCTCAGTGACCCGTCTGGCCGCCGTTGTCGCGGCGGTCGAGGGCGCGCTGGAGGGCGGCGGCGGCGTTCTTGCGGTCGGACTCGCTGGTGCGCGGGATGTGGCGGACGCGGCGGCGGACGGTCGTCTCGGGCATGGGAATCGACTCCTTCGAGCAGCATGGAGTACGGAAAAGAAGACTGACGAGACTCCCCCACTGCCTAATGGGCGTGGGCGGCGCCCCCGGAAGGGGCGGAAAGCCTGCCGCAGGGGTGACCTGCACGGGCCCGGCTCACGACCGCCATTCGCTGGATCAAGCGAGACGCTCGGTTCCTACAAAGCTAAGTGAGGACCGGGCGTCTGTCTCCACAATTACTCGGACTTCCTACTATCTGAGACGGAGGATTGGGTCACACCCACCTGACCTGCGCTTTCCCTCTGACCCAAATGGCTCCGCCCCCGGTCCGGAGGGGTGCTTCCGGGGCGGGGGCGGGGTTCAGTGGGTGCCGCGCGAGCGTCAGCCCATGTGCGGGTAGGTGTAGTCGGTCGGCGCGACCAGGGTCTCCTTGATGGCGCGGGTCAGGGTCCAGCGCATCAGGTTCTGCGGGGCGCCCGCCTTGTCGTTGGTGCCGGAGGCGCGGCCGCCGCCGAAGGGCTGCTGGCCGACCACGGCGCCGGTCGACTTGTCGTTGATGTAGAAGTTGCCGGCCGCGTAGCGCAGCTTCTCCATCGTGTAGGCCGCGGCGGCGCGGTCGCCGGCGATGACCGAGCCGGTCAGGGCGTAGTCCGACATCGACTCCATCTGGGTCAGCATCTCGTCGTAGGCCTCGGCCGAGCTGTCGTCGTACACGTGGACCGCGAGGATCGGGCCGAAGTACTCGGTCGTGAAGACCTCGTTCTCCGGGTCGGTGCACTCGATGACGGTCGGGCGGACGAAGTAGCCGACCGAGTCGTCGTAGGTGCCGCCCGCGACGATCGTGCAGGACGGGTCCTCCTGGGCCCGGTCGATCGCCGCCTTGTTCTTCGCGAAGGAGCGGTCGTCGATGACCGCGCCGATGAAGTGCGACAGGTCGGTGACGTCACCCATGGTCAGGGAGTCGACCTCGGCGGCGAACTCCTCCTTGAAGCCGGAGTTCCAGATCGACGCCGGGATGTAGGCGCGGGAGGTGGCGCTGCACTTCTGGCCCTGGTACTCGAAGGCACCGCGGGTCAGCGCGGTCTTCAGCACCGCGCGGTCGGCCGACGGGTGGGCCACCACGAAGTCCTTGCCGCCGGTCTCGCCGACCAGGCGCGGGTAGGCGCGGTACTTCTCGATGTTGTTGCCGACCGTCTTCCACAGGTACTGGAAGGTCTTGGTCGAACCGGTGAAGTGGATGCCGGCCAGGTCGCGGTGGTTCAGGGCGACCTCGGAGACCTCGAGGCCGTCACCGGTGAGGAGGTTGATGACGCCCTTGGGCAGACCCGCCTCCTCCAGCAGCTTCATGAGCAGCACGGCGGCGTGCGTCTGGGTCGGGGACGGCTTCCAGATCACCACGTTGCCCATGAGGGCCGGCGCGGTGGGCAGGTTGGCCGCGATCGCCGAGAAGTTGAACGGCGTGATCGCGTAGACGAAGCCCTCCAGCGGACGGTGGTCCATGCGGTTCCACACGCCCGGGGAGTTGGCCGGGGGCTGCTCGGCGAGGATCTGGCGGGCGTAGTGGACGTTGAAGCGCCAGAAGTCCACCAGCTCGCAGGGGCTGTCGATCTCGGCCTGCTGCGCGGTCTTGGACTGGCCGAGCATCGTGGAGGCGGCGATCGTCTCGCGCCACGGGCCGGACAGCAGCTCGGCGGCGCGCAGGATGATCGCGGCGCGGTCGTCGAAGGACATCGCGCGCCAGGCCGGGGCCGCGGCGAGAGCGGCGTCGATGGCCTCCTGCGCGTCGGCCTTCGTGGCGTTGCGGTAGGTGCCGATGACGGCCTTGTGGTTGTGCGGCTGGACGACCTCGAAGGACTCGCCCCCGCCCATGCGCTTGACACCGTCGATGGTGCAGGGCAGGTCGATCGGGTTCTCGGCCAGCTCCTTGAGCTTGGCCTCCAGGCGGGCGCGCTCGGGCGAGCCGGGGGCGTAGCCGTGCACCGGCTCGTTGACGGGCGTGGGGACCTGGGTCACAGCGTCCATGGGTTCCGAACTCCTTGACTTGAGCGGTGTTGCGAGCGGGGTGCGGAGGCTCAGCCCTTGCTGACCATGCTCCGGAGGAAGAAGCGCAGGTTGGCCGGCTTCTCCGCGAGGCGGCGCATGAAGTAGCCGTACCAGTCGGTGCCGAAGGCGGTGTAGACGCGCATGCGGTGCCCCTCGGCGGCCAGGCGCAGGTGCTCGTCGCCGCGGATGCCGTACAGCATCTGGAACTCGTACTCGTCGAGCTTCCGGCCGGCGGTGCGGGCCAGTTCCTGCCCGATCGAGATCAGGCGCGGGTCGTGGGAGCCGATCATCGGGTATCCGTCGCCCTGCATCAGCACGCGCAGGATGCGGACGTACGCCTTGTCGATCTCGTGCTTGTTCTGGTAGGCGACCTCGGCGGGCTCCTTGTAGGCGCCCTTCACCAGGCGGACCCGGCTGCCGTTCGCGGCGAGGCGGCGGGCGTCGGCCTCGGTGCGGAAGAGGTAGGCCTGGATGACGCAGCCGGTCTGCGGGAAGTCCTTCCGCAGCTCCTCGTGGATGGCGAACATCGAGTCAAGGGTGGTGTGGTCCTCGGCGTCCAGGGTGACCGTCGTGCCGATGGCGGCGGCGGCCTCGACGACCGGGCGGACGTTCTTCAGCGCCAGCTCGTGGCCGTGCTCCAGGGCCTGGCCGAACATGGACAGCTTCACGGACATCTCGACCTTCGGACCGAGCTCCAGGTCCTTGATCCGGTCGATCAGCTCCAGGTACGCGTCCCGCGCGGCGGCGGCCTGCTCGGGAGTGGTGATGTCCTCACCGACCACGTCCATGGTCAGTTCCAGGCCCCTGCCGGTGAGGTCCTCGATGATCGGGACGATGTCGCCCACGGTCTCGCCCGGGATGAAGCGGTCGACGACCTGCTTCGTCCCCGGGGCCGCCGAGACCAGGCGTCGCATCCGGTCGCTGCGCGACGCGGCGAGAATCACGGGACCCAGCACGGGGAACCTCCACACGAACAAGCAACACAAGGCCGCAGCCCGACGGTTCGGGGGCGGCACGGAGAACCACCGTGAAAGTAAAGGTTTCCTCAGATCGTCGGCCATCGACAGCTGTCACGCATCCGCGCACGTGATCTCAGACAGATGTATGAAGGCCACGCGGAAATGCGGGAGAATGCCCGAGTGACATCCAGTTACAAGGGCGACTACCAGGAGCTGGTCGACGAGATCTCGGAACTGCTCGGCGCGCCGGCCACCCTGGAGAACCGGAACTTCGAGCTGATCGCCTTCGGCGCCTACGACAGCGAGGGCGACCTGGATCCGTCCGCCCTGGACCCGGTGCGCACCCGCTCGATCCTGACCCGCCGCTCCACGGCGGCCGTCCGCCACTGGTTCGAGGGCTTCGGCATCACCCGGGCGACCGGTCCGGTGCGGATCCCGCGGACCCCTGAGGCAGGCGTGTACCGGGGACGGATCTGCCTTCCGGTCCGCCATCGGGGTGTCGTCCTCGGCTACGTCTGGCTCCTGGACTACGACCCCGGGCCCACCGATCGGCAGCTGGCCGCGGCCATGCTGGTGACCGGGCGGATCGGCGCGCTGCTGGCGGACGAGGCCCAGCACGGCGCGGACCTCACCCGGGAGCTGCGGGCGGTGCTGACCGCCGAACCGGGCTGGCCGCGGGACATGGCGGTGGCGGAGCTGAGGACGGCCCTCGGGGCCCGCGCGGACGGACCGCACACGGTGGTGTGCGTGGCCCCCTGGCCGTCGGCGGACCCGGACGACGCCCCCTCGGTGCGCACCCTGCCGGGTGCCAGGGCCCTGTGCGTGATCCCCTGGGGCGGGGGCACCTCCCCCGCCCTCAAGGCGCTGGGGGAGACCGGTCAGAGCCTGGTACTGCTGGTCGGCCTGCGTTCCACGGACACCCTGACACCGGCGGTGTCGGCGGCGACCCGCCTGCTGGAGCGGGCGGGCGCGCCGGGGGCCGGCGGCGCGGGCCGCTCCGGCACCGGGGCCGGAGGAGCCTCCGCCCAGGACGGAACGAACGGAACGACCGGACGGGACGGCGGCCCGGGCCGGAGCACCGCGGGCGGCGTCGGGGTGGCCGCGGGGATCGCCGCGGCACGGACGGGGCTCGATGAGCTGGGGACCGCGTGGGCGGAGGCCTCGGCGGCGGCGCGGGCCGCGCTGGCGGAGCCGCGGCTGGGGCCGGTCGCGCGGTGGGCGGCCATCGGACCGTACCGGCTGCTCACCGGGCTGCCGCCGGAGGCCGCGCACGACCCCGCCCTGCACGGGCTGCTCTCCCCCGCCCACCGGGAGCTGGCCCGCACCGCCGAGGTCTACCTCGACTGCGCGGGACAGGCCGGGCGCACCGCTGCCGAGCTGGGCATCCACCGCCAGACCCTGTACTACCGCCTGTCCCGGGTGGAGCAGCTGACGGGCCTCGACCTGGACGACGGCGAGGACCGGCTGCTGCTGCACATGGCCCTCAAGGCGGCGCGGCTCTAGGCGTCCCGCTCGGTCCCCGCGATCACCCGGCGCAGCCCCTCGGTGAGCTGGCCGGCGTCGGTCGCGGAGTCGGGGTCGAAGAGCCACTGGACCATCAGGCCCTGGAGGAGCGTCTGGTAGAGGCGGCCCTCGGTGTCGACGACCTCCTCGCTCTGCTCGGCTTCGGGGAGGCCGTTGAACAGGGGCAGCAGTCCCGAGCGGCCCTGCGACTGCGCCTCCACCAGCATCTTGCGCACCTCGGGAAGCCGGTCGCCCTGGAGGATGAGTTCGAAGCTGATCAGCCAGACCGCCCGCGACTCGGGCATCGACCGGATGATGTTCGCCCACACCTCCCGGAAGCGCTCCAGTGAGCCGGCCGGCGCCTGCGTCGTGCCGCCCGCTCCCCAGCCGGGTTCGAAGCGGTCCCCCATCTCCTCGATGAGCGAGACGTACGCCTGGACCAGCAGCGCGTCCTTCGAGCCGTAGTGGTAGCCGATCGAGGCGAGGTTGGTCCCCGACTCCTTGACGATGTCACGCGCGGTCGTGCGCACGAAGCCCTTCTGCAGCAGGCAGCGCTTGGCGCCCCCGAGCAGATCCTCACGGTGTCCCATGACCGCCACCCTACCCGTGATTCATACAACCGTCCTAGACAAGCGACTTACACAAGCGTTCTAGACAAGCGTTTAAGACGCTCGTACAGTACGGGGCATGACGAACTCGACGAGCACCACCACGACCCCGCCCGCGAACCCGCCGCGTGCCGGGCGGCGCGAATGGACCGCTCTCGGCGTGCTGATGCTGCCGCTGCTGCTGGTCTCGATGGACGTCTCGGTCCTGTACTTCGCCATCCCGGCGATCAGCGCGGACCTGGAGCCGAGCGGCACCCAGCAGCTGTGGATCTTCGACATCTACGCCTTCGTCCTGGCCGGCCTGCTGATGACGATGGGCTCGCTCGGCGACCGGATCGGCCGCCGCAAGCTGCTGCTGATCGGCGCCGCCGCCTTCGGGGCCGCCTCCCTGGTGGCGGCGTACGCGGACAGCGCCGAGACCCTGATCGCCGCCCGCGCGATCCTCGGCATCGGCGGGGCGACCCTGATGCCGTCCACGATGGCGCTGGTCCGCACGATGTTCACCGACCCCGCCCAGCGCGCGAAGGCCATCGGTGTCTGGTCCGGCGTGATGACCGCCGGGATCGCGCTCGGATCCGTGCTGAGCGGGGTGCTGGTCCAGTTCTTCTGGTGGGGCTCGGTGTTCCTGGTCAACCTGCCCGCGATGGCGCTGCTGCTGGCGCTCGGCCCGTTCCTGCTCCCCGAGTCGAAGAGCTCCGAGCCGGGCCGCTTCGACCTGCTGAGCGTGCCGCTGTCCATGGCGGCGGTGCTCCCCGTGATCTACGGCCTGAAGAAGATCCCGTCCGAGGGCGCGCACCCGCTGTACGTCGTCTCCGTCGCCGTCGGCCTGCTCTTCGCCGTCCTCTTCGTCCGCCGCCAGCGCACGGCCGCCTCGCCGATGATCTCGCCGGTCCTGTTCCGCGGCCGGGGCTTCGCACCCGCGGTGGTCCTCAACCTCGTCTCGTCCTTCGCGATGTTGGGCTCGGCGTTCTTCACCACGCAGTACCTCCAGTCGGTGCTCGGCAAGAGCGCGATGGAGGCGGCCCTGTGGGCGCTGCTGCCGTCCGTGCCGATCGGGATGGCCGCGCCGGCGGCCGCCGCGCTGGTCCAGAAGGGCGTCAACCGGGCCTACGTCGTGACGGCGGGCTTCGCGATCGCCGCGGTGGGCTACGGCATGCTGGCCCTGGCCGGCACGGACTCGCTCTGGCTGCTGCTGGTCGCGAGCGGCGTCCTCGCCTCCGGCATCGTGACGGTGCTGTCCCAGATGACCGACCTGGCGCTGAGCGCGGCCCCGGTGGAGAAGGCGGGCGCGGCCTCCTCGCTGCTGGAGACCGGCGCGGAGTTCGGCGGCGCCCTGGGCATGGCGGTCCTCGGCTCGATCGGCACGGCGATCTACCGCCACGGCATCCCGTCCTCCGCCCCGGCGACGGCACACGAGACGCTGGGTGGCGCGCTGGCCGTCGCCCGGCAGGTGCCGGGGCGCGCGGGAGACGCCCTGGCCACCGCCGCCCGGGAAGCCTTCACCAGCGGGATGCACGGCGCGGCGCTCACCGGGGCGGCGGTCCTGCTCCTCGCGGCGGCCGGTGCGGCGACGACACTGCGCCGGATCCACGTCCGGGAAACGGCGGCGCCGGTCACGGAGACGCAGCCGTCGAAGGCCGCGGCCTGAGAACACGAAAACGCCGGACGGACTCCTGGAGTCCGTCCGGCGTTTTCGTGGACGAGGCCGTTCGGGCCGAAGCGGGGTCCGGGGCGCAGCCCCCGGGACGGCGACCTCAGACCAGGTTCACCGAGCGGGCCGACGTCGCCCCGATCTCCTCGGCAACCTCCGCAAGCACCCCGGAGGGCACCGTGTCGTCGACCGTCAGCACCGCCAGCGCCTCCCCGCCCGCGACCGCGCGGGCGACCTGCATACCGGCGATGTTGATGCCGGCCTCGCCGATGACGCGGCCGACGGTGCCGACGACGCCGGGGCGGTCCTCGTAGCGCAGGACGACCATGTGGTCGGCGAGCGCGAGGTCGACGTCGTACTCACCGACCGCGACGATCTTCTGGAGGTGCTTGGGGCCGGCCAGCGTGCCGGAGACGGAGACCTCCTCGCCGTCCGCGAGCGTGCCGCGCACGGTGACGACGTTGCGGTGGTCGGCCGACTCCGAGCTGGTGGTCAGGCGCACCTCCACACCCCGCTCCTGGGCGAACAGCGGCGCGTTGACGTAGGACACCGTCTCATCGACGACGTCCTCGAAGACGCCCTTGAGCGCGGAGAGCTCCAGCACCTTCACGTCGTGCTGGGTGATCTCGCCGTACACCTCGACGTCGAGGCGGACCGCGACCTCGCCCGCGAGCGCGGTGAAGATGCGGCCGAGGCGCTCGGCGAGCGGCAGGCCCGGCTTGACGTCCTGGGCGATGACGCCGCCCTGGACGTTCACCGCGTCCGGGACGAGTTCACCGGCGAGGGCGAGGCGGACGGACCTGGCGACGGCGATGCCGGCCTTCTCCTGGGCCTCGTCGGTGGAGGCGCCCAGGTGCGGGGTGGACACGACCTGGTCGAACTCGAACAGCGGCGAGTCCGTGCACGGCTCCTTGGCGTACACGTCCAGACCGGCGCCCGCCACGCGGCCCTCCTTGAGGGCCGAGTACAGCGCCTCCTCGTCGACGATCCCGCCGCGCGCGGCGTTGACGATGCGCACGCCCGGCTTGACCTTGTGCAGCGCCTCCTCGCCGATCAGGCCGAGGGTCTCGGGCGTCTTGGGCAGGTGCACGGTGATGAAGTCGGAGACCTCGAGCAGCTCGTCCAGCGTCAGCACCTTGACGCCCATCTGCGCGGCCCGCGCGGGCTGCACGTACGGGTCGTAGGCGACGACCTTCATGCCGAAGGCCGACATGCGCTGGGCGACCAGGGCGCCGATGCGGCCGAGGCCGACGACACCGAGGGTCTTCTCGGCGAGTTCCACGCCGGTGTACTTGCTGCGCTTCCACTCGCCGTTCTTCAACGCGGCGTTGGCCTGCGGGATGTTGCGGGCGGTGGCGAGGAGCAGACCGCAGGCCAGCTCCGCGGCGGTCACGATGTTGGAGGTCGGGGCGTTGACGACCATCACGCCGGCCTTGGTGGCGGCGGAGACGTCGACGTTGTCCAGGCCGACGCCGGCTCGTGCGACGACCTTGAGCTTGTTCGCCGCGGCGACGGCCTCGGCGTCGACCTTGGTCGCCGAGCGGATCAGGATCGCGTCCACGTCGGCGATGGCGGGGAGCAGTTCGGCCCGGTCGGCGCCGTTGCAGTGCCGGATCTCGAAGTCCGGGCCGAGCGCGTCGACGGTCGCGGGCGACAGCTCTTCAGCAATGAGTACGACGGGTTTCGAGCTCACGTGAGTCCTCACAGATCTGGGGGCACCTCCCATGCCTTGAAAAGCTAGGGGGGAGCATGCGGACGGCCGTGTCCCGACGGCCGCAGGCGGAGGAGGGGGCTAGCCGCGTGGAAGACGCACGACGCTGTGGGCCTGACGCGTTGTAGTTCAGAAGTGTAATGGCGCCGCCTGCATCGTATTGCGCCACTGCGGAAGGATCACCCGTCCGTGGCTGGACGGGCGGGACAACACCGCGGACCGGCCACGGACCGGCGGCGTGGCCCGGGCTCGCCGAAGGGGCCGGAGCGGTACCGCTCCGGCCCCTTCGGCACGAGGCTCACGCCTCCTCGTTCACCCAGCTCATCAGCTTGCGCAGCTCCTTGCCGGTGGTCTCCAGCAGGTGCTCGGAGTCCTGCTTCTTGTACTCGTTGTACTTCTTCAGACCGCCGTGGTACTCGTCCATCCAGGTGCGCGCGAAGGAGCCGTCCTGGATCTCGGCGAGGACCTTCTTCATCTCGGCCTTGGTGGCGTCGGTGATGATGCGCGGGCCGGTGACGTAGTCGCCCCACTCGGCGGTCTCGGAGATCGACCAGCGCATCTTCTCCAGGCCGCCCTCGTACATGAGGTCGACGATCAGCTTCAGCTCGTGCAGGCACTCGAAGTAGGCGATCTCCGGCTGGTAGCCCGCCTCGACCAGGGTCTCGAAGCCGGCCTTCACCAGCGCCGCGGTGCCACCGCACAGGACGGCCTGCTCACCGAACAGGTCGGTCTCGGTCTCCTCGGTGAAGGTCGTCTTGATGACGCCCGCGCGAGTGCCGCCGATGCCCTTGGCGTACGACAGGGCCAGCGCGAAGGCGTCGCCCGAGGCGTCCTGCTCGACGGCGACGATGCAGGGAACGCCGCGGCCCTCCTCGTACTGGCGGCGCACCAGGTGGCCCGGGCCCTTCGGGGCGACCATGCAGACGTCCACGCCGGCCGGGGGCTTGATGAAGCCGAAGCGGATGTTGAGGCCGTGGCCGAAGAACAGCGCGTCGCCGTCCTTCAGGTTCGGGGCGATGGACTCCTCGTAGACCTGGGCCTGGATCGGGTCCGGCACCAGGATCATGATGACGTCGGCCTCCGCGGTGGCCTCCGCCGGGGTGACCACGCGCAGGCCCTGCTCCTCGGCCTTGGCCTTGGACTTGGAGCCCTCGTGCAGACCGACCCGGACGTCGACACCGGAGTCGCGCAGCGACAGGGCGTGGGCGTGGCCCTGGCTGCCGTAGCCGATGACCGCGACCTTGCGGCCCTGGATGATGGACAGGTCGGCGTCAGCGTCGTAGAACAGCTCGGCCACTTTGGGTTCTCTCCTTGGTGTGCAGTTTCTGCTTCCCACCGTATGCCGGTGGGGGGACGGTAGGTCTCGGAGTCTCGGTATCCGGGCGGCCGGTGTCACCCGACCGCCCGGACCCGGATCATGCGGAACGGTCCAGGGCGCGCAGCGACCGGTCGGTGATCGAGCGGGCGCCGCGCCCGATCGCGATCGTCCCGGACTGGACCAGCTCCTTGATGCCGAACGGCTCCAGCATCCTGAGCATGGCCGAGAGCTTGTCGCTCGAACCGGTGGCCTCGATGGTCACCGCCTCCGGGGAGACGTCGACGGTCTTGGCGCGGAACAGCTGGACGATCTCGACGATCTGGGAGCGCGTCTCGTTGTCGGCGCGCACCTTCACGAGGACGAGTTCGCGCTGCACGGCCTGCGACGGCTCCAGCTCGACGATCTTCAGCACGTTGACCAGCTTGTTGAGCTGCTTGGTCACCTGCTCCAGCGGGAAGTCCTCGACGCTGACCACGATGGTGATGCGGGAGATGTCGGGGTGCTCGGTGACGCCGACCGCGAGGGAGTCGATGTTGAAGCCGCGGCGGGAGAACAGCGCGGCGATCCGGGCGAGGATGCCGGGCGTGTTCTCGACGAGGACCGAGAGGGTGTGCTTGGTCATGGTTCTCACTCAGCTCTCTGTCAGTCGTCTTCGTTGTCGCCGAAGTCGGGGCGGACGTCGCGGGCGGCCATGATCTCGTCGTTGGAGGTGCCGGCCGCGACCATCGGCCAGACCATCGCGTCCTCGTGGACGATGAAGTCGACGACGACCGGGCGGTCGTTGATGGAGTTCGCCTCCTCGATGACCTTGTCGAGGTCCTCCGGGGACTCGCAGCGGATGGCGTGGCAGCCCATGGCCTCCGACAGCTTCACGAAGTCGGGGACGCGGGTGCCCCTGGCCTCCGGGTTGACGTCGTCGGGGCCGGAGTGCAGCACCGTGTTGGAGTACCGCTGGTTGTAGAACAGGGTCTGCCACTGGCGGACCATCCCGAGGGCGCCGTTGTTGATGACGGCGACCTTGATCGGGATGTTGTTCAGCGCGCAGGTGGTGAGTTCCTGGTTGGTCATCTGGAAGCAGCCGTCGCCGTCGATCGCCCAGACGGTCTTCTGCGGCTGACCGGCCTTGGCGCCCATCGCGGCCGGGACGGCGTAACCCATGGTTCCGGCGCCGCCGGAGTTCAGCCAGGTGGCGGGCTTCTCGTACTGGACGAAGTGCGCGGCCCACATCTGGTGCTGGCCGACGCCCGCGGCGAAGATCGTGCCCTCGGGGGCGAGCTGCCCGATGCGCTCGATGACCTGCTGCGGGGAGAGCGAGCCGTCCGCGGGCTGCTCGTAGCCCAGCGGGTAGGTCTCGCGCCAGCGGGCGAGGTCGTGCCACCAGGCGGTGTAGTCCCCGCGGTGGCCCTCGCTGTGCTCCTTCTGGACGGCCTGGATCAGGTCGGCCAGGACCTCGCGGGCGTCGCCGACGATGGGCACGTCGGCGGCGCGGTTCTTGCCGATCTCGGCCGGGTCGATGTCGGCGTGGACGATCTTGGCGTACGGGGCGAAGCTGTCCAGCTTGCCGGTGACGCGGTCGTCGAAGCGGGCTCCGAGGGCGACGATCAGGTCGGCCTTCTGCAGCGCGGTGACGGCGGTGACCGCACCGTGCATGCCCGGCATTCCCACGTGCAGCGGGTGGCTGTCGGGGAATGCGCCGAGCGCCATCAGGGTGGTGGTGACGGGCGCTCCGGTGAGTTCCGCGAGGACCTTCAGCTCGGCGGTGGCGCCGGCCTTGATGACGCCGCCGCCGACGTAGAGCACGGGCCGCCGCGCGGAGGTGATGAGCTTGGCCGCCTCGCGGATCTGCTTGGCGTGCGGCTTGGTGACCGGGCGGTAGCCGGGCAGGTCCATGACCGGCGGCCAGGAGAAGGTCGTCTGCGTCTGCAGCACGTCCTTCGGGATGTCGACGAGGACCGGACCGGGGCGACCGGTCGAGGCGATGTGGAACGCCTCCGCGATCGTCTTCGGGATGTCCTCGGCCTTGGTGACCAGGAAGCTGTGCTTGGTGATCGGCATCGTGATGCCGACGATGTCCGCCTCCTGGAAGGCGTCCGTGCCGATCGCCTTGGAGACGACCTGACCGGTGATCGCGACCAGCGGCACCGAGTCCATGTTCGCGTCGGCGATCGGCGTCACCAGGTTGGTGGCACCCGGGCCCGAAGTGGCCATGCAGACGCCGACCTTGCCGGTCGCCTGTGCGTAACCGGTGGCCGCGTGGCCCGCACCCTGTTCGTGACGGACGAGCACGTGGCGCACCCGGCTGGAGTCCATCATCGGGTCGTACGCGGGAAGGATCGTGCCGCCGGGAATGCCGAATACGGTGTCGACCCCGACCTCCTCAAGCGAGCGGATGAGGGACTTCGCACCCGTGACGTGCTCGGGCGCGGACGGGTGTCCTCCGGATCGGGGCCGCGGCTGCGGATGAGGGGCCCCGGTGGCCTGCTCGGTCATCGGCATTCTCTTCTCGATGCTGAGGGTTTTTGCGAGGTTTGGGCGGAGTTCGGACGCTGCACGCCTGGCACTCGTGCAACAAAAAACCCCTCGTGCCGTAAGGCAAGCGAGGGGAAGCGCGCCGGTGAGGTAGCTGGGTTCCGGATCGTCGTCCGGTGGGTCCCAGCTCAGCCGACGCGCTGTCCAAGTACGAGAATTCGGGTGCGCATGGAAATGACCCTCCCTCCGGCACGCACCCGGTGTCAAGTGGGTGGGACAGGAGTCTCATTATGTGAGCGGAGGGCCGTCCCGCCTCCGAAGACGACGGGCGCCGCCGCGGTGTAGGCCCCGGCGCTTCCTCCGGCGAACACCGGTTCGGCCGGACCGTGCGGCACCGGGTAGCGGCCGGAGGTGAGCGCCCGGCGCAGCCGGTACTCGTCCAGCGGGCCGGAGAACGCCATGCCCTGCCCGTGGGTGCAGCCCATCGCGCGCAGGGCCACGACCTGCTCCGGCAGGTCCACGCCGTCGGCCACGGACCGGAGCCCGAGATCGGCGGCGATCCGGAGCAGACCACTGGTGATCTTGTGCAGCCGGGCGGACTCGACGACGCCCTCGACCAGGCTGCGGTCGAGTTTCAGCACGTCGACGGGGAGCCTCCGGAGGGCCGTGACGGCCCCGTGGCCGCCGCCGAAGCCGTCCAGCGCGATGCGCACACCGAGCCGCCGCAGCGCGGCCAGACGCCGCTCCAGCTCGTCCAGCGGCACCCGCGGGTCGGTGTCGGACAGCTCGATCACCAGGGCGCCGGACGGCAGCCCGTGCCGGGTCAGAAGGGCCTCCACGGAGCCGGGCGGCAGCGAGCGGTCCACCAGACGGCGGGCGCCCATCCGGACCGCCACGGACACGTTCGGGCCGGCCGCGGCGCGCTCGGCGGCCTGCGCGACGGCCTCCTCCAGCAGCCAGCGGCCCAGTTCGGACGTCCTGTCGCCGTCCTCGGCCACCCTCAGGAACTCGGCGGGCGTGAAGTGCACGCCCTGCGAGGACCGCCAGCGCGCCTGGGCCGCGACCGAGGTGATCCGGCCGTCGTCCAGGCGGACCACCGGCTGGTGCAGCAGGGTGAACTCGCCCTCGTGCAGGGCGTTTCTGAGCCGGGTGGCCAGCTCCGCCCTGCGGACGACGTCCTGCTGCATCTGTGGCTTGTACAGCTCGACCCGGCCCTTGCCCGCCGCCTTGGCGCGGTACATGGCGAGGTCGGCGTTGCGCAGCAACTCCCCCGCGCCGAGACCCTGTTCGGCGAAGGCCACACCGATGGAGGCGGCCACGCGCACCTCGTTGCCGTCGATGAGGTACGGCTGCGACAGCGTCACCCTGAGGCGGTCGGCGAGCTCCAGGATGTGCCGTTCACGGGCGGTGCGGTCGCGGGTGCCGTCCCCGACGATCAGGGCCGCGAACTCGTCGCCGCCGAGTCTGGAGGCGGTGTCGCCGTGCCGTACCGCCTCCTGGAGTCTGCGGGCGGCCTGGACGAGCAGCTCGTCCCCGGCCTGGTGCCCGATCGTGTCGTTGACGGCCTTGAAGCCGTCGAGGTCGATGAAGAGCACGGCCGTGCCGTGGTCGGTCGAGCGGCGGCCGGACAGGGCCTGCTGGACGCGCTTGGTGAACAGCGCCCGGTTGGGCAGGTCGGTGAGCGGGTCGTGCTCGGCGTTGTGCTGGAGCTGCGCCTGCAGGCGCACCCTCTCGGTCACGTCCCTGCTGTTGAAGATGAGGCCGCCGTGGTGGCGGTTGACGGTCGACTCCACGTTGAGCCAGCCGCCGTCGCCGGAGCGGAAGCGGCACTCGATGCGCGTAGTGGGCTCTTGGCGCGCGCTGGCGACCAGGAAACGGCGCACCTCGTGCACCACGCAGCCCAGGTCCTCCGGGTGGATGAGCCCGGCCAGTTCGGTCCCGACCAGTTCGTCCGCCGGCCGCCCGTACACCCCGGCGGCGGCCGGGGAGACGTACCGCAGGATCCCGTTGGGCGCGGCGATCATGATGACGTCGCTGGAGCCCTGCACCAGGGAGCGGAAGTGGTTCTCCTTCTGGGCCAGCTCCTGGGTGAGCGCGATGTTGTCGCGCAGCACGATGCCCTGGCGCACGACGAGCACCAGCACGACGGCGCCGGCGCTGATCAGCACCACGCGGTCGACGCTGTGGCCGTTGAGCGCGTTGTACAGGACCCCCAGCGTGCACACGGCGGCGGCGAGGTACGGAGTGAGGGCGGCGAGGGAGCCGGCGAGGGGGCGGCCGGACGGGTACCGGTCGTGGTCCGCGCCCTGCGCGGGCGGCCCGCCGTGCGCGGGGCCCACGGCGGGTTGCCGCCCGGGCACGTGGTCGTCCAGTACGCGGCCGTGGTCTTCGGGGATGTGCCCGTAGGCGTCGGCCACGCGCGCGTGCCCGTCGGCGGAGCGCGGGTCCGGCTCACGCCCGTCCAACTGGTGTCCCTCCGCCGGATACGGCGCCGCCCGGTACGGGTGCGTGTCGGACTGCTCGGCGGCCGGCAGCCCCGGGCGGGGCGCCGCCCACGGGGCGTACGCCAGGAGCAGGGAGCCGGCGAACCAGCCGGCGTCGAGCAGTTGCCCCGAGCGGTAGTTGTTGTGCACCAGCGGCGAGGTGAACAGGGCGTCGCACAGCACGGTCAGGGCGAGTGCCCCGATCGCCGTGTTCACCGCGGTGCGGTTGATCGGGGAGCACCGGAAGTGCAGCGCGAGCACCATGGAGACCAGGGCGATGTCCAGCAGCGGGTACGCCAGCGAGAGCGCGGTCTGCGCGACGCTCGGCCCGTCGAACCTGGCCGCCTGGGCGAGTGCGAGGCTCCAGGACAACGTGAGCAGCGAGCCCCCGATCAGCCACGCGTCCAGTGCCAGGCACACCCACCCGGCCCTGTTCACCGGCCGCTTGGCGAGCACGAGCAGACCGACGATCGCCGGTGGCGCGAAGCACACGAAGAACAGGTCGGCGTAACTGGGACTGGGCACGGACGTGCCGAGGACGACTTCGTACCACCCCCAGACCGAGTTGCCCAGGGCAGCCATCGCCGAGGAGAGGGCGAACAGCAGCCAGGCGGTTCGAAAGCGGACGTGGCGGCCGCGTGCGTACAGCGCGCACGAGACGGCGGCGGTGCCGGCCGCGGCGCTCAGCCCGAAGTCGCCCATGAACAACGCGACCTCGCTGGAACCCCAGCCGAACGCGGCACCGATGGCGTACCCCGCGCACAGCAGGGCCAGCAGGAGCTGCGGCGCCAGTCTCGAACGGCCGTCGGCGGCCGGCGGCCGGGGCAGCAGCGCCCCCGGCGGGGACGGCGTCCGCAGGGCGCCGTCGAACGCGGTCATGGCGGGCGGTGGCGGGCTCACCGGGGCCGCCTCGCGGTCCGTGCGGCCGGGCCCCCCGGCTTCCGGTGCGCCGGGTGGGCGTGCCTCCGGCGACCGCCGAGCCTGTGGTGGTGATGGCTGTGATGACTGCGGTGGCCGCGTCTGCGCGCGGCCGTGCGCCAGGGCCGCCGGTGGCGGCCCCGCCGCGTCGGATCGTTCGTCCATAGGCCGTGCATCGCCCGTCGCCCCCCTCGCAGTTTGAAATGTCCGTCCCCGGCGCCGAACGGTGCGCGGCGCAGCCCCTGTCGGGACGATACACCAGTCTCGTCACTCAGGGACATAGCTTCTCTACGCTCCGTGACGACCAGCGCAGATGCGGGTACGGAGCGCGTTCGTAGGGTCGCGGACCGTACCCGAAACGGACTAGGCGCTTGCTGTGCCCGTCGTGAGGACCACGTTGGCGAGCGGCTCCTGGTTCACGAAACGGCGCAACTGATCCGTCAGAAGCCGCTTGGCGCGCGGCATGAAGGCGGATGTGGGGCCGCCGACATGGGGGCTGATCAGCACGCCCGGCGCGTGCCACAGGGGGTGGCCCGGGGGCAGCGGCTCGGGGTCGGTGACGTCGAGGGCGGCGGTGAGGCGGCCGCTGTCCACCTCGGCGAGCAGCGCCTTGGTGTCGACCACGCCGCCGCGCGCGACGTTCACCAGCAGCGCGCCGTCCTTCATCCGTGCCAGGAAGTCCGCGTCCACCAGTCCGAGCGTGGCCTCCGTCAAGGGCGTGGACAGGACGACGACATCGGCCTGCGGAAGCAGGGAGTGAAGATCGGTGAGCGGATGCACCGGGCCGCGCTCCGTGGTGCGCGCGGAGCGCGCCACGCGCGCCACCCGCGCGACCTCGAAGGGCACGAGCCGGTCCTCGATGGCGGCCCCGATCGAGCCGTAGCCGACGATGAGGACGTTCTTGTCGGCGAGGGCGGGACGGAAGCCGCCGCCCCACTCGCCGCGGTCCTGGGCCCGGACGAAGTCGGGGATGCCGCGCAGCGAGGCCAGGATGAGCGTCAGGGCGAGCTCGCTGGTACTCGCCTCGTGCACCCCGCGCGCGTTGCACAGCCGTACGCCTGGCGGCAGGTGCCGCAGGCCCGGCTCCACGTGGTCGGTGCCGGCGGACAGCGTCTGCACGACCCGTACCGAACTCATCCGGGGCATCGGGCGCAGACCGACACCGCCGGGCTTCATGTACGGCACGACGTAGAAGGCGCAGTCGGCGGGGTCCGCGGGGAACTCCTCGGCTCCGTCCCAGAATCGGTAGGTGGGCCCCTGCGGAAGCCCCGCGATCTCGTCCGGCGGAATGGGCAGCCATACGTCAGCAGTCATGCTCAGGAGGCTATGCCAGGGGCACGGGCGGCCAGAGGTTAGGTTGGTGGGCCCTGAGAGAGGGAGGGTTACGGCCAAGTGGAGCGCAGGACGATCGGCGCGGCGGCACTCGCGGTGGGGGCCGTAGGACTGGGGTGCATGCCGATGAGCTGGGCGTACAGCGCGTCGCGGCAGCGGGGAACGGAGTCGCTCAGGGCCGTGCACCGGGCGCTGGACCTGGGCTCGGTACTCCTGGACACGGCCGACATGTACGGCCCGTTCACCAACGAGCTGCTGCTGGGGCGGGTGCTGAAGGAACGGCGGTCCGACGCCTTCGTCTCGACGAAGGTCGGTCTGCTGGTGGGCGAGCAGCACATCGTGGCCAACGGGCGTCCCGGCTATGTGCGGCGGGCGTGCGACGCCTCGCTCAGACGCCTCCAGACGGACGTGATCGACCTCTACCAGCTGCACCGCGCCGACCCGGAGGTCCCGGTCGAGGAGACCTGGGGGGCGATGGCGGAGCTCGTGCGGGCCGGGAAGGTGCGGGCGCTCGGCCTGTGCGCGGTGGGTGCGCGAGGCCGGCGCCGCTCCGGTGCGCGGCTGCACGACGGAACGATCCGCCAGCTGGAGCGGGTGCAGCAGGTCTTCCCGGTCAGCGCGGTGCAGGCGGAGCTGTCGGTGTGGTCGCCGGAGGCGCTGGAGTCGTTGCTGCCGTGGTGCGCGGAGCGCGGGATCGGCTTCCTGGCGGCGATGCCGCTGGGCAACGGCTTCCTGACCGGCACCCTCACCCCCGGCCAGGGGTTCGAGCCGGACGACCTACGGGCCCGGCACCCCCGTTTCACCGCCGAGATGATGGCCGCGAACCAGCCGATCGTGGCCGGCCTGCGGCGGACGGCCGCCCGGCACGGCGAGAACGTCACACCCGCCCAGGCGGCGCTGGCCTGGGTACTGGCCCAGGGCCGCCACGTGATCCCGGTACCCGGCACCAAGCAGGAGCGGTGGGTGACGGAGAACGCGGGTGCGGCGGAGCTGCGCCTGACGTCCGAGGACCTGACGGAACTGAGCCGCCTGCCCGCGGCCCAGGGCTCGTGGGACTGAGCCAGGCCACGCCTGGAACGCGACCGGCCTTGGCCGGGGGCTCGGGCCGGGGGCCTCGCCCGAATGCCTGGGCCGAATGCCTGGGCCGGGGACCTGGGCCGGGGGCTTGGGCTGGAGGCCTATCCCGGACGCCCGGTCCGGGAAGCGCGACCCGGAGGCCTGACCCGCACTGGAGCACCCGCGTGTGCGCGGCACCGCACACCTGCGGCACCGGCCTCCCCAGAGCCCGGAAACCTGCCGCAAGGGCCCGGCCCGGGGACTCGGGCCGGAGAGCCAGCTCAGGGAGCCGGGCCGGAGACCCGACCCAGGAGCCTGGGTCGGATGCCTGGTCGGGAGGCTCGGGCCGGATGCCTGGGCCGGGTGCGCCGGTCTCGAGACCTGACCGACGCTCGCCGCCACGCCGGGCACCAGCGCGCGCACATACCTCTGCCTCACCGCACACCCGGCAGCACCGGCGCCGAAGGCCAGGCCCCCACCCACCACCACGCCGGACACCAACACGCGAGCCCGCCTCCCTCTGGGCCACCGCACACCCGGCAGCACCAGACCCGAAAACCAGGCCCGCATCCGCCATCACGCCGGACACCAACACGCGCCCGCCTGCCTGTGGCAGCACCGTACGCCGCGCGGCGCCGGCCGCGTCGGGAGTTGCTGTCAGGGCGGGGCGTCAGGTGTCCGGAGCCGGTTCTCGCTCGGGGCGTGCGCGGTGGTCAGTGGAGGGACGGCGGCCGGTGGGCCCCATCTCGCGGCTCCGCGCGGTGCCATGGCGTGGTCGGAGGCCCGCGGCCCGCATCTCCCAGTCGCGGGCCGTGGTGAGCCGCTCGGCCCAGGCGGGGGGGGCATAACACCGCGCCCTCCGCTCGCCGGACAGGGGCAGGGTGACGGTTTCGCGTCGGCGGTGGATTCGGGGCCCGCGTTGGATTCGGGTGATCGGGAACCTGGGAGGTGCGGGCGGTGTAAGACAGGTAGAACCCGCCGCGTCGAAGGGACCAAGATCGTGCAACGTCGAGCTGTGACGGGCGTGCTGGCCGCCGCCCTGCTGCTGACGGCCGGCTGCTCCTCCGGGGGCGCGTCGGCCGGTGGGGACGGCATCGCGCCCGGCCGTACGACAGCGGTGGCCTCGCCCTCCGGGCAGGCACCCACGGAGACCGCGCCGCCGGCCAAGGGCGCGGTGAAGGTGCTGCGCACGGTCGCGGAGGGCCTGAACAGCCCCTGGGGACTGGCCCCGATCCCCGGCGGTGGTCTCCTCGTCTCCTCCCGCGACAAGGCGACGATCACGCGGGTCGACGAGAAGACGGGGCAGAAGACCGAACTGGGCAGGGTGTCGGGGGTCTCCCCGGAGGGCGAGGGCGGCCTGCTGGGCATCGCGCTGTCCCCCGACTACGCCTCCGACCACATGATCTACGCCTACTTCACCTCGGCCTCGGACAACCGCATCGTCCGGATGCTGTACGACGACAAGAAGCCGGCCGGTATGCAACTGGGCGCACCCGACACGATCTTCAAGGGCATCCCCAAGGGGCTCATCCACAACGGCGGCCGGATTGCCTTCGGCCCCGACAGGATGCTGTACGCGGGCACGGGCGAGACCGGTGACCGCGGCCTGGCCCAGGACAGGAAGTCCCTGGCCGGCAAGATCCTGCGGCTGACCCCCGACGGCCAGCCCGCCCCGGGCAACCCGTACCCCGGCTCCCCCGTGTACTCGTACGGCCACCGCAATGTGCAGGGCCTGGCCTGGGACGACAAGCAGCGTCTGTTCGCCTCCGAGTTCGGCCAGGACACCTGGGACGAGCTGAACGCGATCAAACCGGGCGACAACTACGGCTGGCCGGACGCGGAGGGCAGGACGAACGACCCGAGGTTCCACAACCCGGTAACCCAGTGGCACACGGACGTGGCCTCCCCCAGCGGCATCGCCTACGCCAAGGGGTCCATCTGGATGGCGGGCCTGAGGGGGCAGCGCCTGTGGCGCATCCCCTTGAGCGGCACCAAGCTCTCGGCGGCCCCCCAGGCGTTCCTCACCGGCACCTACGGCCGCCTGCGCACGGTGGTCTCGGCGGGCGGCGACAAGCTCTGGCTGGTCACCAGCAACACCGACGGCCGGGGCACTCCGAAGAAGGGCGACGACCGGATCCTGGAACTGGAGGTGAAGTAGCCCCCGGACCTCACTCCCGCCCGGTTCCGGCTTCCTCCGCGGGAGGTTCGGGCGGCCGTACGACGACCTTTCCGGAGGCGAGATCGATCGGCCCGCGCCCGGGATCGTTGTCCCCGACGTCCTCCCGGGTCAGCTCCAGCCGGTTCTGTTCGTCCCGGGTGTGCTTGCGGCCGGGCGCGAACAGTTCCTCGAAAACGTTGAACACGGCTTCCCTCCCGGTCGGCGTCTTCCGGTCATCCCGCGGCCGGCCGGTCCTCGGCCCCCGGTGGGAACAGGCCCAGCCTGTGGGCCAGAGCCGCCGCCTCTCCGCGGCCCGAAACACCCATCTTGGCCAGGATGTTCGAGACATGGACGCTGGCCGTCTTCGGCGAGATGAAGAGTTCCTCGGCTATCCGGCGGTTGGTGCGGCCGGCCGAGACCAGTCGCAGGACATCGCGTTCCCGGCTGGTCAGGCCCAGGGACTCGACCGGATCGGCGGAAGCGGAGGGCTGCTGCGGGGCGCCGGTCAGGGCGAGGCGGGCGCGGCGGGCCAGCAGGGCGACGGAGTCGGCGAGCGGGCGGGCGCGCAGGTGCTCGGCGACGGCGTGCGCCAGGCGCAGCAGTTCGGTGGCCCGGTCCCGCGAGCCCTCGTCGGTGCCGAGCAGGGCCTCGGCGAGGCGGAAGCGCACGCGGGCGAGGTCGTAGGGGCGTTCCAGCGTCTCGAAGGCGGCGACGATCTCTACCCACTCCTCCGGGCAGCCGCGGCCCTCGGCGCGCAGCAGTTCGGCGCGCACCCAGCGTTCGTACGCCTGCCAGACGGGCACGTTGGTGGCCAGCGTCTTGGCGGCGCCGCGGATGCGCCGCAAGGTCTCGGCGCGTCCGGGGCCGGCGGCGGGCAGCCCTGCCGCGCGGGTCTCCTCCGTGGCGGCGGTGAGCAGCAGCGGCCAGCCGTAGCGCTGGGTGCCTGGCGGGAAGCCGTCGTCCAGGACGCGTTCGAGTTCGGCGCGGGCGTCCAGCAGGCGGCCCTCGCCCGCAGCGACCCCGAGCGCGATGCGGGCGAGCGGCAGGGAGTACTGGGGTGCGTAGTCGTGAGGGCCGAAGTGCTCGCGGGCATTGGCCAGTTGCTCGGACGCCTCGGCGAGTTCTCCGCGTTCGAGGGCGAGTTCGGCGCGGATCCGGGCGTGGAAACCGCGCGGCTTGGCGCTCTGCTCGGCGCGCCGGAACTGGGACGCCGCCTCGGCGGCCTCCTCCCAGCGCCCCAGGGTGAACAGCGACTCGGCGAGGTTGCCCCACACCCACGCCTCGCTGTTCAGCAGGCCGAAACGCCGGGTGAAGGCGATCCCTTCCTCCATCAGCGGCACGGCCTCGCGGGAGCGGCCGACGGACTCCAGCTCGGAGGGCAGGTTGACGTAGGAGCGGCCGGCGACGGCGGCGATGCCGTCGCCGACGGTGCGTTTGTTGACCTCGTACATCTCGGCGAGGCCCGCCTCGACGTCGCCGGCCTGGACCATGAGGCTGCCGAGGGTGAGCCGCGCGGTCATCTCGATCTCGCAGGCGCCGACCATGCGCGCGTACTCCACTGCCCGTTCGGCGGCGGAGAAGGCGTCGGGCCCCGGCACGTGCACCATGGACCAGTTGGCGACGTTGGCCAGCACCTCGGCGTGCACCTCGGACGGCGGCAGCCCGCGCACCAGCTCCTGCGCGGTGCCCAGTTCCCGCCAGCCGTCGCCGTGGGCCTTCGCCTGGACCAGCCAGGAGCGCTGGACCCAGAACCAGGCGGCCCGCAGAGGGTCGTTCTCGTCCTCCAGGAGACGCAGCGCCCGCTTGATGATCTTCATGGAGCGGTCCCGCTCCCCGCAGAAGCGGCCGGCCACGGCGGCCTCGGCCAGCAGGTCGAGGTAGGTCAGCGGGGTGGTCGCCGGGTCGCAGCCGCACGGGGAGTACGTCTCGGTGTAGTCGACGGGACGCAGCCGGGAGCGTACGTCCTGGGGCGCGGCGTCCCACAGTTCCATCGCCCGTTCCAGCAGCCTCAGTTGCTCGCTGTAGGCGTGCCGGGCGCGGGCCGCGACGGAGCCGTCGAGGACGGCGGGCAGGGCCTTGGCCGGGTCGTGGGCGTGGTACCAGTAGCTGGCCAGCCGCATGACGCGCTGGTCGGCGGGGACGAGGGTCGGGTCGGCCTCCAGAGCCTCGGCGTAGCGGCGGTTGAGGCGGGAGCGCTCGCCGGGCAGCAGGTCGTCGCTGACGGCCTCGCGCACCAGGGAGTGCCGGAAGCGGTAGCCGTCGCCGGTGGGGGCGGCGATGAGGATGTTGGCGTTCACGGCGCCCCGCAGCGCCTCGATGAGGTCGTCCTCGGTGAGCCGGGCCACGGCCGCGAGCAGCCGGTGCTCGACGGTGGACCCGCCCTCGGCGGCGATCCTGGCGATCCGCTGGGCGGGCTCGGGCAACGTCTCGACCCGGACGAGCAGCAGGTCGCGCAGGGAGTCGCTGAGGCTGGTGCGGCAGCCCTCGTGGGCGGCGACGGCGAGTTCCTCGACGAAGAAGGCGTTGCCGTCGGAGCGTTCGAAGATCTCGTCGACCTGGACCGGGTCCGGTTCGGTGGCGAGGATGCCGGCGATCTGACGGCCCGCCTCCTGCCGGGTGAAGCGGGCGAGTTCGAGACGGCGGACCGTGCGCAGCCGGTCGAGTTCGGCGAGCAGGGGCCGTAGCGGGTGGCGGCGGTGGATGTCGTCGGACCGGTAGGTGGCCAGAACGACGAGGCGGCCGGTGCGCAGGGTGCGCAGGAGGTAGGCGAGCAGGTGCCGGGTGGAGGCGTCGGCCCAGTGCAGGTCCTCCAGGGCGACGACGACCGTGTGGTCGGCGGCGACGCGCTCCAGCAGGCGGGCGGTGAGTTCGAAGAGGCGGGCCATGCCCTCCTCGTCGTGCCGGCCGGTGCCTCGCGAGGGGGCCGGATCGCCGAGTTCGGGCAGCAGCCGGGCGAGTTCCTCCTCCTGCCCGGCGGCCGCCGCGGCGAGTTCGCCGGGCAGTTCGCGGCGCAGGGCGCGCAGGGCGGCGGAGAAGGGGGCGAACGGCAGTCCGTCGGCGCCGATCTCCACGCAGCCGCCGAGCGCCACGACGGCGCCGGCTCGAAGCGCGGCACCGGTGAACTCCTCGATCAGGCGGGTCTTGCCGACGCCCGCCTCACCGCCGAGCAGCAGGGCCTGCGGCTCTCCTCGGGCCGCGCGGGCGAGCGCGTCGTGCAGAGTGCTCAACTCGTCGGCGCGGCCGACGAACACCGGACTGACGGACCTGGTCTCCACATGCCCGAGCATCGCACGAGGGTCCGACAGGGCGGCACCTGTTTTCCCCACGGCAGACGAACGGGCCTGCGGGAGGTCCCGGCCCACCCCCGTGGAGCCGGGGCCGTCCCCGCCGCCGGGATCGCGCCGGCCCGTGTTCACGCCGCGCGGGCGAACCGCCGCCGGTGGTGGGGTCCGTGGGTATGGGGCTCCGCCTCGGCGGTTCGCCCGTCGGCCGAGCGACGGGCGGCACGGCGGGCGCGCAGGACCTCGCGGACCAGGCGGTTCTGCTCGGCGCGGCGGCCGAGTTCGGCGGAGCGCAGCTGGTGCAGTTCGTAGTGGAACATGTTCTCTCCCCGGTGAGCGGTGGGTTTCGGCGTCGCTTTCCGCGATGCCTCCACTGTCGTCTCCCAGGGGGTACGGCCACATCGGGAGAGTTCCGCATCTTCCCCGCGCGGGGTGCCTTAGGCGCGTGTGCGGGGGCCGCCGGGCGGCCGTAAGGCACCGGTGGACGCGGGTAAGGCGGGTCCAGGGTCCGCCCGGAACCTCACCTGGCACGGGGGGACGGCGGCACGTGGACGGTGGCGAACCCGCCCGGCCGTCTCAACGACCGTCGCGCGCGCGTGCCTCACGCCACTCGGGGGCGAGCACCGCCCACACCTCCATGTCCTGGCGCACGCCCCGGTAGGGGAACCTCTCGCGCAGGACGCCCTCGCGGGTCATCCCCAGCCGTCGCGCCACGTTGATGCTCGGCTCGTTGGCGGAGGAGGCGTGCCACTCCACACGGTGCATGCCCCGCTCGTCGAACGCCCAGTCGATGAGCACCCGCGCCCCGCGTGTGACGAGTCCGCGCCCGGTGCCGGCCGGCTCCAGCCAGCAGCCGATCTCGCAGGTGCCGGTGGCCGTGTCGAAGACGCGGAACAGCAGTCCCCCGACCAGCTCGCCCTCCAGCCACAGCCCGTGCAGGAAGCCGCTGTCGGCGGCGTGCTTGTCGGCGTACGCCTGGAGGACGGCTCGCGCGGAGTCCACGTCCGTGGCGTTCGCGCCGAACGGGATGTGCCGCGTGACGAACTCCCGTCCCCGCTCCAGGTGCGCGAGGAACTCGTCGGCGTGCCACGGCTCCAGGGGCCGCAGTTCGGCTCCCTCGTCACCCAGAGGTATCGCGTACATCCCGCTGCGTCTCCTTCGTCAGAGCGTCCACGACGTCCGTGAGCCTCTCATGCGCCGCGCGGCACTCGGGCGGCTCGATGCTGATCCGGGGCAGCACGCGGTCGAGCCGGCGCGGCAGCCACCAGTTGGCGCGGCCGAGCATGTGCATCAGGGCGGGCACGAGCAGCGTACGCAGCACGAAGGCGTCGAGGGCGACGGCGGAGGCGAGCGCGATGCCGAACATGGCGATCACGCGGTCGCCGCTGAGGACGAAGGCGAGGAAGACCGAGATCATGATGACCGCGGCGGAGTTGATCACCCGGCTGGTCTCGGCGAGCCCGACGCGGACCGCCCGCCGGTTGTCACCGGTCTCCAGCCACTCCTCGTACATCCGGCTGACCAGGAAGACCTGGTAGTCCATGGAGAGCCCGAAGAGCACCGAGACCATGATCACGGGCAGGAAGGGCTCGATCGGTCCCTCCCGGCCGAGGCCGAGGAACTCGCTGCCCCAGCCCCACTGGAAGATCGTGACGACGACACCGAACGCGGCGGCGACGGCGGCGATGTTCATCGCGGCGGCCTTCAGCGGTATGCCGAGGGACCGGAAGGCGAGCAGCAGCAGTACGCAGCCGAGGCCGACCACCACGCCGACGAACAGCGGCAGTCTGCCGATGATCACGCCGGCGAAGTCGTCGTATCCGGCGGTGACCCCGCCGACGTGCAGGTCGAGCGTGGTGCCGGTCTCGGCGCGCGGCAGCACGTCGGTGCGCAGCCGGTGGACGAGGTCGCTGGTGCGCTGGGACTGCGGCGCGGAGTCGGGGACCACGTTGAGGTAGGCCATGGTGCCGCCGGAGTTGTAGGTCACCGGGGTCACCGCGACGACGCCCTCGGTGGCGCGCAAGGTGGTGTCGAGGTTGTCCAGGGCGAGCCTGCCCTCGGCCCCCTCCACGCGGGTCACCAGGGTGAGCGGCCCGTTGACGCCCGGCCCGAAGCCCTCGGCGACGAGGTCGTACGCCTTCCGGGTGGTCGCCGTCCTGGGGTCGTTGCCCTGGTCGGAGGTGCCGAGGTGGAGGGAGAACGTGGGCAGGGCCAGCACGGTGACGACGGCGAGGGCGACGAGGCCGAGCGCCTTGGGGTGGCGTTCGACGAAGGCCGACCAGCGGGCGGCGAACCCGGTGGGCACCTCGGGCTCGGGCCCGTGTTCGGCCAGACGGCGCCTTTCGCGGCGGCTCAGGGCGCGCGGGCCGATGAAGGACAGCAGCGCGGGCAGCAGGGTCACCGAGGCGGCGACGGTGAGGACGACGGTCAGCGAGGCGGCGACCGCCACGCCGTTGAGGAAGCCCAGCCGCAGGATGAGCATGCCGAGCAGGGCGATGCACACCGTGGCACCCGCGAAGACGACGGCTCGTCCGGTGGTGGCGACGGCGTTCGTGACCGCCTCGGTGGGGCTGAGTCCGCGTTTCAGTCCGCGGCGGTGCCGGGTGACGATGAACAGCGCGTAGTCGATGCCGACGCCGAGTCCGATCAGCATGCCCAGCATGGGCGCGAAGTCGGCGACCGTCATGGCGTGGCCGAGGAGTCCGATGGCGGCGTGCGCGGTGCCCACGCTCAGCAGCGCGGTGGCGATGGGCAGCACGGCGGCGGCGAGCGAGCCGAAGGCGATGAGCAGCACCCCGGCGGCGACGAGCACGCCGACGATCTCGGCGGTGTGGTCGCCGGAGGCCGCGGTGAGGCTGATCGCGCTGCCGCCGAGTTCCACCTGGAGCCCGCCGGTCTCGGCCGCCTTGGCCGCTTCGACCACGGCCTCGGCCTGGGGCTTGGTGATGTCCTGGGAGGGGCGGGTGAAGGTGACCGTGGCGTACGCGGTGTGCCCGTCGGGGCTGATCTGGTCGGAGCCCTGGACGTCCTGGTCCTTGTAGGGGCTGGTCACGGACGCCACCTGGGGCATGGCGGCGATCTTGTCCAGGGTGCGGGTCATGGTCTGCTCGACGTCCGGGGCGCGCACCGTGCCGGACGTGGTGTGCCAGACGACGGTGTCGCTGTCTCCGCCGAGTCCCGGGAAGCCCTCCTTGAGCAGCTGGGTGGCGCGTCCCGAGTCGGTGCCGGGGACCTCGTAGTCGTTGGAGTAGGCGGAGCCGGTGACCGAGGCGGCCGCGGTGACCCCACCGAAGGCAAGGAGCCAGAGCAGTACGACGACGAGGCGGTGCCGGACACACCAGCGCGCTAGGGCTGCCACGAACGTGCTCCCAGGGGATTTGTGGATCTTTGACCGGGAAAAGACGTCCATGATCGGAACAGCCCGCAAAGAACGCATGAGCAATCTCAAGACACTCTTGCAGGCGAATCTGATCGTTTAGCCGGTTCGTGTGCTGATTCACAGCAGTGCGACCCAATTCACAGGAAACGCGGATGAAGCCTGTCACCCCTCCGGGTCCCCACCGCACGGTCAGTCGAGCTGGTCGCCGAACGCCATCACCATCACCCCGGCGATCAGCAGCCACAGTGCCCGCCGGGTGCGTCCCCGGGAGCCGATGAAGGCCGCCACGGCACAGACGGCGGCGCCGGCGGCGTAGGCGGCCGGGACGAGCGCGGACGCCGAGCGGGACAGCCGCATCAGCGAGGCCGCGAGTCCGGCGAGCGTCAGCAGGACCCCGGCCCCGGCCGCCGTCCACCGGGCGCGGCGCGCGACCTCAGCGGGGTCCTCCGCCTCGTCCTCGGCGCCGTCCTCACCCACGGCGCCGTCGTCCTTCACGGCGCCGTCCTCCCCCACGTCGACGTCGCCCTCGGCGTGGTCCTCCGTCCCGGCCGCCTCGACGTCGTCGGCCCCGGATATCGCGGGGTGCGTTTCGGAATCGGCGCGTCCACTCATGGCGCGCGAGCGTAGCGCCTCCGTCCGACGGCACCGACGGGGGGTCGGACCGTCCCCCGTACGGGCATGCCTCGGGGGGTGCACCGGATACGGTGCACCCCCCGAGACGGTTCGCGGGCTCAGCCCTCGACGCCGAGCTTCTCCAGGATCAGCTCCTTGACGCGGGCCGCGTCGGCCTGGCCGCGGGTGGCCTTCATGACCGCGCCGACCAGGGCGCCGGCCGCGGCCACCTTGCCGCCGCGGATCTTGTCCGCGACGGCCGGGTTCCCGGCGATGGCCTCGTCGACGGCGGCGGTCAGCGCGCCCTCGTCGGAAACAACCTTCAGGCCGCGCTTGTCGACGACCTCGTCCGGGGTGCCCTCGCCGGCGAGGACGCCCTCGATGACCTGGCGGGCCAGCTTGTCGTTCAGATCGCCCTTGGCGACCAGCTCGGTGACCCGGGCGACCTGCGCCGGCGTGATCGCCAGCTCGTCCAGCGCCTTGCCGGACTCGTTGGCGGCACGCGCCAGCTCGCCCATCCACCACTTGCGGGCGGAGGCGGCGTCGGCACCGGCGTCGATGGTGGCGACGATGAGGTCCAGGGCACCGGCGTTGAGGATGGCCTGCATCTCGGTGGCCGAGACGCCCCACTCCTCGCGGAGCCGGTTGCGGCGCACCAGCGGCAGCTCGGGCAGCGCGGCCCGGATCTCCTCGACCCATTCGCGCGAGGGCGCCACCGGGACCAGGTCCGGCTCGGGGAAGTACCGGTAGTCCTCGGCCTCCTCCTTGACGCGGCCGGAGGTCGTGGACCCCGTGTCCTCGTGGAAGTGGCGGGTCTCCTGGATCACCGTGCCGCCGCCGTTCAGCACGGCGGCGTGGCGCTGGATCTCGAAACGGGCCGCGCGCTCCACGGACCGCAGCGAGTTGACGTTCTTCGTCTCGGAGCGGGTGCCGAACTTGTCGGCGTCCTTGGGCATCAGCGACAGGTTGACGTCGCAGCGCATCTGGCCCATCTCCATACGGGCCTCGGACACGCCGAGCGCCCGGATGAGCTCGCGCAGCTCACGGACGTAGGCCTTGGCCACCTCCGGAGCCCGCTCGCCGGCACCGGTGATCGGCTTGGTGACGATCTCGATCAGCGGGATGCCGGCGCGGTTGTAGTCCAGCAGGGAGTGGGACGCGCCGTGGATGCGGCCGGTGGCGCCGCCGACGTGCGTCGACTTGCCGGTGTCCTCCTCCATGTGGGCGCGCTCGATCTCCACGCGGAAGGTCTCGCCGTCCTCCAGCTGCACGTCGAGGTAGCCGTTGAAGGCGATCGGCTCGTCGTACTGGGAGGTCTGGAAGTTCTTCGGCATGTCCGGATAGAAGTAGTTCTTCCGGGCGAAGCGGCACCACTCGGCGATCTCGCAGTGCAGCGCGAGGCCGATCTTGATGGCGGACTCCACGCCCGTCGCGTTGACGACGGGGAGCGCGCCGGGCAGGCCGAGGCAGGTCGGGCAGGTCTGGGTGTTCGGCTCGGCGCCGAGCGCGGTCGAGCAGCCGCAGAACATCTTGGTGGCGGTGCCGAGTTCGACATGGACCTCGAGGCCCATGACGGGGTCGTACGACGCCAGCGCGTCCTCGTACGACACCAGGTCGGTCGTGGTGGTCACGGTGAAAACTTCCCTCTCAGCCCAGCAGGACGTCGTCGTCGCCCAGCCGCTTGAGCTCGCGGCAGAGGATGGCGAGGCCGGTGACGATCGCTACGGCGGACACGGTGGCGTCGATCAGGCGCAGCGTGTCGTGCTCGGCGCGTGCCTTCTTGATCTGCTTGGCGACACCCACCGCGCCGAACGCGGTGGTGGCCATGGACAGGTACGTACCGGACTTGGACTTCTTGAAGCCCTTGGCCTTGGCGAGTGCCTTACTCACAGCGACGGAGCCTCCTCGAGCAGCGGGTGCCCCCACTTTTCCACGAAGGCGGCCTCGACGGCGGCACCCACCTTGTACAGGCGGTCGTCCTTCATCACCGGGGCGATGATCTGCAGGCCCACCGGGAGGTTGTCCTCCGGGGCGAGACCGCAGGGCAGCGACATGGCCGCGTTGCCCGCCAGGTTGGTCGGGATGGTGCACAGGTCGGCGAGGTACATCGCCATCGGGTCGTCGGCGCGCTCGCCGATCGCGAAGGCGGTGGTCGGGGTCGTCGGGGAGACGATCACGTCGACCTGCTCGAACGCCTTGTCGAAGTCCCGCTTGATCAGGGTGCGGACCTTCTGGGCGCTGCCGTAGTACGCGTCGTAGTAGCCGGAGCTGAGCGCGTACGTGCCGAGCATGATCCGGCGCTTGACCTCGGCGCCGAAGCCCTCCTCACGGGTGAGGGAGGTGACGTCCTCGGCGGAGCGCGTGCCGTCGTCGCCGGTGCGCAGGCCGTAGCGCAGGCCGTCGAAGCGGGCCAGGTTGGACGAGCACTCGGACGGCGCGATCAGGTAGTACGCCGACAGGGCCAGGTCGAAGGACGGGCAGTCCAGCTCGACGATCTCGGCGCCCAGCTCCTTGAGCAGTTCGACGGACTCGTCGAACCGCTGGATGACGCCGGCCTGGTAGCCCTCGCCGCGGAACTGCTTGACGACGCCGACGCGCATACCCGCGACGCTGCCGTTGCGGGCGGCCTCGACGACCGGCGGGACCGGCTCGTCGATGGAGGTGGAGTCGAGCGGGTCGTGCCCGGCGATCACCTCGTGTAGCAGGGCCGCGTCCAGGACCGTGCGGGCGCAGGGGCCGCCCTGGTCGAGGGAGGAGGAGAAGGCGACCATGCCGTAGCGGGAGACCGCGCCGTACGTCGGCTTGACGCCGACCGTGCCGGTGACGGCGGCCGGCTGGCGGATGGAGCCGCCGGTGTCGGTGCCGATGGCGAGCGGGGCCTGGTAGGAGGCGAGCGCGGCGCTCGACCCGCCGCCGGAGCCGCCGGGGATCCTGGTGAGGTCCCAGGGGTTGCCGGTGGGCCCGTAGGCGCTGTTCTCGGTGGAGGACCCCATGGCGAACTCGTCCATGTTGGTCTTGCCGAGGATCACCACGTCGGCGTCCTTCAGCCGCTTGGTGAGCGTCGCGTCGTACGGCGGGATCCAGCCTTCGAGGATCTTCGAACCGACGGTCGTGGGGATGCCCTCGGTGGTGAAGATGTCCTTGAGCGCGAGCGGCACGCCGGCCAGCGGGCCGAGCTCCTCGCCGCGTGCGCGCTTCTCGTCGACGGCGCGGGCCTGGGCGAGCGCGCCCTCCCGGTCGACGTGCAGGAAGGCGTGCACCTTCTCGTCGACGGCCTCGATCCGGGCCAGGTGGGCCTGGGTGACCGCGACGGCCGTCAGCTCGCCGGAGGCGATCTTCTCGGCGGTCTCGGCGGCGGTGAGCCTGATGATGCTGTTCATGTCCGTCACGGCTGTCACTCCTCACCCAGGATCTGCGGCACCTTGAAACGCTGCTGCTCCTGGGCCGGGGCGCCGGAGAGCGCCTGCTCGGAGGTGAGCGACGGACGGACCTCGTCCGCGCGCATGACGTTGGTCAGCGGCAGCGGGTGGGAGGTCGGCGGTACGTCTTGGTCGGCGACCTCGCTGACGCGGGCCACCGCGCCGATGATGTCGTCGAGCTGTCCCGCGAGGTGGTCGAGTTCCTCGGGCTTCAGCTCCAGACGCGCCAGCCGGGCGAGGTGGGCGACCTCCTCGCGCGTGATGCCAGGCATGCAGCGATCCTCTGGGGTGAGTGTGTGTGCTTTGGCCCAATCCTATGGGGCGGGACGGGGTGGCCGTGAAACGGTTTGCCGGACGCCGCCCCACGGGGGCCGGCGTTCAGCGGCGCGCGTCCCAGGCACGGCTGCTCAGGAAGTGGTTGTCGTACAGGTCCTGCACCTCCAGCAGGCTCTCCGGGGTGACCTCGCCCAGGCGGATGCGCTGGAGGTGGCGGAAGTACGCGAAGCGCTCGACGCCCGGGGTGATGACGATGAGGAGGTCGGCCCGGCGGCCGGGGGCGGCGGCGAACGCGTGCGGCCGGCCCGGCGGGACGACGACCAGGTCACCGCGCTCGGCGGTGACCACGTCGTCGCCGGAGAGCAGCTCCGCGGTCCCGTCCAGGACGAAGAACATCTCGGCGGAGTTGTCGTGCCGGTGCGGCCGGGCGCCGTCGGCGCCCTCGGCCAGGGTGACGCGCACGGTCGACAGCGCGCCGCCGGTCGCGCTGCTGTCGGCCAGCAGCTTCACGCCGACGGGGTCCCCGCCGACCACCTCGGCCCGAGCGTCACGGACCAGCACGGTTTCGTCGAACTTCGGCACGAACAGCGACATGGTGCGACTCCCCCGGTCGGATGGCGGGCCCGGCCCGCTCTCAGGACTGACGGACGGGCGGAATGGTCACTCGTCGGCCGCCGCCGCGGGCAGCGCGGCGGCGGGGCGCTGCCAGCCGCGTGATCCGCGCGCCCGCAGCCACGCCGTCGTCTCCTCCGGCGGCATCGCGGCCGCGACGAGCCAGCCCTGTACGGCGTCGCAGCCGAGGTCCCGCAGCCGTTCCCAGGTCTCGTCGTCCTCGACGCCCTCCGCGACGACCAGCAGCCCGAGGGAGTGCGCGAGGTCGACGGTGCAGCGCACGATCTCGGCGTCCTCCGTGTCGACCGCCAGCCGGGCCACGAACGAGCGGTCGATCTTCAGCTCGCTCACCGGCAGCCGGCGCAGGTGCACCAGCGAGGAGTAGCCGGTGCCGAAGTCGTCCAGGGACATCTTCACGCCGTGCCCGGTCAGCGCGTGCAGGGTGTCGGCGGCCCGCTGCGGGTCCTCCAGCAGGACGTGCTCGGTGATCTCCAGTTGGAGCGCTCCCGCCGGCACGCCGTGCCGGGCCAGCCGGGCGGCCACCGAACCGGCGAACCCGGGGATGTGCACATCGCGCGGGGAGACGTTGACCGCGACCGGGACGTACAGGCCCTGGGCCCGCCACCGGGCGACCTGCGCGAGCGCGGTCTCCAGCACGTACTCCGTCAGATGGGGCATCAGGCCCGAGGACTCGGCGATCGCTATGAACTCGTCCGGCGGCACCTTGCCGCGCTCGGGGTGCACCCAGCGGACCAGCGCCTCCAGGCCCGCGACCTGTCCGTCGAAGCGGACCTTCGGCTGGTAGTGCAGCTGGACCTCGTGGGCGTCGAGGGCCCGGCGCAGATCGCCCAGCAGCCCCAGCCGGTCGGGGGTGTTGGAGTCCCGCTTGGACTCGTAGACCTCCACGCCCGTGCGGTCCCGCTTGGCCTGGTACATCGCCACGTCCGCCCGGCGCAGCATGCCTTCGGCGTCCAGGGCGTGGTCGGGGAAGACGGCGACTCCCGCGCTGGCCTCCAGGACCAGGGTGAGCCCGTCGAGGTCGAGCGGGGAGCTGAGGACGGTGACCAGGGCGCGCGCGATACGGGTCGCGGACGTCGTGGAGTCGGCGACCGGCAGCAGCACGGCGAACTCGTCGCCGCCGAGCCGCGCCGCCTCCGCCCCGCGCGGCAGCGCCTGCCGTAGCCGGTCGGCGATCTGCAACAGCAGCCGGTCCCCTGCGAGGTGACCGAGTGTGTCGTTGACCGAACGGAACCGGTCCAGGTCGATCAGCATCAGCGCGGACCGGGCGCCGATGCGTTCGGCGTCGTCCAGGGCGGTCCAGATGCGCTCCAGGAGCCACTGCCGGTTGGGCAGTCCGGTCAGCGGGTCGCGCAGTTGCTCCTCGGCCCGGGCACGGGCTATCCACAAGGAGGAGTCGAGGGCGATCAGCGGGACGGCGAACAGCGGCAGCAGCACGGGTTTGGCCACGGCGACGACGCAGACCAGCGGGGAGATGCCGAGCAGGGCGACGGCGACCAGTCCCTGTCTGATCACGGCGGTGCGGGCGACGGTGGGCACTCCGCCGTTGCGGGAGTTGTGCACGAACCACAGCAGGGCGCGGGTGACCAGGAGGTAGGCGCCGGCGGCCAGCACCACCTGAGGCAGGGTGGAGGCGGTCCAACCGCCCGGGCTCCAGGGGCTCTCCACGGTCGGTACGCGGCCGAAGGCGCCCAGCATCAGGCCGCCGGCGCCGATGCCGAGGATGTCCACCGACCCGTGCAGCACGCCCTGCCGCCAGTGGTGGCGCCGGGCCATTCCGACCAGGACGACGACGGTGAGGCTGACCATCCCGGCGGGCACCCAGCCGTAGAGCAGCAGCACGGCGACGGTGAGGGTGGCGCCGGAGCCGGTGCCGCCCCACCAGCGGGCCCGGCCGAGCATGACCAGGTGACCGACGATGACGCCGGTGAGCAGGGCCAGGGACCAGCCGGCCGTGCCGGACGGGAAGAGCGCGTGGTGGTCGGTGAACGCCTGGTACACGCCGGCGCTCAGCGCGGACCCGGCCGCCGCGACGATCGCCACGGGCAACGCGGAGCGGACCCGGTGCCGTTCGGGTTCGTCGCCGGGCAGCCCGGAAAAACGTTCGACGGCCGTATGTGCGGAGGCACGGGCGCGGGCGACGGTGTACTGTCCGGCGGCAATGCGTCCGGCGCGCTCCATGGCGCCCGGACGCTCCGGCGTCCGCCCCCGTCTCCCCCGCCATGCGTCGGCCATCCGGCGCAGCCGTGAGTGCGGGGCGGCGCTCTCGGTCGGTTCCATTCCCGTCCCTCTCACAGCCGGCGGTGCCCACGCCACGCGGCCCGATGCCCCACAACCCCTGGACGGCACCGCGCTGGAAAACCCTTCCACGTACTCCTGACGAGCACGGGGATGCCCCGACCGCGGTTGGGCACGGCGGGCGCACAGCTCAACAGTAGGCCGCAGAAGGCTTCCACGGGCAGCGGTCGTCGACGGTTGCCCGAATGCGCCCCGGCCACCCGTATGCATCTGATATGCGCCGAACGGGTGGAGTTCAACCCCTACTCGCCGGTCGGAAGCGCGACTTCGGCCGCCGCGTCCGGCCCGCGCTCCAGAAGGACGACGAAACCGTCCTCGTTCAGCACGGGCACCTTCAGTTGCATCGCCTTGTCGTACTTCGAACCGGGGTTGTCACCCACGACCACGAAGGAGGTCTTCTTCGACACCGAGCCGGTCACCTTCGCCCCCCGGCTCTGCAGCGCCTCCTTGGCGCCGTCGCGGGTGAACTGTTCGAGGGTTCCGGTCACCACGACCGTCAATCCCTCGAGCGGGCGCGGGCCTTCGTCCTCGCCGGAGCTCTCCTCCTCCATGCGGACGCCGGCCTCCCGCCACTTGCGCAGGATCTCCTGGTGCCACTCCTCGGCGAACCACTCCTTGAGCGAGGCGGCGATGATCGGGCCCACACCCTCCGTGTTCGCCAACTCCACCTCACCGGCCTGCTCGATGCGGTCGATGGAGCGGAACTCCCGGGCCAGCGCCTGGGCCGCGACCGGTCCGACGTGACGGATCGACAGGCCGGTGAGCACGCGCGCGAGCGGGCGCTCCTTGGCGGCCCGGATGTTCTCCAGCATCGCGAGCGCGTTCTTCTTCGGCTCGCCCTGCTGGTTGGCGAAGACCGTGACGACCTTCTCCTCGCCGGTCTTCGGATCGCGCTTGGGCAGACCGCTGTCCTGGTCGAGGACGTGGGCCTTGATGGGGAGCAACTGCTCCACCGTCAGGTCGAACAGGTCGCCCTCGTCCTTCAGCGGCGGCTCCGCGGGCTCCAGCGGCTTGGTGAGGGCGGCCGCGGCGACATAGCCGAACTGCTCGATGTCCAGCGCCTTGCGGCCCGCGAGGTAGAACAGGCGCTCGCGCAACTGGGCCGGGCACGCCCGCGCGTTGGGGCAGCGCAGATCGACGTCGCCCTCTTTCATCGGCCTGAGCGGCGTACCGCACTCGGGGCACTCGGAGGGCATCACGAACTCGCGCTCGGTGCCGTCGCGCAGATCGACGACCGGCCCGAGGATCTCCGGGATGACGTCACCGGCCTTGCGCAGCACGACCGTGTCGCCGATCAGCACGCCCTTGGCCTTGACCACGTCCTGGTTGTGCAGGGTGGCGAACTCGACCTCGGAACCGGCCACCGTGACCGGCTCGACCTGCGCGTACGGCGTGACCCGGCCGGTCCGGCCCACGCCCACCCGGATGTTGACGAGCTTGGTGTTGACCTCCTCCGGCGCGTACTTGTACGCGATCGCCCAGCGCGGGGCGCGGGAGGTGGAGCCCAGGCGGCCCTGGAGCGGGATCTCGTCGAGCTTGACGACGACGCCGTCGATCTCGTGCTCCACGGAGTGGCGGTTCTCGCCGTAGTGGGCGATGAACGCGCGGACGCCGTCGAGGTCGTCGACGACCCTGTTGTGCCGGGAGGTGGGCAGGCCCCAGGACCTCAGCAGCTCGTAGGCCTCGGAGAGGCGGGTGAGGCCCTCGTACCCCTCCAGGGCGCCGATGCCGTGGACCACCATGTGCAGCGGCAGCGTCGCGGTGACCTTGGGGTCCTTCTGGCGCAGCGAACCGGAGGCGGAGTTGCGAGGGTTGGCGTACGGCTTCTCGCCGGCCGCGACCCGGCGGGCGTTGAGGTCCTGGAAGGCCTCCATGGGGAAGTAGACCTCCCCGCGGATCTCCACCAGGCTGGGGACGCGGTCGCCGTCCAGCCGGTGCGGGATCTCGGCGATTGTCATGACGTTGGGCGTGATGTCCTCGCCGACGCGGCCGTCGCCGCGGGTGGCCGCGCGGGTGAGCCTGCCGTCCTCGTAGGTCAGGTTGACCGCGAGGCCGTCGACCTTGAGCTCGCACAGGAAGTGGTGACCGGTGGTGCCGACGTCCTTGGCGACGCGGTCCGCCCAGGCGGCGAGCCCCTCGTCGTCGAAGACGTTGTCGAGGGAGAGCATCCGCTGGCGGTGCTCGACCTCGGCGAGACCGGTCTCGTACGCCACGGCGACCTTCTGGGTCGGCGAGTCGGGCGTGCGCAGCTCCGGGTGCTCCTCCTCCAGCGCCTCCAGCGAGCGCAGGAGCTCGTCGAACTCGGCGTCGCTGATGATGGGAGCGTCTTTGACGTAGTACCGGAAGCGGTGCTCCTCGACCTGCTCCGCCAGCCGCGCGTGCTTCTCCCGTGCCTCGACGGGCACCGCTGTTTCCGCTTGCTGCTTGTCGCCGGCCACCGTGTTGTCCTCCCGTTACTCTGGGTTGTCCGCGAGCGATCTCGCCGCCCGGACGCAGTGGGCGAGCGCCTGGCGCGCGTACGCGGGAGAAGCGCCCGCGAGTCCGCACGCCGGGGTGACCGTGACCGCCTCGGCGAGAAGCTCCGGCCGCAGCCCCAGCCTGCGCCACATCGTCCTGACACCCATGACGCTACCGGCAGGGTCTGACAACGGGCCGTCCGTGCCGGGGACGACACCGGCGAAGAGGCGGGTGCCCGCCTCGACCGCTTCTCCGATCACCTCGTCGTCACGCTCGGTGAGGAGCGAGACGTCGAGGGAGACCGCCGCGGCGCCCGCGCGGCGCAGCAGGGCGAGCGGGACGTCCGGAGCGCACGAGTGGACCACGACAGGCCCCTGGTCGTGCGCCCCGAGGACGTCCCGGAGCGTGGCCTCCACGATCTGCCGGTCGACGGCGCGGTGGGTCCGGTAGCCGCTGGCGGTCCGCACCTGGCCGCGCAGGACGGCGGTCAGGGACGGCTCGTCGAGCTGGAGGACGAGCCCGGCGCCGGGAACACGCCGGCGCACCTCCGCGAGATGCAGCCGCAGCCCCTCGGCGAGCGAGGCGGCCAGGTCCCGGCACGCGCCGGGATCGGACAGGACCGCCTCGCCGTTCTTGAGCTCCAGGGCGGCGGCGAGGGTCCACGGCCCCACCGCCTGCACCTTCAGCGCGCCCTCGTGCCCCTGGGTGAACTCCTCCAGGGCGTCGAGGTCCTCCCCGAGCCAGGACCGGGCCCGCCTGGTGTCCCGGCCCGGGCGGTCCCCGAGCCGCCAGCCGCTGGGCTCCACGCGCGCGTACAGCTCGACGAGCATCCCCGCGGTACGCCCGATCATGTCGGCGCCGGGCCCGCGTGCGGGCAGCTCGGGCAGGAAGGGGAAGTCCTCGAAGGTGCCCGTGACGGTCTTGACGGCCTCCCGGGCGTCCCCACCGGGCATGGACCCGACGCCGGTGGCGGCGCCGAACCTGAACTGGCTGTTCTCGCTCACCCGGGAAGACTACGCAACCCCGCGGGGGCAGGGCCGCCTCAGGGGGCGGCAGCCCCCGGGGACCGCCCCCGGCCGTCCGTCACAGGCCCGGGCGGACCGTCAGGTCGTTGACCTCCGCGTCCCGCGGCAGGTCGAGCGCCATGACGATGGTCGTGGCGACGGAGTCGGGCGCGATCCACTTCCCGGGGTCGTACTCCTTGCCCTCCTGCTGGTGCACCTTGGCCTGCATACGGCTGGCGGTGCGGCCCGGGTAGACCGAGGTGACCCGGACGCCGTTGGCGTGCTCCTCGTGGCGCAGCGAGTCCGCCAGCGCCTTCAGGCCGTGCTTGGAGGCGGCGTACGCGGACCAGTCGGCGTGGGCGCTCAGGCCCGCGCCCGAGTTCACGAACACCACGTGGCCGCGCGAGGCACGCAGTTGGGGCAGGAAGTGGCGGGTCAGTTCGGCGGGGGAGATCAGATTGACGTCGAGCTGGTGGCGCCAGGTCTTCGGGGTGAGCTCGCCGACCGGGCCGAGGTCGACGACGCCCGCGACATGGAGCAGGGAGTCCACCCGGTCGGGCAGCGTCTGGTGCGAGAACGCCCAGCTCAACCGGTCGGGGTCGGCGAGGTCGCCGACGAGCGTCCGGGCGCCGGGGAACGCGGCGGCCAGTTCCTTGGCCCGCCCGGCGTCGCGCGCGTGCAGCACGAGCTCGTCCCCGCGCGCGTGCAGGCGGCGGGCGACGGCCGCGCCGATGCCGGAGCCGGCCCCGGTGATCACATGAGTAGCCATGCCCGCCATGCTCGCATCACCGGCTCAGCTGCCGGCGAGTGCCTCGTCCAGATACGCCATCGCGCCCGCGGGCTCCTCGGCGAAGAACACCAGCTCGGCGAGCGGCCGGGGCAGGAACCCGTCCTCCTCCATGCGGCGGAACTGCTGCTTGAGACCGTCGTAGAAGCCGTCGGTGTTCAGCAGCACCACCGGCTTGCCGGTCCGGCCGTGCTTCTTCAGCTCCAGGATCTCGGTGGCCTCGTCGAGCGTCCCGGTGCCGCCCACCATGATCACGACCGCGTCGGCCTTCTCCAGGAGCAGCTTCTTGCGCTCGGCGAGGTCCCGGGCGATCACCATCTCGTCCGCGCCGGCCCGCGCCTTCGCCGACAGGAAGTCGACCGACACTCCGACGAGCCGGCCGCCCGCCTCCTGCACACCGTCCGCGACCACCTTCATCAGCCCGGTGTCGGATCCGCCCCAGACCAGGCTGTGCCCGCCCTTGCCGATCAGCCGGGCGAAGTCCCGCGCGGGGCGGGTGTAGCGGTCGTCGAGGTCGGCGGCGGAGAGGAAGACGCAGATGTTCATGCGCCCACGGTACGCGGCGGGGCAACCGGTCCCGTGGGCGGGAAGAAGCGGCGCCCGGCGGGTGCTGTACGGGTATGACCCAAGGACACACGATCACGATCGACAAGAGCGATGAGCACGTGCGTGTGGTGCGCGGCGGCCAGGTCCTCGCGGAGAGCGACCGCGCCCTGGTACTGCGCGAGACGGGGTGCCCCCCGCGCTACTACCTGCCGCCCGAGGACGTGCGCCTCGACCTCCTGACGGCGTCCGACACGCACACGTACTGCCCCTTCAAGGGCACGGCGTCCTACTGGTCCCTGCCCGACGCGGCGGACCTGGTGTGGGCCTACCCCGACCCGAAGCCGGGCGTCGCCGAGGTCAAGGACCATCTGTGCTTCTACGAAGTGGAAGTGTTGTGACCCGATGAGGCCGCCGCGGCGTGGCAGTCTTCACTGGCATGACCGGCATGGACAAGAAGACCGTCTCGCGTGACGGCACACCCCTCGCCTACCGCGGTACCGGACAGGGCCCGGTGGTCGTCCTCGTCAGCGGTGCGATGTCGACGGGTGCCACGCTGGCACCGCTTGCGGCGGCGTTGCCGGACCGCTTCGACGCCGTCGTCTACGACCGCCGGGGCCGCGGCGGGAGCGGGGACACGGCGCCCTACGCGGTGGAGCGCGAGGTCGAGGACCTGGCCGCGCTGATCGACGCGGTGGGCGGCGAGGCGGCGCTGTACGGCGTCTCCTCCGGCGGCGCGCTGGCCCTCAGGGCGGCGGCGAGCGGCCTGCCGGTCCGTCAGGTCGCCGTCTACGAGCCGCCCTTCGCCGTGCACGAGGGCGGCGAGCGGGAGCGCGCGGAGTACACCGGCAAGCTGACCGCCGCGCTCGCCGAGGGCCGGCGCGGGGACGCGGTGGAGCTGTTCCTGCTCCTGACCGGGCTGGCCCCGCAGATGATCGCCAGCGCCCGCCAGTCCCCCATGTGGGCGGGCATGGAGGCGATCGCGCCCACGCTCGCCCACGACGACGCGGTGATGGGGGACGGGCTGGTCCCCCGCGACCTGCTGGCCTCGTTGACCGTGCCGGTCCTGTCCGTGGCGGGCGGCGCGAGCCCGGCCTGGCTGCGTGAGGCGGCCAGGGCGGTCGCGGAGGCCGCGCCCCGGGGCACGTACCGGGCCCTGGAGGGCCAGACCCACGCGGTGGAACCGGACGCACTGGCACCGGTGCTGGCGGAGTTCTTCGCGTCCTGAACAGGACACTTCCCGAACTGAACAGGACGTAGCCACAGGTCCTCACGCCCGCCGACCTCCCGAGCCGTCGCGGCCGTGCGGTGTTCTCGTGCCGGACAGCCGGACAGCCTGGCGCCGGCCACGACGGCCGTGTCCCCGGTCGTGACCGGTCTCCGCGTCCGCGCGGCCCGGCCCGCTCACGGTCCCGGCGCGGTCCCCGCAGGCGGCGCGGTGGGCCGGGCCGGAAATGCGCCGAGCCCCTTCTTTGTTGGCGCCCACCGAGACGGCGGCCCGCCCGACGGGTGCCGCCCCGCGACCGGAAGGGACATCCCCGCCATGCCCAGCACCACTCCCGACATCACCGAAGCCGCTTCCGCTCCGGATGCTCCCCGCCCCTGGACCGTGGCCGTGCTCGGCCCCGGCGGCGTCGGCGGGCTGCTCGCCGCGCTGCTGTCCCGGGCGGGTCACCGGGTGATCTGCCTGGCCGGGGACGCGACGGCGCGCTCCCTGCGCGAGGGCGGGGTACGGGTGCACAGCGGCCAGTTCGGGGACTTCACCGCCAAGGTCGAGGCGGACACCGAACTGCGGGAACCGGTCGACCTGTGCGTGGTGACCGTCAAGCACACCAGCCTGGACGCCGCGCTGGAGCGGGTCCCGCCGGCCATGCTCGGCACGGACGGCCTCGTCCTGCCGCTCCTCAACGGCGTCGAGCACCCCGGGACCCTGCGCCGCCGCTACGGCGACGACCGGGTGGCCGCGGGCGTCATCCGCGTCGAGTCGACCCGCGTCGCGCCCGGTGTCATCGAGCACGGCAGCCCGTTCACCGAGATCGATCTGGCCGGGACGACCGCGCGCCCGCTCAGCGACCTGGCCGCCGTGCTGGAGTCCGCCGGGGTGCGGACCCGCGTGGCCGAGTCCGAGACCGCCGTCCTCTGGGCGAAGCTGGCCTTCCTCGCCCCCTTCGCCCTCCTCACCACCCGCTACGACGCCCCCATCGGCACGGTCCGCACCGGCCACCGCGAAGAACTGGTCGCCCTCGTCGACGAGATCACCGCCGTCGGCCGCGCCACCGGGGCGCCGCTCGACGCGGACCGGACCCTGGCGATGTACGACTCGTTTCCGGCCGGGATGAAGTCCTCGATGCAGCGCGACGCCGAGGCGGGCCGCGCCCTGGAGCTCGACGCCATCGGCGGCGCCGTGCTGCGCGCCGCCGAGCGGCACGGCGTTCCGGCGCCGACAGCTGCCCGGCTGGTGTCCGAACTGACACCCGTGTGACCAACCCAACGTATTTCAGGAAGAGTTGGCAACCCTAGACTCCCCGTGCGGGAGCGGCGAACGACCGCGCCCCGCACGGGGAGCAGCCATGCGCTACGCCGACCAGCCCAGCACGCACCGCGAGGTGCACATCGCGGCGGAGCCCTCGCGGGTCTGGGAAGTCGTCACCGACGTCGAGGCCATGGCCGGGTGGAGCCCGGAGCTGGTGCGCGTGGAGTGGCAGGGCGGTGCCGACGGGCCGGCGCCGGGCGCCTGTTACTTCGGGCACAACCGGAATCCGCTCGTGGGCGAGTGGCGGACGCTCGCCCACATCACAGAGGCCGCCCCGGAGCGCATCCTCACCTGGTGCGTGCTGGACCCGGACGGACGGTACGGAAAGGCCTCCGAGGACCCTGCGGACCGGATGGCCACCTGGTCCTTCGCGCTCTCCCCGGCGCCGGAGGGGGGCACCGTGCTGCGCCAGTCGGTCACGGTCGGGCCCAACCGCTCCGGCCTGAGCGCGTACATCGACCGCGCCCCCGACCAGGAGGAGGCGATCATCGCCTACCGCCTCGACGAACTCGGCAAGGGCATGGACGCCACCCTGACCGGCATCAAGGAGACGGCGGAACACCGGTCACAGCACTAGTGCCGCAACAGGCGACGTTCGCCCCGTCGCGACGCCCGGCACGCACTCTCGCCGCACCGCCCGAAAGCCCAAGTACATCCAGTACGAGGACTTCCGGCCGGCACACCGAGAGCACGCACCGGAC
Source organism: Streptomyces sp. NPDC001204 (assembly GCF_053598035.1). Taxonomy (NCBI): domain Bacteria; kingdom Bacillati; phylum Actinomycetota; class Actinomycetes; order Kitasatosporales; family Streptomycetaceae; genus Streptomyces; species Streptomyces sp. NPDC001204. Next base: position 55,377 of record NZ_JBSFJL010000008.1, on the reverse strand, counting down.
GCCGCTCCTTTACGGGCAAACGTTGCCTGCCGCGGCACTAGCCGGGCGGCCGCCGCCACCCGCACCGCCGGCGGTCCGTGCGTCAGATCGCAACGCCGGCGGTCCGTGCGTCAGACCGCCGTGGTCGGCTCCTTCGCCCGGACCGTCGCGGCGATGGTCGCCGAGCCCACCACGCGCGTCCCGTCGTACAGCACGACCGCCTGGCCGGGGGCCACTCCGCGCACCGGCTCGGTGAAGGTGACCCGGAGTTCGTCGCCCACGAGTTCGGCGGTGACCTCGGTCTCGCCGCCGTGGGCGCGCAGTTGGGCGGTGTAGGTGCCGGGGCCGGACGGGGCCGTGCCGCACCAGCGGGGCTTGATCGCGGTGAGGCCGGTGACGTCCAGGGCGGAGGCCGGGCCGACCGTCACCGTGTTGGTCACCGGGGAGATGTCCAGGACGTAGCGCGGCTTGCCGTCGGGTGCCGGGGTGCCGATGCGCAGGCCCTTGCGCTGGCCGATGGTGAAGCCGTACGCGCCCTCGTGACTGCCGACGACCGCTCCCGACTCGTCGACGATGTCGCCCTCGGCCTTGCCCAGGCGGCGGGCCAGGAAGCCCTGGGTGTCGCCGTCGGCGATGAAGCAGATGTCGTGCGAGTCGGGCTTCTTGGCGACGGCCAGGCCCCGGCGCTCGGCCTCCGCGCGGATCTCGTCCTTGGTGGTGAGCGTGTCCCCGAGCGGGAACATGGCGTGTGCGAGCTGCTGGTCGTCGAGGACGCCGAGGACGTACGACTGGTCCTTGGCCATGTCGGAGGCGCGGTGCAGCTCGCGGGTGCCGTCCTCGTTCACGATCACCTTGGCGTAGTGGCCGGTGCAGACCGCGTCGAAGCCGAGGGCGAGCGCCTTGTCCAGCAGCGCGGCGAACTTGATCTTCTCGTTGCAGCGCAGGCACGGGTTCGGGGTGCGGCCGGCCTCGTACTCGGCGACGAAGTCCTCCACGACGTCCTCGCGGAAGCGCTCGGCGAGGTCCCACACGTAGAAGGGGATGCCGATGACGTCCGCGGCGCGGCGGGCGTCACGCGAGTCCTCGATGGTGCAGCAGCCCCGCGCGCCCGTACGGAAGGACTGCGGGTTCGCGGAGAGCGCGAGGTGGACGCCGGTGACGTCGTGGCCGGCTTCCGCGGCGCGCGCGGCGGCGACGGCGGAGTCGACCCCGCCCGACATGGCGGCGAGGACGCGGAGGGGACGGGAGCGCTGCGGGGTGTCAGTCATAGCCCTTCCAGGGTACGGGGCGCGGGAACCGGGGCCGCCTGAAGTGCGTTGAAGATCGCATGGGGGCGAAGAAGACGAACGCGGCGGACGCTACGGACGCGCGGGGGCGGCGGCTGGGGCGGCGGGCCCTGCTGATCGGCGGGGCCGCGGTCGTGGTGGGCGGGGCCGCGCTGGAGCGCAGTGGGCTGGCCCGGCTGTGGTGGCGGCTGCCCGGTGCGCAGAAGCCGCGGGTGGCGGGCGCGGTCGACTTCGTGGGCGCGCGGTGGGTGGCGGCCTCCCGGGCGAACTACCGGCCGGCGGACCGCCCGGACGACTACCGGATAGACCGGGTCGTCGTCCACGTCACGCAGGGGAGCTACGCGAGCGCCGTGAAGGTCTTCCAGGATCCGGGGCACGGGGCAGCCGCGCACTACATCGTCGGCGCGGACGGGCATGTCACGCAGATGATCCGCGAGCTGGACGTGGCCTTCCACGCGGGCAACCGGGCGTACAACGAGCGGAGCGTCGGCATCGAGCACGAGGGCTTCGTCGACGACGCCTCGTCCTTCACCGACGCCATGTACGCCGCCTCGGCGCGGCTGACGGCCGGGATCTGCGGCCGCTACGGCATACCCGTCGACCGGGAGCACATCATCGGCCACGTGGAGGTACCGGGCGCCGACCACACGGACCCGGGCCCCCACTGGGACTGGGACCGCTACATACGCCTGGTCCGCGCGGCCGGGACCTCCCGAGCCTGAACCACAGGGACCCACCCCACCGTGCCGACCTGAACCACGGGGACCCACCCCACCGCGCCGGCCTGAACCGCCGGGGGCCGTCCCGCCGCACGGACCTGAAGGGCTGGACCCCGCCCCACTGCGCGGGCCCGAAGCGCCGAGGCTCCCCTCACCGCACCAGCCCGAGCCGCGGGCCCGAACCGGGCCCGGCCCGCGCGTACGCGAATCGCTGGGCCCGCCCGCCACACGGGTCCGGAGCACTGGGCCCACCCGCGGCGCCGCCCCGGGACGCGGGCCCGCTCCGCCCGCGCCGGCCCGGAGCCCTACGTCAGGCCGGCCGCGCGAGCCCTTTCCACCGCCGGGCCGATGGCCTTCGCGACCGCGTCGACGTCGGACTGGGTGGAGGTGTGGCCGAGGGAGAAGCGGAGGGTGCCGCGGGCCAGGTCCGGGTCGGTGCCGGTGGCGAGCAGTACGTGGCTTGGCTGGGCGACGCCCGCGGTGCAGGCGGAGCCGGTCGAGCACTCGATGCCCTGGGCGTCCAGCAGGAGCAGCAGGGAGTCGCCCTCGCAGCCGGGGAAGGTGAAGTGCGCGTTGGCCGGGAGGCGGCCCTCCGGTGCCGGGTCGCCGCCGAGGATCGCGTCCGGGACGGCCGACCGCACGGCGGTGATCAACTCGTCGCGCAGCGCGCCGATCTCGCGGGCGAACCACTCGCGCCGCTCGGCGGCGAGCCGGCCGGCCACGGCGAAGGAGGCGATCGCGGGCGCGTCGAGGGTGCCGGAGCGGACGTGCCGCTCCTGGCCGCCGCCGTGCAGGACGGGCACGGGGGTGTGCTCGCGGCCCAGGATGAGCGCGCCGACGCCGTACGGGCCGCCGATCTTGTGGCCGGAGACCGTCATCGCGGCCAGTCCGGAGGCGGCGAAGTCGACCGGGACCTGCCCGAGGGCCTGCACCGCGTCGGCATGCAGCGGGACACCGAACTCGGCGGCCACGGTGGCCAGTTCGCGCACCGGCAGCAGCGTGCCGATCTCGTTGTTGGCCCACATGACGGTGGCCAGGGCCACGTCGTCGGGGTTGCGTGCGACGGCCTCGCGCAGCGCCTCGGGGTGGACGCGGCCGTAGGAGTCGACCGGAAGGTACTCGACGGTGGCGCCCTCGTGCTCGCCGAGCCAGTGCACGGCGTCGAGGACGGCATGGTGCTCGACGGGACTGGAGAGGATGCGGGTGCGGGCCGGATCGGCGGCGCGGCGGGACCAGTACAGGCCCTTGACGGCGAGGTTGTCCGCCTCGGTGCCACCGGAGGTGAAGACGACCTCGCTGGGACGGGCGCCGAGTGCCTCGGCGAGGGTTTCGCGGGCCTCCTCGACCCTGCGGCGGGCCGCGCGCCCGGACGCGTGGAGGGAGGAGGCGTTGCCGGTGACACCCAGTGCCGCGGTCAGCGCCTCTGCCGCCTCCGGGAGCATCGGGGTGGTCGCGGCGTGGTCGAGGTAAGCCATGGTGAGGCCGATTCTACGGGCGCCCGCGGCCGGGCCGGAGATCAGGATGGGCCAGGTGTCACAAGCTCCAGGACAGTGTGTTGTCCGCCTGCACGAAGGCCAGCAGGACCACGAGGTCGGCGATGCCCAGGGTCAGGCCGAGCCAGGCGCGGCCGCGGCGGCCGGTGCCACGCCACAGGGCGACGCCGGCCAGGACGATGGCGACGGGGCCGAGCAACAGGTTGAGGACGAGCAGGCCGAGCAGGCCGAGGACGAAGGACGCGACGGCCATGCCGTCTGCGTCCTGCGTTCCGGTGCGGCGTGCGGCCGGTGCGGTGAGTTGCATGACGGATCTGCTCCAGACGGTCGTGGGAACGGGCCGGACGGGTGAGGCGTCAGCGGGACGTGCCGCGCCTGCGGCCGTGGCGCTCGCGGAGCGCGAAGACGCCGAGCCAGACGGCGATCACCACGGCCACGGCGACCGTGAAGTCGAGCGGCGCGTGAGCCACGGTGCCCAGGACGACGCCGAGCAGCAGCAGTGCGGCGACGAGGAACAGCATGAGATCGGACCCCCTTGTCGGTGAACGATTGTAGTTACACTTGTTCACTGACTACTCAGTCTAGCGCGCCTCCGGCTTTGACAATCCGGAGAACACTTGTTGACTGAATGGCATGAGTCACACTCCCGGCGTCCGGCAGGCCCAGAAGCAGAAGACCCGACAGGCCCTGATGGACGCGGCGTTGGGGCTGCTGGAGGAGCAGAGCCTGAGCAGCCTCGGCCTGCGCGAGGTCACGCGCGCCGCCGGTGTCGCCCCGACCGCCTTCTACCGCCACTTCCACTCCACCGCGGATCTCGGCGTGGCCCTGGTCGAGGAGGCGCTGAGCAGCCTGCACCCGATGATCCGGTCGACGGTGTCCCAGGCGGACGACAGCGAGCAACGCATCACGCGCGCGGTCGAATTGATCGCGCGCCATGTCGAGGCGTACCCCGCCCACGTCCGCTTCATCGCCCGGGAGCGCCACGGCGGGGTGCAGCAGGTGCGGGAGGTCGTCGGCGAGCAACTGGCCAGGTTCGCCCGCGAAGTGAGGGACGAACTGGCCAACGACCCCCAGTCCGCGGGGTGGAGCGAGGAAGACCTGCTCATGCTCGCCCATCTGTACGTCGATCAGATGCTGATCACCGGTTCGCTGTTCCTGGAGGCGCTCGACGCCCCCGAGGAGGAGCGCGAGCGCCTCACCCGGGTCGCGACCCGGCAGCTGCGTCTGATCAGCATCGGCCGCCGGCACTGGCTGGACTGACGGTCCGGCCCGCCGCCGGTGCGGCGCCTCCTCAGTCCAGCCTGACCCGTGCGAGCTGCCGGGACTGCGCCACCAGCCGGTCGGCGCCGTCCCAGACCTCGGCGTCCTCCTCCAGGAAGCCGCCGGCCAGGTTGCGGGTGGTGATGGACACGCGCAGCGGGCCCGGCGCCGGACGGCAGCGGACGTGCACCGTCAGCTCGACTGTCGGCACCCACCCCTTGATGCCCAGCTCGAACGCGGTCGGGGGCAGCGCGTCCACCGCGAGCAGCAGGGACAGCGGGTCGTGGTCCCGGCCGTCGGCGAGGCCGAACCAGGCGCGCATCTCCCCGTTCCCGGAGGGCGAGCCGAGCGCCCAGCCGAGGGTGGCGGGGTCCAGCTTGAGCATCAGGCGGTCGGTGATGGCCGAGCTGCCCGGTACGGGCGCGGGAACGCCGACCGCGTCCTGGGGACCGAAGCACTGCTCCATGGGCGGGATCGTGGGCGGCTTCGCCGAGGTGCGCACGTCGTCGGGCAGGGCGCCGAGGTCGCCGTAGGAGGCCAGGACGCGGATGCGTTCCACCTCGCGGCCGTCGTCGTCGCACTGGAAGAGGGAGGCCTGGCCGGTCGACAGGGTGCGGCCGGTGCGCACCACGTCCGTGCGGACGACGGCGGGACCGGGCCGGGACGCGGTCAGGTAGTGGGCCGAGATCGTGAACGGGTCCGGGTGCGGCAGGGCGTTCGCGAGCGCGCGGCCGAGGACGGCCAGCAGATAGCCGCCGTTGACGGCGTTGGTGATCGTCCAGCCGGCGGAGAGGTCGATGCCGTAGACGCCGGGCTCGCTCCGGGTGACCGCGGTGTCCCGGTCGAACTCGCTGTCGCCGATCGTGGCCCGCGCGACCGCGGCGGTGGCTGCTTCTGACATGTGTGAACGGTACATCAGGACACTACTAAGCGGTAGCTTTCGTCCGTTGTGCTCATATGACGAGCATTCCGCGAGGTGAGACACAGGCAATTTCTTGGTAAGTGTCCGTACATGCCCGTAACCCCGGGGCCCCGTTCCCCCTCTATCGGGACATGAGCCTCACCGGGACTCCGTTCCTGTACACCGCCATCGTGCTGGCCGTGGTCGCCCTGGCCCTGCCGTTCGTCCTGTGGACGCGGCTCAGGGGCCCCAAGTCGCTGCGTGCCGCACTCCGGGCACTGATGCTGCTGTTCGCCCAGGTCACGGCCATCACCCTGGTCTTCGTACTGGTGAACAACGCCAACAACCTGTACGACAACTGGGCCGACCTGCTCGGCACGGGCAACCACGTGCAGCAGGCCGCCAACCTGGGCGCCGACGGCACCGGGGGCATCGCCTACCGGAAGCTGCCCAGGGTCGTGCAGAAGTTCACCCCGGCCGACGGGCCCGGGATGCACGCGGCCGGCGGGGTCAGGGTCACCCAGCTCAGGGGCCGGGTCTCGGGGGTGAACGCGGAGGTCTACGTATGGCTGCCGCCGCAGTACGACGACCCGGCGTACAAGAACAGGAAGTTCCCGGTGGTCGAGCTGCTGTCGGGCTACCCGGGCTCGGCGAAGGCCTGGTTCGGCTCTCTGAAGGTGCACCAGCAGCTGGAGCCGCTGATGCGGAGCGGACGGGTCGCGCCGTTCATACTGGTGGCGCCGCGCACGAACCTGATCGCCAAGATCGACACGGGCTGCGCCAACATCCCGGGCACCGTGAACGCGGACACCTGGCTGAGCATCGACGTACCGAAGATGGTCACGGACAACTTCCGTGCCGCGACCGGCCCGAACGGCTGGGCCACCGCCGGCTACTCGGCCGGGGCCCACTGCGCCACCAAGCTCGCCGTCGCCCACCCCGACCGCTATCGGGCCGCCGTGAGCCTGTCCGGGTACAACGACCCGATCGGCGAGCGCAATTCGCTCGCCAGCCAGAACCTCCGGCTGCGGCGCGCGAACAACCCCTACATCCTGCTGAAGAACTACCGCACGCCGCCGCCCGTCGCGCTCTACCTCTCGGGCCAGACCGGCGACGGTTACCAGGCGGGCGTCGCCCTGGAGCAGATCGCGAAGCCGCCGACGACCGTGCACGTGGTCTTCGTGCCGCGCAGCGCGGGCGGCCACAGCATGGCGCTGTGGCGCCCCCAGGTCCCGGCGGCGTTCCGCTGGCTGACCAGGGTGATGGGACAGAAGCCGCCGCACCACCTCCGGACGGCCCTCACTCCTCCCGTACCGTCGACCGGCGGTTCCAGGCCCGCGGAGCTCGCCAGTGGTACCGCATCGCGAGCAGCCGCAGGACAAAGGCGGTGACCACCGCCAGCCCACTGGTGAACGGGTTCAGCGCGTCGTAGTGGATGCACAGCACCACCATGGTGGCGCCGACGATCGCCGGGACCGCGTACAGGTCGCGGTCCCAGCGCAGCAGTGACGGCACCTCGTTGGCGAGCACGTCCCGCAGCACACCGCCGCCCACGGCGGTGGCCATGCCCAGCGTCGCCGACGCGGTGAGGTTCAGCCCATAGGCGTACGCCTTCGTGGTGCCGGTCACGCAGAACAGGCCGAGGCCGGCCGCGTCGAACACGTACACCGCGGTCTGGATGCGCTCCATGTGCGGATGCAGGAAGAAGACCACGAGCGCGGCGAGCAGCGGGGTGAGGAAGTACCCGAGGTCGGTGAAGGCGGCCGGGGGCACGGCCCCGATGACGACGTCACGGAACAGCCCTCCGCCCAGCGCGGTGACCTCGGCGAGGACGGCGATGCCGAAGACGTCGAAGTTCTTGCGGACGGCCAGCAGCGCGCCGGAGATGGCGAAGACGAAGATGCCGACCACGTCGAGCGTGTGCTGGACGGAGGGGCTGAACAGTTGCTGAAGCACGCCACATTGTTACTCGGGCCCGGTTCGCCCCCCGAACACGACGGAGCGGGAGAGTGCGACCGCCAGGGCCGCCGGCTCCGCACTCTCCCGCTCCATCACGCGCGCGGCTTCAGCCAGCCGCCCCGCCTACTTCTCGGTCGGCCCCTGGCTGCCGGAACCGTCGGTGCCGGACTCCGAGGACTCCGAGGACTCCGAGGACTCGGCGGTCTCGACGGATTCCGAGGACTCGGAGGTCTCGGCCGATTCCGAGGTCTCGGCGGTCTCCGCAGACTCCGCGGACTCCGAGGACTCGGCGGTCTCCGCGGTCTCGGCGGACTCCGAGGTCTCGGCGGACTCCGAGGTCTCGGAGGTCGCCGCCGATTCCGAGGACTCGGCGGTCGCGGCCGATTCCGAGGTCTCCGAGGTCTCCGCCGACCCGGACGGCTCAGCCGTCTCGGCGACCTCCGCGGCCACCGCCGCCGACGTCGCCGCCGACTCCGCGAGGACCTCGTCGGCCACGAGCTCCGCGGCCTCCTTGGCGGCCGTGAGCAGCACGGTGTCCTGCGGGGCCTGGTCCTCGAAGTTCTCCGGGTGGTGGCAGGCCACCTGCTGACCGGGCTTCAGCTCCTTGAGCGGCGGCTCGGTCGTACGGCAGATCTCCGTCGCCTTCCAGCACCGGGTGTGGAAGCGGCAGCCGCTCGGCGGGGCGATCGGCGAGGGCACGTCGCCCTTGAGCAGGATGCGCTCGCTCTTGGCGCTCTTGCGGCTGGGGTCCGGGATCGGGACGGCCGACATGAGCGCCTTGGTGTACGGGTGCATCGGCGCCTTGTAGAGCGCCTCTCGGTCGGCCAGCTCCACGATCTTTCCGAGGTACATCACCGCGATCCGGTCCGAGACGTGCCGGACGACCGACAGGTCGTGCGCGATGATCACGTACGTCAGGCCGAGCTCCTGCTGGAGGTCGTCGAGCAGGTTGACGACCTGCGCCTGGATCGACACGTCGAGCGCGGAGACCGGCTCGTCGGCCACGACGAGCTTCGGGTTGAGCGCGAGCGCCCGGGCGATGCCGATGCGCTGGCGCTGACCGCCGGAGAACTCGTGCGGATAGCGGTTGTAGTGCTCGGGGTTGAGACCGACCACCGACAGCAGCCGCTGCACTTCCTTCTTGATCCCGCCCTCGGGCTCGACGCCCTGGAGCCGGAAGGGAGCGCCGACGATCGTGCCGATGGTGTGGCGCGGGTTCAGCGACGAGTACGGGTCCTGGAAGATCATCTGCACATCACGGCGCAGCGGGCGCATGCCGCTCACCCCGAGGTGCGTGATGTCCTTGCCCTCGAACTCGATGCTGCCCGCGGTCGGTTCGAGCAGCCGGGTGATCAGCCGGCCCATCGTCGACTTGCCGCAGCCGGACTCGCCCACGACACCGAGGGTCTCGCCGGAGCGGACCTCGAAGTCGAGACCGTCGACCGCGCGCACCGCTCCGACCTGGCGCTGGAGCAGGCCCTTCCGGATGGGGAAGTGCTTCTGCAGGCCGGTCACCTTGAGCAGGACCTCGCCCGGGGCGGCGTCCTTGGTGAGGCTGGCCGTGCCGGAGGCCCTGTCCTCGGCGCCGTCGCTCTGTGCAGGGATGCTCACTGCCTTGTCCTCTGCGTTCTCACTCACAGCTTCGGCGCAATCTCTTCGGTCCAGATCCGCTCCCGCTGCTCCTGCGTCATGTGGCAGGCGGCCCAGTGCTGGCTGCCGACCTCGGTCAGCTCGGGGCGGACCGTGCGGGTGACGTTGTCCTTCGGGACGTCGGCGTACGGGCAGCGCGGGTTGAACGCGCAGCCGGACGGAACGTTGATCAGGGAGGGCGGGGACCCCTTGACGGGGATGAGCCGCTCCTGCTGGTCGCGGTCCAGACGCGGCATCGAGCCGAGCAGGCCCCAGGTGTAGGGGTGCCGGGGCTCGTAGAACACCTTCTCGGCCGGCCCGCGCTCGACGCAGCGGCCGCCGTACATCACCAGGAGGTCGTCGGCCAGTTCGGCGACGACGCCCAGGTCGTGGGTGATGATGATGACCGCGGAGCCGAACTCCTTCTGCAGATCGCGGATCAGGTCGAGGATCTGCGCCTGCACGGTGACGTCCAGGGCGGTGGTCGGCTCGTCCGCGATGAGCAGTTCGGGGTTGTTCACCAGCGACATCGCGATCATCGCGCGCTGGCGCATACCGCCGGAGAACTCGTGCGGGTAGTTGTCCACACGCTTGTCCGGCTGCGGGATGCCCACCCGGTCGAGCATTTCGACGGCACGCTTGCGGGCGGTCTTCTTGTCGACGTTGTTGTGGATCCGGTACGCCTCCACGATCTGCTGACCGATCGTGTAGTACGGGTGCAGCGCGGACAGCGGGTCCTGGAAGATCATCGCCATCTCGCGGCCGCGCATCTTCCGCACGTGGTCGGGATCGGCGGACAGCAGCTCGGTGCCGTTCAGCCAGATCTCGCCGGAGATGCGCGCCTTGCGCTTGCCGTACTGGCCGGCGGTGTGCAGGCCCATGATGCCGAGCGAGGTCACCGACTTGCCGGAGCCCGACTCGCCCACGATGCCGAGGGTCTTGCCCTTCTCCAGCTTGAAGCTGAGCCCGTCGACGGACTTCACCAGGCCGTCGTCGGTCGGGAAGTGCACCTTCAGGTCGCGCACTTCCAGGAAGGCGCTCGAAGCGGGCGAGGCGGCGATGGGCTCGCCCACGGCGGCGTCGCTCTTGCTGAGTTCGGTCATGCGAGCCTCACTCGGGGGTCGATCACGGCGTACAGGACGTCCACCACGAGGTTGGCGATGAGCACCGCGAGAGAGGTGATCAGAACGACACCCAGGATGATGGGCAGGTCCTGGGTCTTGATGGCGTTGAGCACCGCCTGGCCGAGGCCGGGCAGGCTGAACGTCGTCTCGGTCAGGATCGCGCCGCCGATGAGGGCGCCGAGGTCCATGCCGAGCATGGTCAGGATGGGCGTCATGGTCGAGCGCATGGCGTGCTTGCCGATGACGGTCTTCTCCTGCAGGCCCTTGGCACGGGCCGTGCGGATGTAGTCCTCACCCAGGATCTCCAGCATGGTGGCGCGGGTGATACGGGCGTACATCGCCGCGTAGAGGAACGCCAGCGTGATCCAGGGCAGGATCATGCCGCCGAGCCAGCCGGTGAAACTGTGGCCGAGGGGTACGAACTCCCCGTCGATCCAGTTCAGGCCGAACGCGAAGATCGCCAGGCTGAGCATGCCGGTGAAGTAGATGGGGAGCGAGACACCACCGAGGGCGACCAGCATCGCGCCCCGGTCCCACAGGCTGCCCCGCTTGAGCGCGGAGAGCACACCCGCCGCGACACCGAAGAGAAGCCACAGCACGGCGGCACCGAGCGCCAGTCCCAGGGTCACCGGGAAGCGGTCGGTCAGCACCGGCCAGACGGCCTGCTCGCTGCGGAAGGAGTAGCCGAAGCACGGCGCGGCGCAGTGGGTGACGTCGCCACCGGCCGCGTAGGTGCGGCCGACGAAGATGCCCTTGAAGAACTCCCAGACCTGGGCGTAGACCGGTTCGGCCAGACCCAGCTTCTGCCGCACCGCCTCGATGGCGGCAGGGTCGGCCTGCTTGCCTATGAAGTTGGTGGCCACGTCGACGCCCGCCCACTTGGGGACGAGGAAGAAGATGCTGAAGACCACCAGGATGATGACCACCAGCATCACGGCGGCGGCGAACAACCGCCTGATGAGGTAAGCGAGCACAGCTTACGGCCCGCCGCGGGACCGCGGACCTCCGGATTTTGTCCGGGGTCCGCGGCCCCGCCGCGCCGGCCTTCACCTGCCTTTCGTGCCGTACGGCGGGTGTGCCGGGTTTACTTCGAGGACTTCAGGCCGAGGTTGACGAAGTCGTACTGGCCGCTGTAGCCGGCCGACGTGTAGACGTTCGCCAGCCGGTCGGAGCGCCAGTTGATGAACCGCTCGAAGACGAAGGGCAGGTAGTAGCCGCCCTCCATCACCTTGTGGTTGATCTGCGTGGCGATCTCGGCCTTCTTGGCGTCGTCGAGCGAGTTGACGTAGTCGTCGAACAGGCCGTCGATCGCCTTGTCCTTGATCAGGGCGTAGTTGTTGTTACCGCTCTGCAGGATGTAGTTGCTGTTCCACAGCGGCAGACCGTAGCCCTGGACGGACGGGAAGTCCGGGCCCCAGCCCATGATGATGATGCCGTAGCCCTTCTTCTTCACGTTCGAGGGGCTGCCGATGATGCCGGCGGTCTGCGAGCCGTCGTACTGGTCGATCTGGACGTCGACGCCGATCTTCTTCAGCGACGCCTGGAGCGACTCGGCCGTGGCCACCTCGACCGGCTTGTTGTTGCGGACGGCGATGGTGGTCTTGAAGCCGTTCGGCTTGCCGCAGGCCTTCAGCTCTTCCTTGGCCTTCTCGACGTTGCCGTTCTTGTTGGCGCCGGCCAGCTCGAACGGGTCGTACTTCTGGCCCTCGGCGCCCGGCACCGACGGGGGCAGCATGTTGGTGCCGATGTCACCGCCGGCGACCGGGCCACCGCGCGCCGTCTGGAGCGACACGTGGTCCGCACCGTAGATCACGGCGTTGCGGCAGTGGATGTTGTCGAACGGCTTCACGCTCTGCGGGAAGACCGCGTAACGGACGTAGCCGGAGACCGGGTTGTCCAGGTTGCCCTTGTACTTCTTGAGGGCGGTCTGGCGGCCCTGCGGCGACATACCGGTCTGGTTCAGGTCCAGGTCGTAGTCACCGGCGATCAGGCGCTGGTCGAGATCGTTGGCGTTCGAGAAGAACTTGATGGTGATCTCGTCCGGGTACGCCTTGCGGAGCGGGTCCGAGGCCTGCTTCCACTCGGTGTTGCGGACCAGCTTCAGGTCCTTGCCCGGGCTGTACGACTCGAACTTGTAGGGGCCCGAGGAGAACGGGTGCAGACCGTACTTGGACTTGGTGTCCATGTCCTGGCGGACCGGGGACGCCGAGATCAGGGACAGCATCTGCTCGAAGTCCGAGTTGGCCTTCGGCAGGCGGAAGACGATGGTCTTGTCGTCCGGCGTCTCGATCGCCTTCAGACCCAGGTGTTCCTTGTCCTTGTCCTTGTAGGGGCCCTGGTACTTGCCGTCCGGGTCCAGGACCTCCTTCAGGTAGGTCGGACCGCCGGACAGCACGTCCTGCGCCCACACGCGCTCGATGCCGTACTTGACGTCCTTGGAGGTGATCGGCTTGCCGTCCTCCCACGTCACACCGTCACGCAGCGTGTACGTGTAGGTCTTGCCGCCGTCGCTGACCTTGGCGAGACCCGTGGCGAGGTCCGGGGTCAGCTCGGCGCCGGCCGCACCGGGCTCCGTCTTGTTCGTGACCAGCTGACGGCTGTAGTAGCGGGCGAAGTTCCACATCATGCCGTAGTAGCCGCGCGTGGTGTCCCACGAGTCGGCGTCCTGGGCCGCGCCGAACTTCAGCGTGCCGCCCTTCTTGGCCAGGGAGGCCTGGGCAACCTTGTTGTTGGCCGCGTCGAAGCCGGCCGCGCCGTTCTTCGAACCGCCGCCACCACCGCCGTTGCTGTCGTTGCCGCCGCCGCACGCCGCCGTGGTCAGCAGCGCGGCGACCACGGCCGCAGCGGCCATGGCCTGCTTGCGCCGCCCTGAGGTGCGTTGGGTAGTCACGTTCTCGGATCCTCCGGATAGATGAGAGACCCCGTGTGGGTGCACGGGTCGCTGGGGGTAGGGCAGTTCAGCGAGAGCCCTTGGGGTCGAGCGCATCGCGCACGCCGTCGCCGAAAAGATTGAAGGCAAGGACGGTGACGAAGATCGCCACACCGGGGACCACCATGTACATGGGGTCCGCTTCGTAGTAGTCGATCGCGTTCGAGAGCATCTGACCCCACGAAGCGGTCGGCGGCTTGACGCCCACGCCGAGGAAGCTGAGCGCGGCCTCGGTGAGGATGTTGGTCGGGATCATCATGGTCGTGTACACGATGATCGGCGCCACGAGGTTGGGCAGCAGCTCCTTGAACAGGATGTAGAAGCGGCCGGCGCCGAGCGAGCGTGCCGCCTCGACGTACTCGCGTTCGCGCAGCGACAGCGTCTGGCCGCGCACCACGCGGCCGATGTAGGGCCAGCCGAAGAAACCGATGACCAGGATCATCACGAAGACGCGCACACCCGTGCCGGTCAGGCCGAGCATCTCGTTCGGCATGACGGAGACCAGCGCGATGATGAACAGCAGCTGCGGGAAGGCGAGCAGGCCGTCCATGACCCGGCTGATGGCCGCGTCCACCCAGCCGCCGAAGAAACCGGCGAGGATGCCGAGGATGGTGCCCAGGATGACGGCGACGACGGCGGACAGGAAGCCCACGAGCAGCGAGATCTGGGCGCCGTAGACGATGCGGGCGAAGATGTCGCGGCCGCTGACCGGTTCGACGCCGAGGAGGTGGTCGCCGCTGATGCCGCCGAGGGAACCCTTGGGGGTGCCGAAGAGCGGGTCGATCAGGTCCTCGTGGTGCAGCTCGGGGTCCTGACCGACCAGGTGCGCGATCAGGGGCGCGAGCAGAGCGACCAGGATGAGGAGGAGCACGACGATGCCGCCCGTCAGGGCGAGCTTGTCCCGCTTGAGGCGCTCCCAGGCGATCCGGCCCAGGGAACGCCCCTGTACGGCCTTGGCAGCGACGTTGGCGGCCGTCGCCTCGTCGGCAGCGCTCGGGGCCGCTTCCGCGGTCGGCTCGTGCAATGGTGCCGTCATCTGGCAGGGACCCCTCTCAACCGGCGGTGGCCGGCCCGCGCTTGCCGCTGTGGCGGCTGTTCAGTCCGTCGTACACAGGGGCGAACGCCCCCTTGGAGCGGGAGTCTTCAACGCCATGGTGATCTGTTGCCAGTCTTGGCGGTGAATGGATGCGCAAACGTGATGCGGGTTAAGGGGTTCCGTTATCCGGACAGTGGGTAACGGGGGTCGGACATGGACCAGTTGGGGCTTCCCACAGCAAAAACGGACCATCCGCATCCATCTACGCGCGCAGAGGGTCGCCGGTGCGAGAGCCCTGCGGGCGGACGGACCGGACGGATCAGTAGCCGCCGCGCACCGGCGGATAGCCGTAGCCGGCCGCCGGGGCCTGGGCGGGGGCCGCGTGGGTCTCCCGGTCGTAGAACGGGCGGGAGTTGGCGCGCAGCCACATCGCGACCGGGTCGTACTCGTCGGACATCGCGACCGTCGACACCGGCAGCCCGTCGGGGACGGCGCCGATGGACTGCTGCATCATCACGCGCACCGAGTCGACGGCCGGCGGCGAGGTGTCGTACACGTCGAGGCCGATGGCGAGATACGGCGCTCCGAGCGCGGGCTGCACCCAGGTGCGGCGCAGCGAGCGCAGGGCCGGGGTACGGTGTGCGTTCTGGGTGAGCAGGGCGTAGAACTGCGAAGCTTCTACGGCGGGTTCGGACAGCCGGAGCGGTCCCGCGGGCTGCCGGTCCAGTCCGGTGGCGATACGGCGCAGGTCCAGCCACGGGATGCCGACGCCGCCGCCCGGGGCGTGCGGGTTCAGCCAGAGGCCGTAATGGTCGGGGTAGAGGGTGCGGGCCACGTCGAGGCCGTCCACGACCTCGTACGAACGGTTCCAGCCGCTCGCCGACAGCTCCTGGGCGGAGGTCACGCAGGGCGCGTAGCCGTGGCCGTCGACCTCCATGTGGCCGTACTGGGCGTCGGGGGAACCCGCCTGGCCGTGCCAGAGCAGCATCCAGACCTGGCCGGAGGAGGGGGTCGCCAGCGCGCGCAGCAGCGCCTCGTAGGCGTCGTAACGCCCGGGCGTCACCTGGCGCAGCGTCTGCTCGACCTGTCCGGCCGTGGTGCCGCTGGCGCTCACTTGTACCGCCCCTCCATACAACCGACGTTTCGACCGAGCCGTGGGTCCGGGTCCTGTCGTCACCTTCCCGTCGTCCGCCCGGCGGGCAGGCGGGAAGGTGACGGCAGGCCTAGCTTAAGCCGCCGTCCGGCGGCCGGGGACTCGCCGTGCGCCGCCGACTGCGGATCGTGTGCGCTTCTCCGGCGTCCCAGGTCGGGCTCAGTGGGCGTGCTGGTAGAACGGGCGGACGTTCTCCCTCATCCAGTCCGCCACGGGATCCTGGGCCACGTCCAGGAGGACCAGGTTGACCGGCCACCTGGCCGGGGTCCTGGTCAGGGCGCGGCCCAGGGCTTCCAGGGGGCCGGCCTGCGGGTCGCCCTCCCACTGGGACAGTTCGACGCCTATGAACATGACCGGTTCGTCCGTCTCGACGGCGGCCAGGCAGCGGCGGGCGGTGCCGACCACGCCGGTCTCGGCGAACTCGGCACTGGCGGCGGCGAGGAAGTCCACCGGGTCGTCCTGCCAGTCCGGTTCGAAGAGGCGGACGCGGCCGCCGCTCGACGGGCCGTCCAGGTGGGTGCGCCCCACCCGGCACAATTCGGCCACGGCGGCCGGCGGCAGCGGGACGCCGACCACGCCGTCCGGGTTGAGCGCGATGCCGGCCTGCGGGGGCAGTCCGCGCGCGAACTCGACGGCGGGCGCGACGGTGTACGCCATGTGCGAGCCCACGACCTGGCGGAACTGCTCCTCGGAGCTGAAGACCGGCACGTACGCCTGGCCGTCGATCTCCAGCGTGGGCAGGTCGAGCGGGCCGCTGCGCGGACCGCCGCCGCTGGGGAGGGGCACCCAGACGAGGCTGCGGCCGAGGACCTCGACGATCCGGCCGCCGGCGGTCGGGACGCCGAGGGAGGCGGACAGCACCTCCTCCAGCTCGTTGCCGGGCCATCCGCCGTGCGGATGGGATTGCGCCTGTGCCGGAAGGTCCGCGGAGAAGTCCGCCGGGAAGTCCATCTGCTACCGCCTGCTGTGAACACTGCTGTGGCCGAAAGGCTATCGGGTGCACGCCCGAACCTCACGGAAAATCCCATGACCAGACCCCACGGCGCCCCACGCGAGCACCCCCGGCGGCCGACCGCGTCACCGGCTCGCGGGCCGGCGAGTCCCGGCGCCGGCCGCCGGGCCTGGGGAGGGCCGGGCATTCGCGCGAGGCCGGCAGGAGCGCGCCCCGTGGGCGGCCTCCAGCACCGCCCCGGGCTCCCCGTGCGAGCCGCCGTGACGGGCCGCGAGCGGTTCTCAGGGGGCGAAATCGATCCGGTGCAGGCGGGTCGCCGCCTCGCGGTCGAGGAGGACCGCCGAGCCGCAGCCCCTGGGCAGGGTGCTCCGCTCCACCGCGCGGAGCAGGGCGGCGGTGGCGCGGCGGTGGCGGTGGAAGGCGTAGCGGGAGACACCGCGGCCCCGTGCGCGCTGGCCGGTCAGGGCGGCGCCCGGGGTGACGTCCAGCAGGACGAGGTGCAGGGTGCCGCCGCGGCGGCGGGCGGTGCGGGCCAGCCAGGCGCGGACCCAGGGCTGCGTGCCGCAGTCGTGGACCACGAGCGCCGCTCCGGAGCGCAGCGCGCGGCGCAGCCCCGCGAAGTGGGCGAGGCGGACCAGGGGGCGGTACAGGGCGTAGGGGAGGTGCGCCGCCAGGCGCGCGTCCCAGCGGTCGCGGGTGTCCTGGGAGTCGATGCGGACGCCGTGCACCGCGCGCCGCATCAGCGTGGACTTGCCGCTGCCGGGCAGGCCGGTCACCACGACCAGGTCGCGCGGGCCGAAACGCAGCACGCGCGGGCCGCCGCCGGACCGGTCCCGCAGGTCGCGTACCAAGAGGGCGGGGGCCTGGGCCGTCGCGTACAACGGGGTCCTGTGCGCCGTCATCATTCCTCCCCACGGATCGTAAAGAGAAGGTAATGTGCGGCGCCCGGCGTTTCCGTGCACGTCCTGCCACAGGACGGTCACAGATGCCGCCCTGCCGCGAAACGGGCCGGGCGTGCAATGATGTGCGCGCAACTGCATATCGGCCGCTTGAATCCGCGCGGGAGAGTCCCCAGCCGTCTCGCTGGGGCGCCGAAGGAGCAAGTACCTCCCTTGAATCTCTCAGGCCCCGTTACCGCGCGGGCGAGGCACATCTGAAAAGCGGGCCGCTGGCGCAGTGGCTCCACCCAAGGTGCAAGCCGTGCACCGTCCGTCCGACGGCGGTCATGGCGAACCTCTCAGGTTCCGATGACAGATGGGGAGGACATGATCCGTCCTCGCCTGTCATGCCTTGGAGACCGTCCGATGAGCAGTACCGAACCCGATCGACCCCGCCGCACCGCGCTCGACGCGCTGCACCGCTCGCTCGGCGCGACGATGACCGACTTCGCCGGCTGGGACATGCCCCTGCGCTACGGCTCCGAGCGCGACGAGCACATCGCCGTACGGACCAGGGCCGGCCTCTTCGACCTGTCCCACATGGGCGAGATCACCGTCACCGGCCCGCAGGCCGTCACGCTGCTGAACCACGCCCTGGTCGGCAACATCGCCACGGTCGGCCTCGGCCGCGCCCGCTACACCATGATCTGCCAGGCCGACGGCGGCATCCTGGACGACCTGATCGTCTACCGGCTGGGCGAGACCGAGTACCTGGTCGTCGCCAACGCCTCCAACGCCCAGGTCGTGCTCGACGCGCTGACCGAGCGGGCGGCGGGCTTCGACGCCGAGGTGCGCGACGACCGGGACAGCTACGCGCTGCTCGCCGTGCAGGGCCCCGAGTCCGCCGGCATCCTGAAGTCCCTCACCGACGCCGACCTGGAGGGCCTGAAGTACTACGCCGGGCTCCCCGGCACGGTCGCCGGCGTCCCCGCGCTGATCGCGCGTACCGGCTACACCGGCGAGGACGGCTTCGAGCTGTTCGTGGCCCCGGGCGACGCGGAGAAGCTGTGGCAGGCGCTGACCGAGGCCGGCGCGGACGCCGGGCTGGTCCCGTGCGGCCTGTCCTGCCGGGACACGCTGCGCCTGGAGGCGGGCATGCCGCTGTACGGGCACGAGCTGTCGACCTCGCTGACCCCGTTCGACGCGGGCCTCGGCCGGGTGGTCAAGTTCGAGAAGGAGGGCGACTTCGTGGGCCGTGAGGCCCTGCTGGCCGCCGCCGAGCGCGCCGCCGCGGAGCCGCCCCGGGTGCTCGTCGGCCTGGTCGCCGAGGGCCGCCGGGTCCCGCGCGCCGGGTACGCCGTCGTCGCGGGCGGCGAGGTGATCGGCGAGGTCACCTCCGGCGCCCCCTCCCCCACCCTGGGCAAGCCGATCGCCATGGCGTACGTCGACGCCGCGCACGCCGCTCCGGGCACGGCCGGTGTCGGTGTGGACATCCGGGGCAACCACGAGCCGTACGAGGTCGTGGCGCTGCCCTTCTACAAGCGGCAGAAGTGACACGGTCGTAGTCGCCACGGAGTCGACGTGAGACACGTCACCCCTGGTCACGCACGCCTTTCGCACTCCCCATTCATCACCATTGACCCGCGTACAGGAGAATTCTGGCCATGAACAACCCTCAGCATCTGCGCTACAGCAAGGAGCACGAGTGGCTGTCGCCCGTCGAGGACGGCGTGGCGACGGTCGGCATCACGGAGTTCGCGGCCAACGCGCTCGGCGATGTCGTCTACGCCCAGCTCCCGGAGGTCGGCGACACGGTGGCCGCGGGCGAGACCTGCGGCGAGCTGGAGTCGACCAAGTCGGTGTCCGACCTGTACTCCCCCGTCAGCGGTGAGGTCACCGAGTTCAACGAGGACGTGGTGAACGACCCGTCGCTGGTGAACTCCGCGCCCTTCGAGGGCGGCTGGCTGTTCAAGGTGCGCCTGGCCGAGGAGCCCGCCGACCTGCTCTCCGCCGACGAGTACGCCGCCGAGACGGCCGGCTGAGAATCGGACGCACGCACATGACTGTTCTCAACACACCCCTGCACGAGCTCGACCCGGACGTCGCCGCCGCGGTCGACGCCGAGCTGCACCGCCAGCAGTCCACGCTGGAGATGATCGCCTCCGAGAACTTCGCCCCGGTGGCGGTCATGGAGGCGCAGGGCTCGGTCCTCACCAACAAGTACGCCGAGGGCTACCCCGGCCGCCGCTACTACGGCGGCTGCGAGCACGTCGACGTGGTCGAGCAGATCGCCATCGACCGCATCAAGGAGCTGTTCGGCGCCGAGCACGCCAACGTGCAGCCGCACTCCGGCGCCCAGGCGAACGCGGCCGCGATGTTCGCGCTGCTCAAGCCCGGTGACACGATCATGGGTCTGAACCTCGCCCACGGCGGGCACCTGA
Organism: Streptomyces sp. NPDC001204; assembly: GCF_053598035.1. Lineage (NCBI taxonomy): Bacteria > Bacillati > Actinomycetota > Actinomycetes > Kitasatosporales > Streptomycetaceae > Streptomyces > Streptomyces sp. NPDC001204. Next base: position 35,638 of record NZ_JBSFJL010000008.1, on the reverse strand, counting down.
CCCACGGCATGAAGATCAACTTCTCCGGCAAGCTCTACGACGTCGTCGCCTACCACGTGGGCGAGGACGGCCTGGTCGACATGGCCGAGGTGGAGCGGCTGGCGAAGGAGTCCAAGCCGAAGCTGATCGTGGCCGGCTGGTCCGCGTACCCGCGGCAGCTGGACTTCGCCGCGTTCCGCCGGATCGCGGACGAGGTCGGCGCGTACCTCATGGTCGACATGGCGCACTTCGCCGGCCTGGTGGCCGCGGGCCTGCACCCGAACCCGGTGCCGCACGCCCACGTGGTCACCACCACCACCCACAAGACGCTGGGCGGCCCCCGCGGCGGCGTGATCCTGTCCACGGCCGAGCTGGCGAAGAAGATCAACTCCGCGGTGTTCCCCGGCCAGCAGGGCGGTCCGCTGGAGCACGTGATCGCCGCCAAGGCGGTGTCCTTCAAGGTCGCCGCGAGCGAGGAGTTCAAGGAGCGCCAGCGCCGTACCCTGGAGGGCGCCCGCATCCTGGCCGAGCGCCTGGTCCGGGACGACGTCCGGGCGGTCGGCGTGGACGTGCTGTCCGGCGGCACGGACGTGCACCTGGTCCTGGTCGACCTGCGTGACTCCGAGCTGGACGGTCAGCAGGCCGAGGACCGCCTCCACGAGATCGGGATCACCGTCAACCGCAACGCGATCCCGAACGACCCGCGCCCGCCGATGGTCACCTCGGGCCTCAGGATCGGCACGCCGGCCCTGGCCACCCGCGGTTTCACGACCGAGGACTTCACCGAGGTCGCGGACGTGATCGCCGAGGCGCTGAAGCCGTCCTACGACGCGGACGCCCTCAAGGCCCGGGTGCGCACCCTGGCCGACAAGCACCCGCTGTACCCGGGTCTGAACAAGTAAGTCCCGTTCCGAGGAGTGCCGCGTGCGGGCCGGAGAACCCGGCCCGTGCGCGGCGCCCCGCCCCTGGCACCCCCAGCACCACCCCGTCTTGAGGAGTCACCGTGGCCATCTCGGTCTTCGACCTGTTCTCGATCGGCATAGGCCCGTCGAGCTCCCACACGGTCGGCCCGATGCGGGCGGCCCGCATGTTCGCCCGCCGGCTGCGCAACGAGGACCTGCTGGAGCGGGCCGCCTCGGTCCGCGCCGAGCTGTACGGCTCCCTCGGCGCGACGGGCCACGGCCACGGCACGCCGAAGGCGGTGCTGCTCGGCCTGGAGGGCGCCTCCCCGCGCACGGTGGACGTGGAGACGGCCGACGACCGGGTCGAGACGATCAGGACCTCCGGCCGGCTGAGCCTGCTCGGCGAGCACGAGATCGCGTTCTCCTACGACGACGACATGGTCCTGCACCGCCGCAAGGCGCTCCCCTACCACGCCAACGGCATGACCCTGTGGGCGTACGACGCCTCCGGCGCCGAGCTGCTGGCCAAGACGTACTACTCGGTGGGCGGCGGCTTCGTCGTGGACGAGGAGGCGGTGGGGGCCGACCGCATCAAGCTGGACGACACGGTGCTGAAGTACCCCTTCCGCTCGGGCGACGAGCTGCTGCGCCTGACGAAGGAGACGGGCCTGTCGATCTCCTCCCTGATGCTGGAGAACGAGCGGGCCTGGCGCACCGAGGAGGAGATCCGCGAGGGCCTGCTGGAGATCTGGCGGGTGATGCAGGCGTGCGTGCGGCGCGGCCTGTCCCGCGAGGGCATCCTGCCGGGCGGTCTGAAGGTGCGCCGCCGCGCGGCCGTCACCGCCCGCCAGCTGCGCGCCGAGGGCGACGCGACGGCCCGCGCGATGGAGTGGATCACCCTCTACGCGATGGCGGTGAACGAGGAGAACGCGGCCGGCGGCCGGGTGGTCACCGCCCCGACCAACGGCGCGGCCGGCATCATCCCGGCGGTCCTGCACTACTACATCAACTTCATCCCCGGCGCGGACGAGGACGGCGTGGTCCGCTTCCTGCTCGCCGCCGGCGCGATCGGCATGCTCTTCAAGGAGAACGCCTCCATCTCCGGCGCCGAGGTCGGCTGCCAGGGCGAGGTCGGCTCCGCCTGCTCGATGGCGGCGGGAGCCCTCGCCGAGGTCCTGGGCGGCACGCCCGAGCAGGTCGAGAACGCCGCCGAGATCGGCATGGAGCACAACCTGGGCCTCACCTGCGACCCCGTGGGCGGCCTGGTCCAGATCCCCTGCATCGAACGCAACGGCATGGCCGCGGTCAAGGCCGTCACCGCCGCCCGTATGGCCATGCGCGGCGACGGCTCCCACAAGGTCTCCCTCGACAAGGTCATCAAGACCATGAAGGAGACCGGCGCGGACATGTCGGTGAAGTACAAGGAGACGGCCCGGGGCGGGCTCGCGGTGAACATCATCGAGTGCTGACGAGGTCAGGCCCGTGCCGCCGCACGGGCCGCTACCTCCTGACGCTCAGCCAGACGATCAGCGCGACGACCGCGAGCGCCACGAGCGAGGCGGCGACGATCTTGCCGGTGCTGTACGGGCGCTCGCCGACCACCTCGCCGGTGCGGGCGTTCACCGTGACCTGCCAGGTCCGCCCGGCGTGGAGGTAGGTGAGGAACCACACCGGGAGCAGCATCAGCTTGAAGGTGACGTCGGAGTAGCGGGTGTCGACCGAGTCGACCCGCTGCTCGTCGCCCCCGATGTCGCTGCGGCAGTCGCCCTCGATGACCTCGGCCATCCGCTGCTTGGCCGTCTCCAGGCCGGCCTCGGGCTCGATGTCGTAGCGCACCGTCTGGAAGCCCGCCAGGTACTCCTCCTGGTAGGGCCTGGCCTCCTCCAGCGGCCAGGGCGTGAGCTTGTCCAGCTGCTTGGCGGTGACGTGGCCGGTGCCCGGCACCAGGACGTCGTCGAAGTCCCGGGACACCATTCCGGAGGCCGGGTACCAGCGCGTGTGCCGCACCTGCTCGGTCACCGTGCGGGTCTCGCCGTTCTCGGTGACGGTGCGCGTCACGGTCTCGTAGTAGTACTCACCGCGCCGGCCCCGGTAGCTGGAGTCGGTGGCCGCGTCGTACGTCCAGTGCGGCAGGTAGCTGCCCTTGAAGGACTCCGCCTCGGTGACCTTCTTCAGGTCCTTGGGGGCGAACCAGCGGGAGGACGTCCACGTGCGCAGCGCGTCCCGGGCCGCGTCCCGGTCAAGGCCGAAGGGGACGACGGCCTCGGGGACGACCCGCTCGGTGGCGTTGGCGTCGGCCACCAGGGGCGTGGCGCAGAACTGGCACCGCACGGAGAGCGTGTCGCTCTCGGTGCGGGCCCCGCAGCCCGGGCAGACGAAGGTGTTGACGGAGCCGGGCCCGGCCTGCGGTTTGGCGGGGAGGGCCGCCAGTTCCTGGATCGGATGCTCCCGCACCGCCCGCGGGACGGGCACGATGGCCTGCTGGTGCCCGCAGTAGGGGCAGCGCAGCGCGTCGGTCCCCGGGGCGTACTCCGCGGTGGCGCCGCAGGCCTCGCACGGGTACGAGCGGGCGGAGGCGGCGGTGGCCTGGTCCTCGGTCATGGTGGTCGTCCCCGCCCGCTCAGGCCTGGGGCGGCAGCGGCGGCGGGACGCTGCCGAAGAGGCGTTCGACCTCCGGGACCTGTTCGGCGGGGAGCCAGCCGGACATGCCGTTCTGCCAGACCAGGGTGGTCCGGGAGAGGGTGCCGGCACTGATCAGGCCGGTCAGCGCGGCACTGTCGTACGGGCCCTGCTGGGCGCCGCCGACGCCGATGAACCACTGCTGCTGGGGCAGCGGCGGCGGGGTGGCCGGGGTGGCGGCGGGCGCGGGGGCTGCCGCGGCGGCGGGGGGCTGCTGCGGGGTGAGGCCCTCCGCCATGCGCCGGCCCAGGGCCATGCCGACGCCCAGTCCGACGCCCTCGCCCGCCGCGCCGGGGTTGCGCGCGGCGTCGCCGATCGCGTCGGCCGCCTGGAGCTGGGTGTACTGGTCGAGGTTGCCCACGATCCCCATCCGGGAGCGGGCGTCGACGGCGGCCTCGACCTCGGGCGGCAGCGAGATGTTCTCGATGATGAACTTGGGGACGGCGATGCCGACCGGGGCCAGCTCCTCGGTGAGGGCGCCCGCCAGCTTGGCGCCGAGCCCGTCCTGCCGGCTGGCCAGGTCCAGCATCGGCACTCCGGCCGTGGCCAGGGCGGTGGCCAGCCGGCCGACGATCAACTGCCGCAGGTACTCCTGCACCTCCTCGGTGCGGAACTGCGGGTCGGTGCCGGCCAGTTCGCGCAGCAGCGCGGCGGCGTCCACGACACGGGCGGCGAAGGCGCCGAAGGCCCGCAGCCGGACCATGCCGAACTCGGGGTCGCGGACGATGACGGGGTTCTGGGTGCCCCACTTGAGGTCGGTGAACTGGCGGGTGGTGACGAAGTAGACCTCGGCCTTGAAGGGCGAGTGGAAGCCGTACTTCCAGCCCTTCAGGGTGGACAGCACCGGCAGGTTCTGCGTCTCCAGGGTGTAGGTGCCGGGCGTGAAGACGTCGGCGATCTGCCCCTCGTTGACGAAGACCGCCGTCTGCGACTCGCGGACGACGAGCTTGGCGCCCATCTTGATCTCGTTCTCGTAGCGCGGGAAGCGCCAGACGATGGTGTCGCGGCTGTCGTCGGTCCACTCGACGATGTCGATGAACTCACCACGTATACGGTCCATCAGCCCCATGGCCCGTCCCCCGTTTCCTCTGCGTACGGCTCACTCCGCGATCGCACGATAGCAATCGCCGCCGGTCCGGGGATCCGGCCCTCGCACGAACCTGTTCCCCCGGGGGCTACCGCACGGTAACCGTCGTTCCCTACGCTTCCGCTCAACTCAACTACGACCAAGGGGAGTTGGCCATGCGTGGGACGAGAAGACCGGCGGCCTTACTGGGTGCCGTCGCGCTGCTGACGGCGGTTCCCGGCAACGCCCGTGCGGCGGAGCCGACGTTCTCGGGGACGACGGCGATCGGTACGCACAACGCGTACGAGAAGACCAAGTACACCTACTTCGCGCAGGCGCTGGACTCCGGCGCCTCGCTGCTCGAAATCGACGTCTACACCGACCCGTTGACGCGGCGCTGGCGGGTCAGCCACAGCAATCCGCTGGGCAACGACAACAACTGCGAGGCCGCGAAGACCCCCGGCGAGCTGTACGGCAAGAGCCGCAACCAGGACCTCGGAAGCTGCCTGGACAACATCGCCGCCTGGCACCAGCTGCACCCCGACCACCGGCCGATCGTCTTCAAGATGGAGATGAAGAACGGCTTCAACAACACCATCGGCCTCGGGCCCGCCGCGTTCGACACCCTGGTGCGGCAGAAGCTCGGCGACATGGTCTACAAGCCGTCCGACCTGCTGGGCGGGAAACACCCCTCGCTGGACGCGGCCGCGAAGGCCGACGCCTGGCCGTCCCGGGACGCCCTGACCGGCAAGGTCCTCTTCGAGCTGATCCCCGGCACGGTGGAGCAGGCCAACCCCTTCGACCACTACTGGACCGACCAGGAGTACGGCGACCACCTGCGCGACCTGTACGCGGCCGGGAACATCGCCTCCGCCCAGGCCTTCCCCGCCGTGCTCGGCGCCGCCGCCGGCGATCCGCGCGCGAGCCGTTACGACGCCTCGATCCGCCCCTGGTTCGTGTTCTTCGACGGCGACGCGGCGACCTACGTCGGCCAGGGCTACGACACGTCCTTCTACGCCCGGAACCACTACATCCTGATCACGACGGACGCGGCCGGCGTGGCCCCGGCGATCTCCTCGACCGCCCCGACGGACGCCGAGGTGGCCGCCCGCCTCTCCCTCCTGGCCGGGCACCACGCCAGCGTGATCACCTCGGACTGGTCGGCCAAGCCGGCCGCCGTACTGGGTTCGGTGGTCCCCCGGAGCTGATGTTCGAACGCCCTGAAGGGATCGCCCGTACCCGTTGTGGGGCAGAACTCAACCGATGACTCCTCCCCCCACGGCACCTTCAGGGAGTGTGCATGCTGCAGGGCATCGACGTGAGCGCCTACCAGTCCTCCACCTACGGCACGAGCGGCCTCTCCTTCGTCTTCATCAAGGCGACGGAGGGCCGTTCGTACGTCAACTCCAAGCTCAACGCCCAGACCAAGCACGGCCGCGACGCCGGTCTCGTGGTCGGCTTCTACCACTTCCTGTGGCCGGGCAACATCACCGCGCAGGCGGAGTACTTCGTCTCGAACGCACCCGAGAAGGCCGGCGACGTCCTCGCCGTCGACTGGGAGACGACGGGCGAGGGCACGCACGCGAGCAACGCGGAGAAGGACGCGTTCATCCGCAAGGTCAAGGCCCTGCGCCCGCACAACCGGGTCGTGCTCTACACGAACAGGGACTTCTGGCTGAACATCGACACCACCTCCTACGCGGGCGACGGCCTGTGGATCGCCGACTACGTCGCCGCGGGGCAGCCCCGGATCAAGGCCAAGTGGATCTTCCACCAGTACACCGACGACCCGGTGGACAAGGACGTGGCGAACTTCTCCGGCAAGGCGGCGCTCAGCGAGTGGGCGCAGGGCGCTTGACCGGCCCGAGGCGATGGGCCGCCGATCGAGTGGCCTGCATCACTTGGCGATTTTCAGCGTGATCACACAACCGTTGACGGATCTTGCGGGTCTGCTGGGTGAGTCGTCCCGCCCTGTCGGTGCGGCGTTTCCACTCCTCTCGCTCCTCACGAAGGACATCGCTGATCCGTTATGGGTAGACCTCGCTATATCTGGGGTACGGCTGCCGTGGTCACGGCAGGCATCGTCGGAGGGCTTTTACTGACCACAGGCTCCGACCAGTCGGGCAACGGCCCCGATGCTGACGGCAAGCCGGGTCCGGTGAGGAGCCAGGCCCTCACCGCCGAGCTGCCGACGACCGAGCACGGCACCAAGGCCGCTCTGAAGCAGGAGCGGACCGAGCCGTTCAGCATGCTCGGCATCACCTGGAGCGACCCCTCGGCCCGGGTCGAGGGCACGATTGAGGCCCGCACCCGTGCCGTGGGATCCGGTCAGTGGTCGGACTGGCTGCGGCTGGACGGTGGTGGCGGTCAGGGCGAGGCGGCCGCCCGGCGCGGCGGTACGGAACCGGCCTGGGTGGGGCCCTCCGACGGGGTGGAGGTGCGGGTCACCGCGGGCGGGCGTACGTCCGATCGTCTGCCTGCCGGGTTGCGTCTGGACATGGTCGATCCCGGCAAGGGCGCCACCGGCGCCGCGAGCGGCACCGGAGCGATGGAACCGGCGGCCTTCCAGGTCGACGCGCCCGACGATCCGTCCGAGTCGCCCGACCCCACGGAGGATCAACCGGCCGACTCCCCGCCGGCCGAGACTCCGGCCGGCGACGATCCCACCACCGATCCGGCCGAGTCCGAGACCCCGGCCGAGTCCGTCCCGCCGAGCCAGGCGCCGAGTTCTTCCGCACCGGCCTCCCAGCCCCCGTCCACCACCCCCAGCCCCAGTGCCACCACGCCCGCGGGTCCCCCGTCCACCGCGCCCAGGCCGACCATCGTGTCGCGGGCCGGGTGGGGCGCCGACGAGTCGATCAGTCCCGAGGCGCCCGACTACCTGCCCGGTGGCAAGATCAAGGCGGTGGTGGTCCACCACACCGCCGAGAGCAACAACTACACCTGCGCCGACGCCCCCGCGGTCGTGCGCGGCATCTACGCGTACCACGTCAAGCAGTTGGGCTGGAAAGACCTCGGCTACAACTTCCTCGTCGACAAGTGCGGCACGGTCTACGAGGGCCGCAAGGGCGGGGTGGACCGGCCGGTGATGGGCGCCCACGCCTACGGCTTCAACTCCGAGACCACCGGCATCTCCGTCCTGGGCACCTACACCGACGTCGCGCCGAGCGACGCCGCGCTGACCTCGGTCGCCCGGATAGCCGCCTGGAAGCTCGGGCAGTACGGCGTGGACCCGGCCGGCACGGCCACCCTCACCGCCGGTGACAGCGGCCGCAGCTATGCCGGCAAGACCTGGGCCAAGGGCGCGAAGCTGAGCCTGCCGGCCATCCACGGGCACCGTGACGGCTTCAACACCCAGTGCCCCGGCAACGCGTACTACGCCAAACTGCCCACCGTCCGCGCCTGGGCGGCCGGTCCCGTCACCGGCCTGACGATCAAGTCCGTCACCGGAGCGGGCCTGTCCGGCACGACGTACTACACCAAGGCCGCGATCACCGTGAACTGGGCGGCCACCACACCGTCCGCGCTGGTCGGCAAGTACGAACTCCTCGTCGACGGACAGCCGGTGGCCACGGCCGCGGGAACCGCCACCTCGGCCAAGGCCACGCTGACGCTCGGCAGCCACCAGGTGCAGGTCCGCGCCACCCACCAGTCCGGCAGGACGACCACCTCCACGGCGGCCACGGTCGTCGCGGAGACCACCGCACCCACCTTCCCCACCAAGCCGGCCCTGGCACTGCGCCCGGGAACGGTGAGCAGCACCGCGGTCCCGGTCACCCTGAGCTGGAAGGCGGCCGACAACGCCGCACTCAAGGAGGTCAGGCTCACCGCCCCGGCCGCCGCCACGTACGGGCCGACCGCGACCAGCGCCGGCCTCACCGCCAAGCCGGGTGCGGCGACCACCTGGTCCCTGACCGCGTACGACCAGGCGGGCAACACCGGCACGGCCACCGTGTCCGGCACCCCCGTCATCGTCCAGGAGACGGCCGCGACGAAGACCGGCACCTGGACGAGCAAGTCCTCGACCAGCTACCTGGACGGCAAGTCCTTCACCAGCTCGACCAAGAACGCCTCCCTGACCTGGACCTTCACCGGCCGCTCCGTGGCCTGGCTGGTCTCCCGGGCCGCCACCTCCGGACAGGCGGACATCTACGTCGACGGCACCAAGGCCGCCACGGTCGACCTGAAGTCGGCGACGACCAAGTACCGCGACGCGATCTGGACCAAGACCTGGCCCACCAGCGCGAAGCACACCATCAAGATCGTCGTCGTCGGCACCGCGGGCCGCCCCGCCGTCACCACGGACGGCATCGTCCACCTCAAGTAGCACCACCCCGTCGGGCCCGGCGCCGCCCCACACCGTCGCCGGGCCCGTACGGCCTCCGCGGTCAGCCGTTCACGCGGGCGCGGAGAGCGGCGATCACCCAGGCGAACTCCGTCTCGTGCGTCGGAGCGGACGTGCCCTTCAGGGTCGCCAGCAGCTCGCGGTAGCGGGCGAGCCGGGTGTTGTGGGACGCCTCCAGGCGTGCGAGGACGGCCGCGTGGTCGGCGTTGCCGAGGAGGTCGTCCAGTACCTCGTCGGCCTCGGGTGCCTCCGGGGCCAGGCCGCGTTCCAGGGCCTGGCCGGCCAGCTGGACGAGCCGCTTGACGAACCACATGGACGCCCCGGCGGGCGTCTCGTGGCCGCGGTCGGAGGCGTTGAACTCGGCCGCGCTGCGCATCCGGGCCCGGAACTCCGGGTCCCGCACCAGCTCCGCCAGCTCCACCCAGGCGTCGACCTGTTCGGGTGTCGGGTCCTCGGGCAGGTCCATCGCGGTGCGCCGCATACGTTCCCGGATCTCGGGATCGGCGGTGTCGAGGCCGTGGAACATCTCCTCCACGAACTCCTCCATGATCCGTCTGCGTTCGGCCGCCGACAGTCGGGCCAGTTTGTTCATCAGGGTCATCTCCTCCGCACTCGAGCCGCGCCGGGCCACGGTCGACAGCACCGCCCGGGTCACCTTCAGGGAGCGGATCTGCGCGTCCAGCGCGGCCACGTGGGCGGCCGCGACCTCCGCGACCGTCCGCTCCCCCGCGAGCACCCTGCGCACGTCGGCCAGGCCGAGGCCCAGCTCGCGCAGGGTGCGGATCAGCTCCAGGCGGGCGACGGAGGCCGCGTCGTAGAGGCGGTAGCCGCCCGTGGAGCGGGCCACCGGGGGCAGGGCGCCCTCGTCCGACCAGTAGCGGATGGTGCGTACGGTCAGTCCGGTGATCCGGGCCAGCTCGCCGATGGTGAGAAGGCCGGTGCCGTCTTCGGTCATGTCGGCGAGTGTGGACCCTCCAGCGGCTGGAGACTCAAGGCGAGTGGTGGGCGGTGGCGGGGATCAGTGCCACTGCCGGCAGTACGGGTGCGGCGGCACGGGCCGCGGTCCGTGCCGGGGCCGCGCTCGTGGGGGCGGTCGCGGCCGTGGTGGCGAGGACGGCGGAGAGGGACAGCAGGACGGCGGCGGGTCCGCCGCCGCGGACGAGTGGTGATCATGTGCAGCACGATCCCGGTCCCGCGGCGGCGGACGGCCGATCGCCACCCGGTCGTGGCGTGTCCAGGCCAGGTCCGACCGGTGCCAACCCGCCCTGAATCAGCGGAAGATGCCCGTGTGACCCAGGGAGTAGCGGCCCGGCTGGGGGTACACAGCGAGGCCGTGCGGACCGCTGCCGACCTTGATGCGGGCGAGCTGGGCGCCGGTTCGGGTGTCGATGGCGTACACCTCGGAGTTGTAACGGCCCGACAGCCACAGCACCTTGCCGTCGGTGGAGACGCCGCCCATGTCGGGGCTGCCGCCCTGCGGGAGGCGCCACTTCTTGGTCAACTTGCCCTGGGCGAAGCCGAAGACGGAGATGGTGCCCTCGCCGCGGTTGGAGATGTACATCTCGCGGGAGTCGCGGCTGACGTACAGGCCGTGGGCGCCCCTGCCGGTGGGCAGGAAGCCCGGCTTGCCGAAGGTGTCGCCGTTCAGGATCCACAGCCCGTTGGCCACCATGTCGGCGACGTAGAACTTCTTGCCGTCGGGCGACATCTTCACGTCCTGCGGCATGGCGCCGGGGAAGTCCAGCTTCTGCTGTCCGACGACCTCCATCTTCGCGGTGTCGACCTTGAGCAGTTCGGCGCTGAACTCGCAGGAGACGATGAAGTAGCGGCCGTCCAGGGAGAAGTCGGCGTGGTTGACGCCGGCGCAGGTGACCGGGACGGCCTTGACCGTCTTCATGGTGTGCGCGTCGCGGAAGACGAGCTGGTGGTCCTTGGAGGCCATGACGACGGCGTACTTCCCGTCGGGCGTGAAGTAGAGGTTGTACGGGTCGTGCACGTCGACCGGCCTGCCCGCCTTGCCGGTTCTCGGGTCGATGGGGGTCAGGGAGTTGCCGAGGTCGTTGTTGACCCACAGCGTCTTCAGGTCCCAGGACGGCACGACGTGCTGGGGCTGGCGGCCCACCGGGATGGTCTCGATGACCTTGTACGTCTCGGGGTCGATGACGGTGACGGTGTTGGAGTTGGTGTTGGGGACGTAGACGCGGGACGGGAAGTCCTTGACCACCGGGGAGAGTTTGCCCGGACGGTCGGCGGAATAGACGTCGGTCGGGTCGAGGACCGGCGGCATGCCGGGCAGCACGTCGGCGACCTGCTGCTGCGCGGGCCGGGCGGGCTCCTTGCTGCCGAGGGATTCGTCGGCGTGGTTCTTCGAGCCCCCGCCGGTGCAGGCGGACAGCGCGGTGAGCGCGAGGCAGGCGGCGCCGGCGGTCAGGGCCCGGGCGATGGAAGTGGGTGGCATCAGCTCAGCAGCTCCGTGGTGGTGACCGCGTGGAGGCCGCGGCGGTCGAGTTCTGTGAGTACGTCGGGGAGGGCGGTGACCGTGTCCGGGTATCCGAAGTGCAGGCTCACCACGGATCCGTTGCGGACCTCCGCCAGGACCTTGCGGGTGACGGCGGGGGCGCCGGGCCGGGTGTAGTCGAGCGAGTCGACGTCGTAGGACAGCACGTGCGGGTACCCGGCTGCCCGGGCCAGCCGCTGGACCAGCGAGGACGCGGTCGGGGCGCGCGAGGGGCGGAACCAGGTGCCGATCGAGCCGGTGAGCCGCTTCAGCCGGTCCGCGCAGCCGGTGATCTCCGCGCGGGCGTCGGCCTCCGCCATGGCGTTGACGGCCACATGGTGCTGGGTGTGGTTGCCGAGGTCGTGGCCGCCGTCGAGGATCCGGCGCGCCAGCTGCGGATACTGGTCGAGCCAGGTGCCGACGGCGAGCACGGTGAGGCGGGCGCCGTGTTTCTCGGCCTCGGTGAGCAGGCTGCGGGCGACGTCGGGGTCGCCCTGGCCGTGGAAGGTGAGGGCGATGCGGGGCCGGTCGCGCGGGCCGTGGGTGATCTGCGCGGGCTGCCGGGGAAAGGGGCGCGGCGCGGGCGCGGCCTGCGGGGTGCCGGCGGGCGGGGACTCGGCGGCGGAGGCCGGGGATGCGGTGGCGGACGGGGCGGCGCCGGTGGAGGAACAGCCGGCGGCGAGCGCGCCCCCGGCGACGAGCCCGGCACCGGCGCGCAGCACGCCGCGGCGATCGGTCGTGGTCACCCGCACCATTTAAGAGGGGAACGGTAAGAAAACGGGCGATTCACACGTATTGATACGAGATGAGCGTCAGTCAGCCATGACGGTTCGGGCGGTCAGCGGTCGGCCACGCGCATCTCGAACCATGTCGTCTTGCCGCGCGGCAGCAGGTCGACCCCCCAGCGGTCGGACAGCTTGTCGACGAGGAACAGGCCGCGCCCGCTGATGTCCAGCTCCTGCACGGGCATCAGGCAGGGCAGCCCTCGGGAGGGGTCGCGGACCTCGACGCGGAGCCAGCCGCGGCGGCGGCGCATCCGCAGGCCGAAGACGCGGGCGCCGGTGTGCCGCACGGCGTTCCCGACGAGTTCGGAGACGAGCAGAACGGTGTCCTCGGCCAGTTTCGGGGACAGTCCCCACTGACGCAGGACGACGACCTGGGCGAGCCTGCGGGCGGTCGCGGCGGATTCGGGGCGGGACGGGAGCGGAACCTCGGACTCCGTCGGATTGCCGTACAACTCCAGCGCCTTGAGCGCCCGTTCGTCCTCGACCGCGGGCGACCAGCGCGCCGCGGTCGCACGTGACCGTCCCCGCGGCTGTTCGATGCCTTCCAGCCCCGCCATGCCCTCATCATGGCCGTCCGCGGCATCCCGCGGGGGCGTTCCGGCGGAATACGCCCCTCGGGGGGTCTCGGCCCTCGGGATTCGAACGGCATATGCCGGTGGCACGTCGGGCCCGTCGGCGGCCCCGTTGACCTGGGCGGACGGATCGGTTGGAGGCAATCGACCGGCTCCCTCGACAAGGCAGGCTCAAGGCTGGCTCAAGGCTGCCACAAACCGCCCGCCGAGGGGCGCGAATCATACGTCACGTCAATTGCAAGCCCACGGGCGAGGGTTCACAGGAACTTCGCCTTGCCGGGACCCTCCTCGACGAAGCTGCGCATGCCGCGCTCGCGGTCCTCCGTGGCGAACAGGCCGGCGAACCAGTTGCGCTCGATGGCGAGCCCGGTCTCGAGGTCCGTCTCCAGGCCGGCGTCGATCGACTCCTTGGCGGCGCGCAGCGCGATCGCGGGTCCCTGCGCGAGCCGGGCGGCCCAGGCCTGCGCGGCCTCGTACACCTCGGCGGCCGGGACCACGCGGTCCACCAGGCCGAGCGCGAGGGCCTCGTCGGCCTTGACCTGACGGCCCGTGAAGATGAGGTCCTTGGCCCGGGAGGGGCCGATCAGCCGGGACAGCCGCTGGGTGCCGCCCGCGCCGGGAATGAGGCCGAGCAGGATCTCCGGCTGGCCGAACTTGGCGTTGTCGGCGGCGATGCGGTAGTCCGCGCAGAGCGCGAGCTCGCAGCCGCCGCCCAGCGCGTAGCCCGTGACCGCGGCGACCACCGGCTTGGGGATGCGGGCCACGGCGGTGAAGGAGTCCTGCAGGGCGCGGGCCCGCACGACCATCGCCGCGTGGTCCATCACCTGCATCTCCTTGATGTCCGCACCGGCCGCGAACACCTTCTCGCCGCCGTAGATCACCACGGCGCGCACGTCCTCGCGGCGGGTGGCCTCCTCGGCGAGCTCTTTGATCCGGTCCTGCGTCGCGACGTCGAGCGCGTTCATGGGCGGGCGGTCGAGGCGCAGCGTGCCGACGCCCTCGGCGACTTCCAGAGATACGGTCATGAGTGCAGGTTAACCGGCGCTAACGGAAACCCGCCCGGTGCGGTCGATCACACCGGGCGGAGCCGTCTGCGGAGCCGTCGGGGAAGGGTCAGGCCTTCCAGTCCTCCCAGGACATGTTCCAGCCGTTCATCCCGTTGTCCGGGGCGACGGTCCGGTCCTGGGAGTTCTTCACGACGACCACGTCGCCGACCATCGAGCGGTTGAAGAACCAGGCGGCCGGCACCCCGCTGTCGTAGCCGCCCCGCACGTCGCGCAGGCCGACGCAGCCGTGGCTGGCGTTGTAGTTGCCGAAGGCGCCGCCGCCCCAGTAGTTGCCGTGGATGAAGGTGCCGGAGGTGGTCAGGCGCATGGCGTGCGGGACGTCCTTGATGTCGTACTCGCCGCCGAAGCCGACCGTCTCGCCGTTCATACGGGTCACCGTGAGCTTCTCGGTGATGACCATCTGGCCGTTCCAGGTGGCGGTGCCCGGCGCTCCCGCGGTGATGGGGAGGGTCTTGACGACCTTGCCCTCCCGCATGACCTTCATCGTGTGCTTCTTGGCGTCGACCACGGAGACCTGGTTGCGGCCGATGGTGAAGGAGACGGTCTTGGTCTGCTTGCCGTAGACGCCGGGGCGGCCCTCGACGCCGTCGAAGTTGAGCTTGACGGTGACCTTGGTGCCGGCCTTCCAGTACTGCTCGGGCCGGAAGTCGAGGCGGTCGTTGCCGAACCAGTGGCCGGCGACCTCGACGGCCGGCTCGGTCTTGATCTCGATCGCCTTCTCGACGGCCTTCGGGGCCGTGATGCCCCGGGTGAAGCGGAGGGAGAACGGCATTCCGACGCCGACGGTGGAGCCGTCCTCGGGAGTGAAGTAGCCGACGAAGGTGTTCTGCGGCGTCAGCGTGGTGAAGCTGGAGTCCTCGGCCGCCTCACGGCCCTCGGAGTCCTTGGCGAGGGCGTGCACCGTGTACTTGGTCGAGGCGGCCAGGTGAATGTCCGGGGTCCACGCGGAGCCGTCGGCGGATATCCGCCCGGCTACCTCGGTGCCCTTGGTGTCCTTGACGACGACCTGGGTCAGCTTGCCCTTGGCCGCACCGACCTTGAGGGCGCCGCTCGTGTCGACGGACTTGGCGCCGTTCCCGGGCGCGATGGTCACGACCGCCTGCGACTGCTCGCTGCGGGCCGTCTCGGACCCCTTGCCCTTCCCCTCACCGGACGCCGGCCCCTGGGCGCCCCCTCCACCGCACGCGGTGACGGCGAGAAGCAGCACGCCGGAGGCCAGCGCCAGCAGCCCCTTGCTTCCCCGTCGTCCTCGCGCATCCACCGACGCCCCCGATATCGGCCGCACGTTCACTTGTATTCCCCTCCCCGGGCCGGCCCGACCCGTACCCCAGCGCGCCGTACGCGCCCTGGCGCATATTAACCACAAGGTCAGAGGCGAGTTGTCAGGCAATTGTCACTGTTCCGTCCCAAGTTCAACAGCTCCCGTCCACGCCGCTCGCGCCTCGGCGCCGGACCCGCTTGGTCACTTGACCGTGCTGCCCGTCATTCATTCCCCCCTCGACGTCCTTAAGGCGCGGTTCGACGGTGACTTGGGGCCCGGATCCAGAACTGGCGCGGACGGCAGTCGAGTCGGGTCTCACCGAACCGGTGGCGCCCACGTCGGTACGGCGGTCGGCGCCGCCCCGTGCGCCGTGCGCGCCCGCTTACGTGCCGCATGGGCCGCCCGATGACCGGCCCGCCCCCGGGAAACGTGAGTGCGAGCCAAGCTCTGGGCAGAACAGTGGGGAGAACCGCGCGTCGGGGAGCCGCGACCGGGGGTCAGCCGCAGGGGGCGGGCCGGAGGCGGACACGAGCCGGAAGAGCCGCACAGAGCCGCACAGCCGAAAAGAGGGGCCGCCCTGGTGTCCAGCGCAGCCGAGCAGGAGGCGGTGGCGGGCGGGCGCGCCACCGAGGAGGGGCGGCCGTCCGCCGCCGTGAACGGCGCGCACCGCGCGGCGCCGCCACCCGTCGTGCCCGTGTGGCCGGGTGCGCCGACGCCGCTGGGCGCCCGTTTCCGGGCCGGCCCGGACGGGACGGCGGGCACCGGCTTCGCGCTGTGGGCGGGCGGGGCGGAGGCGGTCGAACTGTGCCTGTTCGACGGGCCGGGCCCGGACGCGGAGGAGACGAGGGTCGCGCTGACCGAGCTGACGCACGAGACCTGGCACGGTTTCGTGCCCGGCGTCATGCCGGGGCAGCGCTACGGCTACCGGGTGCACGGCCGCTGGGACCCGTGGACGGGCGCCCGCTGGAACCCGGCGAAACTGCTGCTCGACCCGTACGCGCGCGCGGTGGACGGTGAGTTCCGGCTGCCGCCGGAGGTCTACGGGCACGTACGCGACTGGCCGGACCAGCAGGTCGCGGACACCGTGCGCGACGAGCGGGACTCGGCGCCGTACGTGCCCAAGGGCGTCGTGGCCCACGATGACGACGACTGGTCCGACGACCGCCGCCCCGGGACGCCGTGGGCGGACTCGGTGATCTACGAACTGCATGTGCGCGGCTTCACCAAGCTGCACCCGGGGATTCCCCGGGAGCTGCGGGGGACGTACGCCGGTCTCGCCCACCCGGCGGCGATCGAGCACCTGGTGAAGCTGGGCGTGACGGCGGTGGAGCTGCTGCCGGTCCACCAGTTCGCGCACGAGGACCATCTGCTGCGCCGCGGCCTGCGCAACCACTGGGGCTACAACTCGATCGGCTACTTCGCCCCGCACGCCGGCTACGCCTCCTCCGGCACCGCGGGGGCCCAGGTGGGCGAGTTCAAGCGGATGGTGCGCGCGCTGCACGCGGCCGGTATCGAGGTGATCCTCGACGTGGTCTACAACCACACGGCGGAGGCCGGCGAGTACGGCCCGACACTGTCCCTGAAGGGCATCGACAACCAGCGCTACTACCGCCTCCAGCCGGACGCGCGCAGGTACGCCGACTACACCGGCTGCGGCAACACCCTGCACGTGGTCCAGCCGAACGTGCTGCGCCTGATCACCGACTCGCTGCGGTACTGGGTGACGGAGATGGGCGTGGACGGCTTCCGCTTCGACCTCGCCGCCGCGCTGGCCCGCGCCATGCACGACGTCGACATGCTCTCGCCGTTCCTCGCGGTCATCGCGCAGGACCCGGTGCTGCGCCGGGTCAAGCTGATCGCCGAGCCGTGGGACGTCGGCTCGGGCGGCTACCAGGTGGGCGCCTTCCCGCCGCTGTGGACGGAGTGGAACGACCGCTACCGCGACACGGTGCGGGACTTCTGGCGGCACGCGCTGCCGGACGTGCGGGAGATGGGCTACCGGCTGTCGGGTTCCAGCGACCTGTACGCCTGGGGCGGACGCCGCCCCTACGCCTCCGTCAACTTCGTCACCTCGCACGACGGTTTCACCCTGCGCGACCTGGTGTCCTACGAGCGCAAGCACAACGAGGCCAACGGCGAGGGCAACCGGGACGGCACCGACGACAACCGCTCCTGGAACTGCGGGGCGGAGGGCGAGACGGACGACGAGCGGGTGCGGGCGCTGCGGCGCGGGCAGCTGCGCAACCTCATGACCACCCTGCTGCTGTCGACGGGTGTGCCGATGCTGGTCGCCGGCGACGAGCTGGGACGCACCCAGGGCGGCAACAACAACGCCTACTGCCAGGACAACGAGACCGGCTGGCTGGACTGGAGCCTGCTGGAGGACCCCTGCTGGCGGGAGCTGGCGGAGCTGACCGCCCGTCTGATAGCGCTGCGCCACCGGCATCCGGTGCTGCGCCGCCGCGCGTTCTTCTCGGGGCGCGCGCACTCGGCGGACGGGCTGCGGGACCTGGCCTGGTTCACCCCGTGCGGTACGGAGATGACGGAAGGGGACTGGTACGCCCCCGCGGCCACCCTGGGGATGTACCTGTCCGGCCGGGACATCCCGGGCCGCGACGAGCGCGGTGACCCGATCGTCGACGACAGCTTCCTGGTGGTGCTGCACGCCGGGGACCGCCCGGTGGGCTTCGTCCTGCCGGGGCCGCCGTGGGCCCAGCGGTACGAGGTGATCGTGGACACCTCGCGTGAGGAGCAGGCCCGGGCGCCGGGCGTGGCGCACGCCTCGGGCGCCGCGATCACGGTGCCGGCGAGGTCCGTACTCCTGCTCAGGGTGGCGGAATAGAGAGGTCCCGGCCGAGGATGCCCCGGTCGTACGCGACCGCGACCGCCGCCGCGCGGTCCTTGACGCCGAGCTTGGCGTACAGGTGGGTGAGATGGGTCTTCACGGTGGCCTCGCTGATGAACAGCTCGCGGGCGATCTCCCGGTTGGAGGTGCCCTTGGCGACCAGGGCCAGCACCTCGCGCTCGCGGGCGGACAGCGGCTCGTTGCCGGGGGCGGGCGCGCGGACCGCGGAGACCAGCCGGGAGGCCACGGCCGGGGAGAGGACCGTACGGCCCCGCGCGGCGGCGCGGACGGCGGTGAACAGCTCGGCGCGCGGGGCGTCCTTGAGCAGGTAGCCGGTCGCGCCCGCCTCGATCGCGGGCAGGGTGTCGGCGTCGGTGTCGTACGTGGTCAGCACGAGCACCTTGGCGCGGGCGCCGCGGCGGGTCAGCTCGCGGATGGCGTCCACGCCGGAGCCGCCCGGCATGCGCAGGTCCATCAGGATCACGTCCGGGTCGAGCGCGGCGGCCCTACGGACCGCCTCGACGCCGTTCGGCGCCTCGCCGAGGACGGTGAATCCGGGCGCGGACTCGAACATGCCGCGCAGGCCGTCGCGCACGACGGGATGGTCGTCGACGACCAGCAGGGAGATCACGGCGTCATCGGTCATGGCGTACCAACGGTACGCGAGCGGAGACCGCGGTGCCGAGCCCCGGCTCCGACTCGACCGTGAGGGAGCCCGCGATGCGCTCGGCGCGGGCGCGCATGCCGTCGAGGCCGAAGCCGCCGGCGCGGGTGCGTTCGGGCACGGCGAGGGGGGCGAAGCCGCGGCCGTCGTCGCGGATGTCGAGGGAGACCTCGTCGCCCATGAAGGACAAGGTGACGCCGACCCGGTGGGCGCGGGCGTGCCGGGCCGCGTTGGACAGGGCCTCCTGGGCGATGCGCAGCAGGGTCGCCGAGACCTCGCCGTGCAGTTGCGCGATGGTTCCGGTGACGGTGAAGCCGGCCCGCACGCCGGTGCGTTCGCCCCATTCGGCGACCGTCTTCTTCAGCGCCTCCGGCAGCCCGTCGGCGGCGAGGGCGACCGGGGCGAGGTTGTGCACCGAGCGGCGGGCCTCGCCGAGGCTGTGCCGGGCGAGGCCGGAGGCACGTTCCAGGTGGGTGCGGGCGGTGTCCAGGTCGGGGGCGTTCGCCACGACCTGGAGCTGGGCGATGATCCCGGTCAGGCCCTGGGCGAGGGTGTCGTGGATCTCGGCCGCGAGCCGGCGGCGCTCGTCGGCGACGCCCGCCTCCCGTGCCTGGACGAGGAGTTGGGCGTGCAGCGCCGCGTTCTCGTCGAGCGCCTGCTGCAACGCCGTGTTGGTGCGCTCCAGTTCGGCGATGGTGTCGGCCTGGACGACGGCGCGGGCCTGCTCCTGCTCGGCGTACCGGGTGAACACACTGACCATGCAGACGTTGACGGCCAGGACCAGGAAGAAGCCGAGCCACAGGATCAGCCCGTGCGGCGGCATGCCGCCGATCTGGCTGCCGGACATGGTGACGGCGGTCAGGAAGAGACCGGGCATCACCAGGCGGCGGGGCAGCTCGCGGCCGGCGGTGTAGTAACCGGTCACGGCGTAGAAGGCGAAGAACGGGTTGATCCAGGTCAGCACGAAACCCATGGCCCAGCGCAGGAAGTAGAGGCCGGCACCGGTGCGGCTCGGACCCGGCCGCTTCCGTTTCGCCCTCGCCCAGCCCACCTGGAGCACGACGGCCGCGGCCACGAGCACTCCCGAGACGGCCGTCTCGGACCGGTCCATGCCGATCAGGCGGGCGGACAGGGCCGCCGCGACGACACCGGCGGCCAGCAGCGCCCAGGGCCCCCACATGTCGAAGGAGGCCCGGGGCTGCTGTTGCGCCGCGTCCGTCATCCCACCAGTGTCCGGCACGGCCGGCTCACTCCCAGCGGAACCAGCGCGCGGCCCCCGCGGTGAGCAGCACCGCCCACGCGGCCGTCACCCCCAGGTGGGACCAGCCCGGCCAGTGGCCCTCGGCCGCCTGGTTCAGGGCCTGGGCGGCGGCGCCGAACGGGGTCCAGCCGACGATCCCGGCGAGCAGGTCCGGCATGGCCTGCACCGGCAGCCACACGCCCGCGCAGAACATCATCGGGAAGAGCGCCGCGGACCCGATCGCGCCCGCGATCCTCGTGGTGCGGGACATCGCGGAGATCACCGCGCCCAGGGCGAGCGCGGCGAACACCGCCAGCAGGAGGGCGACGGCGTAGCCGAACGGCTGCCTCGGCAGGGTCACGCCGAAGGCGAGCCGGCCGACGGTGAGCGAGAGCAGCGCGGAGGCCAGGGCCGCGCCCCCGAACACCACCATGTGCGCGGACAGCAGGGCGGCGGGCCGGACCGGGGTGGTGGACATCCGGCGCAGGATGCCGCGTTCGCGGTAGCCGGTGAGGACCTGCGGCATGCCCTGGAGCCCGCCGAGGATCAGCCCGAGCAGCACCGTGACCGGCACGTAGGCGTCGATGGGGCGCAGGCCCCCGAAGGCCTGGTCGGCTTCCCGGAAGGACGGGATGGAGCCGAGGATCACCAGGAGCAGGGTGGGGAACAGCAGAATCCAGAAGATCGCTCCGGGCTCACGGCCGAACAGGCGGATCTCGGTGCGCAGTACGGCCGGGTTGACCAGGGCGTTGCTCATGCCTCGACCTCCGTCAGATCCAGGAAGGCGTCGTCGAGCGTGGCGTCGGTGACGCGGAGTTGATGGGCCGTGATGTGGTGGCGGGCGAGCAGCGTGATGACGGCGTTGACGGTCTCGTCGGACCCGGAGAGGGTGATCCGGCCGTCCTTGTACGCCACGGAGGCGAGTTCGGGCAGCGCGTTCAGATCGTGCTCGTCCAGGGGCTCGGACGGGGTGAAGCTGATGACGGTGGCGCCCGCCGAGCGCCGGATCAGGCCGTCCGGGGTGTCCAGGGCGGCGAGGCGCCCCCGGTCGATGACGGCGATCCGGTCGCACAGGCGCTGGGCCTCCTCCATGAAGTGGGTGACCAGGAGGATGGTGACGCCGCGGGCCCGGACGTCCTCGATGAGCTGCCAGGTGTCGCGGCGGGCGCGCGGGTCGAGCCCGGTGGTCAGCTCGTCGAGCACGACGATCCGGGGGTTGCCGATGAGGGCGAGCGCGATGAACAGCCGTTGCTTCTGGCCGCCGGAGAGCTTGGCGAAGCGGGTGGTGAGCTTCTGCTCCAGGCCGAGGCGTTCGGCCAGCGGCCGCCAGTCGGCCGGATCGGGGTAGAAGGACGCGTACAGCTGAAGCGCCTCGCGGACGGTGAGCTTGGCCTGCAACTCGCTCTGCTGGAGCTGGGCCCCGAGCACACGGGCGACCTGTTCGTGGTCCGCGACGGGGTCGAGGCCGGTGACGCGGACGCGGCCCGCGTCGGGGACGCGCAGGCCCTCGACGCACTCGACGGTGGTGGTCTTGCCGGCGCCGTTCGGGCCGAGGACGCCGAAGATCTCGCCCTCCTCGACGGCGAAGGAGACGCCGTCGACGACGGTCCGGCCGCCGTAGGACTTGCGCAGTTCGCTGACTTCGATGACGGACATGGTTCGAGAATCCCGGCGGACGGGGCCCGCGCACATCGCCCGGCGCGCTCGAAGCCGCATCAGCCGATCGGTTGATGCGGCACTACGACCGGACCGGGGCCGACGTGGCTCCCGCGGTCGAACACGCAGGTCGTAGGACCAGCGGCGGAGTCCGGTCCGGGCAAAACTCGGTGGGAGATGTCGGCGCCGGTCCGTAGGCTCGCCCGTGATGCCCACGACACCTGACACCCCCGAGGACCGTACCGGCTCCACCGGTCCGACCAGCCGTTCGGCCGTCCGTGCGCTGCTGCGCCTGTGGCCGTACGTGCGGCCGGTCCGCGTACGGCTGTTCACCGCCGCGTTCATCGCGGTCGTCGCCTCCTGTGTGGGACTGGTGATCCCGCTCGTCCTGAAGTGGATGGTGGACGGGCCGATCGCCGACCGGGATCCGCGCGGCGTGTGGCTCGGCGCGCTGTACCTGCTGCTGCTCGGGGTGGGCGAGGCGCTGCTGTTCGGGCTGCGGCGGTGGCTGGTGGCGAGGCCGCTGTCGAACGTCGAGGCGGAGATGCGGGCGGACCTGTACCGGCATCTGCAACGGCTGCCGGTCGCCTTCCACGACCGGTGGGCGTCCGGGCAGTTGCTGTCCCGGGGCACGACGGACCTGATGCTGCTGCGCATGTTCCTCGCCTTCCCGCTGACGTTCCTGCTGGTCAACGGGGTCACGATCCTCGTGGGCGTGATCATCATGCTGATGCAGGACTGGACACTGGGGCTGGTGATGCTGGCGCCCGCCGTGCCGCTGATCGCGTTGAGCGCGGTCTTCGAGAAGCGGTACGCGCATGTGGCGCGGCTGGCGCAGGACCAGGTCGGGGACCTGACGACGGTGGTCGAGGAGAGCGTGCTCGGCATCCGCGTCATCAAGGGGTTCGGCAGGCACCGCAGTCAGGCGCGGGCCTTCCGCGACCTGTCGCGGACGCTGCGGGGCACGGAGCTGCGCAAGGCCCGGCTGCTGGCGGCCATCTGGGCGGTCATCATGACCCTGCCGGAGGCGGCCATCGGGGCCACGCTGGTGGTGGGCTCGGTGCAGGTCGCCTCGGGCGGTCTCTCGGCGGGGACGCTGGTCGCCTTCCTGTCCACGGCGCTCGCCCTGCGCTGGCCGGTGGAGTCGATCGGCTTCCTGCTGGCGATGAGCCAGGAGGCGGCGACGGCGACCGAGCGGTACTTCGAAGTGATGGACGAGGAACCGGAGTCCGGGGAGCCGGCGGTGCGGGCGGCGCGTACGCCCGTGCCGGGCGGCGGCTCGCGCGGCCCGGCGTCGCCGGACCCGGCGCGCGAAGGGCTCCGCTTCGACAACGTCCGCTTCCGTTACCCCGACGCCGCGCCCGGTTCCCGGCCCCTCCTGGACCGTGTCGACCTGCACATCCGCCCCGGTGAGTCGATGGCCCTGGTCGGGGCGACCGGAAGCGGCAAGACGACCCTGACGGCGCTCGTCCCCCGCCTCCACGAGGTGACCTCGGGCCGGATCACGCTGGACGGCGAGGACATCACCGCGATGTCCCGCGAGGAACTGCGCTCGATGGTCTCCGTGGCCTTCGAGGAGCCGACCCTGTTCTCGGCGAGCGTCGGCGACAACGTCCTGATGGGCACCGACGGCAGCGCCGGGGACGCCGAACTGGACCGCGCGCTGTCCGTCGCCCAGGCCGGCTTCGCGCACGCCCTCCCCCAGGGCACCGCGACCCAGGTGGGCGAGCAGGGCCTCAGCCTCTCCGGCGGCCAGCGGCAGCGCCTCGCGCTGGCCCGTGCCGTGGTCGGGCGGCCCCGGTTCCTGATCCTGGACGACCCGCTGTCCGCCCTGGACGTGCACACCGAGGCGGCCGTGGAGGCGGCCCTGCGCCAGGTCCTGTCCGACACCACCGCCCTGATCGTGGCGCACCGCCCCTCCACGGTCCTGCTCGCCGACCGGGTCGCCCTGCTCTCCGACGGCCGGATCACCGCCGTGGGCACCCACCACGAACTGCTGCGCACCAACGCCGAGTACGCCCACCTGATGTCGGGCGGACACTCGCCTGAAGAGCCACAAGGACCGGGAGAACCGGGAGAACCGGGAGAACCGCGGGAAGAAGAGGACGACGAGCGATGACGGCCCCCACGAAGCCCGTACCGGCCACCGGGGACGAGCAGGCCCCGCCCCGCCCCGAGGACACCGGCGACCCCTTCGACCGCGACGTCCTGCCCACTCCCCCGGGCGCCACCTCCGCCCTGCTGCGCTCCCTGCTCGCGCCCATGAAGGCCCGGGTCGCCGGCACCACGCTCCTGCTGCTGCTCCAGCAGGCGGCCGTGCAGGCGGGCCCGCTGCTGGTGGCGTACGCGATCGACACCGCCGTACCGGCGTTCCGCGACCACGACCGCGGCCCGCTGGTCGCGGTGGCGGTCGGCTATCTGCTGTGCGCGCTCGCCTCCGGCGCACTCCAGTGGGCGTTCGTCATCGCCTCGGCCCGGGTCAGCCAGGACGTGCTGCTGGATCTGCGGGGCCGGATCTTCCGCCATGGGCAGGCGCTCAGCGTGGACTTCCACGAGCGCTACACCTCGGGCCGGCTCATCTCCCGCTCCACCACGGACGTGGAGTCGCTGCGCGAACTGCTCGGCGAGGGGCTCGACGAGCTCGTCTCCGTCGTGCTGTCCTTCGTCTGCATCTCGGCGATGCTGCTGTGGCTGGACCTGGGGCTCGGCGCGGTGGCGGTGGCGTCCTTCGTGCCGCTGTACCTGCTGATCCGGGCGTACCGGCGGCGGGCGGGGCGGGTGTACCAGGAGCGGTCGACCGCGATCGCCGCGGTGATCGTGAAGTTCGTGGAGACGATGAACGGCATCCGGCCGGTGCGCGCGTTCCGCCGCGAGGCCGCCAACGACGCCGGCTTCCGCGTTCTGAACCGGCGCCACGAGCGCACCAACGGCGACGCCCTGCTGGAGATGGCCCGCTATGTCGTCAGTTCCCGGCTGGTCGCCAACACGACGGTCGCGGTGATCGTGCTGTGGGGCGCCTACCGGGTGGCGGACGGCTCGCTGGAGCTGGGCGTGCTGGCGGCGGCGGTGCTGTACCTGCGCCGGCTGTACGACCCGATCGACCGGCTCGGCATGTTCCTCAACTCCTACGAGTCGGCGGCCGCCTCGCTGGAGAAGATCGCGGGTTTGCTGGCGCAGACGCCATCCGTGCCCGAGCCGCCGGCGCCCCGGCCGCTCCCGGCGCCGAGGTCGGAGCTGCCCGGCCGCGAGGTGGTCTTCGACGGGGTCGGCTTCGGCTACCGCACCGGCGGCGAGGTGCTGCCCCGCTTCGATCTGGTCGTTCCGGCCGGGCAGACCGTCGCCGTGGTCGGCTCCACCGGCGCGGGCAAGTCCACCCTGGCCAAGCTGCTGGCCCGCTTCTACGACCCCTCCGCCGGGCGCGTGCTGCTCGACGGGGTGGACCTGCGCGAACTGGGCGTGTCCGAACTGCGGCGTGGGGTGGTCATGGTGACGCAGGAGGCCTTCCTGTTCTCCGGCACGGTCGCGGAGAACATCGCCATCGGCCGCCCGGAGGCCACCCGTGAGGAGATCGAGCAGGCGGCGAAGGCGATCGGCGCGCACGACTTCATCAGCGCCCTGCCCGACGGCTACGACACGGACGTACGCAAGCGGGGCGGCCGCATCTCCGCGGGCCAGCGTCAACTGGTCTCCTTCGCACGGGCGTTGCTCGCCGATCCGGCGGTGCTCATCCTCGACGAGGCGACCAGCTCACTGGACATCCCGGGTGAACGGGCGGTGCAGACGGCGATGGCCACGGTGCTGCGGGGGCGTACGGCCGTGGTGATCGCCCACCGCCTGTCCACCGTGGAGATCGCCGACCGGGTGCTGGTGATGGAGCACGGCCGGATCGTGGAGGACGGCGCCCCGGCCGAACTCATCGCGGGCACGGGCCGCTTCGCGGACCTGCACCGCGCCTGGCGCGACAGCCTGGCCTGAGCGGAGAGGACCGGGAAGCGGTGATCGACGCCTACGAGGATCCCGGGACGCCCGACTCCCGGGGCGGCTGGCGGTACCTGTGGTGGCTGGTGCTGCGCCAGCCGGGCCGGTCGGCGGCCGGGGCGGTGCTGGCCAGCGTGTGGATGGTGCTGCTGGCGGCGACGCCCTATCTGATGTCCCGGGCGGTCGACGACGGGCTCCAGCCGGGGAACATGGCCGCGCTGGCCGGCTGGACCGGGCTGCTCCTCGTGGTCGGGGCGTTCAACGCCTGGCTGAGCGCCATGCGGCACCGCACGATGACCCGGGTGCGGATGGACGCCAACTTCCGCACCGTCAAGGTCGTCGTCGACCACGTCGTCCGGCTGGGCGCCGCGCTGCCGCGCCGGGTCGGGGCCGGTGAGGTCGTCACGATCGGCGTGGGCGACGTCCAGACGATCAGCTCGTGCCTGACCGTGGTCGGCCCGGGGGTGGGCTCGGTCGTCGTCTACGCCGTCGTGGCCGGGCTGCTGCTGTCGATCTCCGCGTCGCTGGCGGCCGTCGTCCTGCTGGGGGTGCCGCTGATCGCGGTGCTCGTGGGGCCGCTGATGCGGCGGTTGCAGGGCGCGGAGGGCGAGTACCGGGAGCGGCAGCGCGTGCTGACCGCGCGGATCGACGATCTCGCGGGCGGGCTGCGCGTGCTCAACGGGCTCGGCGGCAAGGGGCTGTTCGCGGACGCCTTCCGCCGGGACTCGCAGCGGCTGCGGGCGCAGGGCTACCGGGTGGGCGCGGTGACCAGCTGGATGCAGGCCCTCGGGATGGGCCTGCCGACCCTGTTCCTGGCCGTGGTGACCTGGCTGGCGGCCCGGCTGGCCGCCCAGGGGCGGATCACGGTGGGCGAGCTGGTGTCGGTGTACGGCTATGTGGCGGTGCTGGTGGGGCCGGTGGCGTTCTTCGTGGACCTGGGCTACCAGCTCGGCCGGGGCGTGGTCGCCGCCCGCCGGGTGGCACGGCTGTTGCGGGTGCAACCGGAGAAGGACACCGGAACGCACGACGGGCCGGCCGAACCGGCGGTGCTGTACGACCCGGTCTCCGGGGTCCGGGTGCCGCCGGGCCGGCTGACCGCGCTGGCCGGGGCCCGGCCCGCCGACACGGCGGCCGTGGTGGACCGCCTGGGCCGGTACGAGCCGTCCGCGGCCACCTGGGGCGAGGTGCGGCTCGACGCGATCGGGCTGCCGCGGGTCCGGGAGCGGATCCTGGTCGCCGACAACGAGGCCGACCTGTTCGCCGGGACCCTGCGGGAGCTGGTGTGCGGGCGCGGGGAGCGCGAGGACGCCGAGGTGGCACGGGCGGTGCGTGCCGCCGTCGCCGAGGACATCGTGCAGGGGCTGCCGGACGGGCTCGGCTCGGCCGTGACCGCTCAGGGCCGCAGCCTCTCCGGCGGTCAGCGGCAGCGGGTCCGGCTGGCGCGGGCACTGCTGGCCGGTCCGGAGGTGCTGCTGGCGGTGGAGCCCACCTCGGCGCTGGACGCGCACACCGAGGCCGCGGTCGCGGACCGGCTGCGCGGGGCCCGCGAGGGCCGTACGACGGTCGTCACGAGCACCTCCCCGCTGGTGCTGGACCGCGCCGACACCGTCTACTACCTGGTCGACGGCAAGGTCGCGGCCAGCGGCAGCCACCGCGAACTCCTCGACACGGAGCCGGGTTACCGGGCGCTGGTGGCGCGCGACACCGGGGACGGCGACGCCCTGACCGCACAGGAGGCCGCACGGTGACGGATCGGGTTCCGGGGCGGCTGCCGGTCGCCGAACCGGCGGACGTACGACGGGCGGCCCTGCGGCTGATCCGCGCCGACCGGCGGGCCTTCGCGGCCGTACTGGCGCTGAACGCGCTGGCCGCCGTCGCCGGACTCGCCGGGCCCTGGCTGCTCGGCCGGATCGTGGACCACGTCCGGGCCGGGGGCGGGGTCGGCGCCGTGGACCGGATGGCGCTCGCCATCCTGGTGTGCGCGCTGGCGCAGTTGCTGCTCGCACGCTGGGCCCGGTACGTGGGGCACCGCTTCGGCGAACGCACGCTGGGCCGGGTGCGCGAGCAGTTCGTCGCCCGGGCGCTGAGCCTGCCCGCGTCCGTGGTGGAGCGGGCCGGAACCGGCGATCTGACCACGCGTGGCACCGCCGACGTGGCCACGGTGGGCACAACCCTGCGGGACGTGGGCCCCGAGCTGCTGGTGTGCGGCATGGAGGCGCTGTTCGTACTGGTCGCGGTGTTCGTGCTCGACCCGCTGCTGGGCGTCGTCGGAGTGCTGGCGCTGACCCCGATCTGGTTCGCGCTGCGCTGGTACCTGCGCCGGGCGCGGGACGGCTATCTCGCGGAGGGCGCGGCCACCTCCGAGGTCGCCGAGGTCCTCGCGGCGACCGCCTCCGGGGCCCGTACGGTCGAGGCGTTCCGGCTGGCCGGGCGGCGGATCGCGGCGAGCCGGGACGCGCTGGAGACGGCCCGGCGCAGCCGCCTGTACACGCTGTTCCTGCGCAGCGTGTTCTTCCCGGTGGTGGAGGTGTCGTACATCCTGCCGGTGGCCGGGGTGCTGCTGGTGGGCGGTGTGCTGCACGGGCGGGGAGCGGTGAGCCTGGGCGCGGTGGTGGCCGCCGCGCTGTACCTGCGGCAGTTCACCGAGCCCCTCGACCAGATCCTGATGCGCGTGGAGCAACTGCAGAGCAGCGGGGCCTCCTTCGCCCGGGTGGAGGGCCTGGCGCGGGCCCCGGAGGCCGTGCCGGGCGGCTCGCCGGAACCGGCGGGCGACCGCATCGACGTGACCGGGGCGCGCTATGCCTACGAGCGCGGCGGCGAGGTGCTGCGCGGGGTCGACCTGACGGTACGGCCCGGGGAGCGGCTGGCCGTGGTCGGACCGTCCGGCGCGGGCAAGACCACGCTGAGCAGACTGCTGGCCGGTGTCGACGCGCCGACCGCGGGCTCGGTCACCGTGGGCGGGGTGCCCGTCGCCGGTCTGGAGCCGGAGCGGCTGCGCCGCCAGGTCGTCCTGGTCACCCAGGAGCACCACGTGTTCCTCGGCACGGTCCGCGACAACCTGCGGATCGCCGAACCGGGCGCCACCGACGAGCAGTTGTGGTCGGCCCTCGCCGCTGTGGGGGCCGACGCCTGGGTGCGGGAACTGCCCACGGGCCTGGACACCGTCCTGGGTACGGCCGGTCACCGCACCGACGGCTCGCAGGCCCAGCAACTCGCCCTCGCCCGTGTGGTGCTGGCCGATCCGCACACCCTGATCCTGGACGAGGCCACGGCGTTGCTCGACCCGGCCACGGCCCGCCACACCGAACGGGCCCTCGCCGCCGTCCTCCGGGGCCGCACGGTCATCGCCATCGCCCACCGCCTCCACACCGCCCACGACGCCGACCGGGTCGCCGTCATGGAGGACGGCCGGCTGACCGAACTGGGCACCCACGACGACCTGGTGGCCTCCGGCGGGGCGTACGCGGCCCTGTGGCACACCTGGCACGGGAGCGGCGCGACACCGTCGGACGAGGACGGCGACGCGGTCCCGTAGCGGCCACCGCGGGGTTGCCCGCGGACGCGTGACGGGCCGTCGGACCCTCGGATTTCGGTCGACATCGCGCCCTCCCGCCGGGGTGACCTCTGTATCGATCCGGCCGCCCCGACGGCTGAAAATCGCCCCTGCCGCGGGCCGCCCCGCGGCCGGGACCTCGGGTGCCGCCTCCGAGGTCCAAGGCACATGCGGAGGCCAGTTCATGACGTCGCAACATTTACCGGACAGTCATTTTTCAGCCAACATCACTTCGGGGCGCTGACATGTACGCGTCCTCGGTGCCACTCTTCCTCCACCCGCCGCACGAGCACAGCACCCTCACCCCCCGATCCGGGCCGGCAGCCCCACGCCGTACTGGATCACCCCCACATAAGGAGCTTGTGTGACTCCCCGCTACGCGCGTCACAAGCGCATCACTCTGGCCGTCGCCACCGCTGTCGCCGCCGGAGCCCTCCTCAGCACCGGTCTGACCACCAGTGCCTCGGCCCAGACCACGGCCGAATCCACCGGCGCGGCCCACCTCGCCGCCGCCCCCACCTTCCTGACCAACGCCGCCCGCACCTCGCTGATCCAGCAGGCGCAGGCCGACGCCTCCGGGACCGCCCAGGAGATAGGCCTCGGCGCCAAGGAGGAGTTGGTCGCCAGGGACGTCATCCAGGACGCCGACGGCACGGTGCACACCCGCTACGAGCGCACCTACGCCGGTCTCCCCGTCCTCGGCGGCGACCTGATCGTCCACAGCTCCAAGGCCGGCAAGACCCAGGGCGTGACCAGAGCGAACAAGGCGGCCATCAAGGTCGCCACGCTCACCCCGAAGGTCGCCACCGCCAAGGCCGAGAAGCAGGCCGTGACCCTGGCCCAGGCCGCCGGCTCGGAGAAGGTCACCGCCGACCAGGCCCCGCGCAAGGTCATCTGGGCGGGCGACGGCACGCCGGTCCTCGCCTACGAGACGGTCGTCGGCGGTCTCCAGGAGGACGGCACCCCGAACCAGCTCCACGTCATCACCGACGCGGCCACCGGCCAGAAGCTCTACGAGTACCAGGGCATCGAGACCGGCACCGGCAAGACCCTGTACTCGGGCACCGTCAGCCTGACCACCACCCTGTCGGGGTCGACGTACCAGCTCTACGACACCACCCGCGGCGGTCACAAGACGAACAACCTGGCCGGCGGCACCTCCGGCACCGGCACCCTGTTCACCAACACCACCGACGTGTGGGGCACCGGCACCGCGTCGAGCTCCGTCAACGACCAGACGGCCGCCGCGGACGCCGCCTACGGCGCCCAGACGACGTGGGACTTCTACAAGAACACCTTCGGCCGCAACGGCATCAAGAACAACGGCGTGGGCGCCTACTCCCGGGTCCACTACGGCAACAACTACGTCAACGCCTTCTGGGACGACAGCTGCTTCTGCATGACCTACGGCGACGGCTCGGGCAACACCCACCCGCTGACCTCGCTGGACGTCGCCGGCCACGAGATGAGCCACGGCGTCACCGCCGCCACCGCCAAGCTGAACTACTCCGGCGAGTCCGGCGGTCTGAACGAGGCCACCTCCGACATCTTCGGCACCGGCGTGGAGTTCTACGCCAACAACGCCTCGGACCCCGGTGACTACCTCATCGGTGAGAAGATCAACATCAACGGCAACGGCACCCCGCTGCGCTACATGGACAAGCCCAGCAAGGACGGCGGCTCCGCCGACTACTGGTCCTCCACCGTGGGCAGCAAGGACGTGCACTACTCGTCCGGCGTCGGGAACCACTTCTTCTACCTCCTCGCGGAGGGCAGCGGCGCGAAGACGATCAACGGCGTCAGCTACAACTCGCCGACGTACAACGGCGCCACGGTCACCGGCATCGGCCGCGCCAAGGCGCTGCAGATCTGGTACAAGGCGCTCACCACGTACATGACGTCGACCACCAACTACAAGGCCGCCCGCACGGCGACCCTGAACGCGGCGTCGGCGCTGTACGGCTCCGGCAGCACCGAGTACAACACGGTCGCGGCGGCCTGGACCGCGGTCAACGTGACCTGATCACCGGCTCGTTGAACGACGGCGGCCCCCGGGAGGACAGCTCTCCCGGGGGCCGCCCTACGCTTGGGTCGCATGTCGACGGCACAGTTCACCTACGAGGAGGTCGGCGCGACCCGCGAGCAGGGTCAGTGCCCGCCCGGCTTCCAGCCTCTGCACGTGCGCACCCGCATAGGCGTGGGCGAGGAGGTGTTCCGCCGGGCCTCCGAGGCCGTGATGACGTGGGAGATGCACCGCGCCCTGGGCGTCGGCATCGAGGCGAGCGCCGACCGGGCCGCGCCCGGCGTCGACGTCACCGTCACCCTCGCCGGTGTCGTCAGGGCCCCCTGCCGTGTGGTCTGGACGGAGCAGGAGCCCCGCCGCGCCGGGTGGGCCTACGGCACCCTGGCCGGTCATCCGGAGTGCGGCGAGGAGTCCTTCCTGGTGGACCGCACGGGCGACGGCACCGTCTGGCTCACCGTCACCGCGTTCAGCCGCCCGGCCAAGTGGTACGCCCGGGCGGCCGGCCCGGCCACCCGCGGCCTCCAGCACGCCTACGCCCGCCGCTGCGGCACAACGCTGCGCAAACTGTGCGCCGGCATCCCGGAGCCGTGACCCGCCGCGCCCACCCCGCTGCGGCACACACCGCCCCACGCGCCTCGTGGTGCGGGCCGGGCGGTCGGCTGCCGGGCCTCCGGGCTCCCGAAGGGGCCCCGGGAGCCGAGGCCCGGCGGCCCGGTCAGCGCAGGAGTACCCCCGCCTGCTCACCGGCCTCCTGCGGCGGGGTGGTCACCAGGCCCAGTTCCGCGTTGGAGGCGAGGAAGCGGTGGGCGGGGAGGATGCGGACCGTGTAGCCGTAGGGGCCGGTGCGGTCCAGGGACAGGGGGCCCTCGTACACCCAGCGGCCGTCGGAGTCGGGGGCGCCCGCGGGTTTCAGCGGGACGGCGGTGGCGTCGGTGATGCGGTCCTCCTCGTCCACCCGGCCCGAGACGGCCTGCACCTCCACGTCGTCCGGGCCGAGGCTGCCCAGCCCCACACGCACCCGGAGGCCGAGGGTCGCACCGAGTTCGGCGGTGGCCGTACTGGCCGAGGTCTCCACGTGGTCGACGGTCACCTCGTGCCACGCCGAACGCACCCGCGCCTTCCACACCGCGAGCTCACGCGCCGCGTCCGGGCCGAGGGAGCGGTGGGCCTGGGCGGCGGGAGCGTACAGCCGCTCCACGTACTCGCGGACCATGCGGCCCGCCAGCACCTTCGGGCCGAGCAGGGACAGGGTCCGGCGGACCATCTCGATCCACCGCTCGGGCAGCCCGTCCCTGCCGTGCTCGTAGAAGCGGGGCGCGACCCGCTGCTCCAGCAGGTCGTACAGCGCGGCGGCCTCGACGTCGTCGCGGTGGTCCGGGTCGGTGCCCGCCCCGTCCGCCGTCGGGATGGCCCAGCCGAAGTCCGGCTGGAACCACTCGTCCCACCAGCCGTCCAGCACGGACAGGTTCAGGCAGCCGTTGAGCGCGGCCTTCATCCCGGATGTCCCGCACGCCTCCAGCGGCCGCAGCGGGTTGTTCAGCCAGACGTCGCAGCCGTGGTAGAGCTTCTGCGCCATCGCCATGCCGTAGTCCGGCAGGAAGACGATCCGGTGACGCACCCGCGGGTCGTCGGCGAAGCGGACCAGTTCCTGGATGAGCCGTTTGCCGCCGTCGTCCGCGGGGTGCGCCTTGCCCGCGACCACGATCTGCACCGGCCGCTCGGGGTGCAGCAGCAGGTCCATCAGCCGGTCCCGGTCACGCAGCATCAGCGTCAGCCGCTTGTACGACGGGACCCGGCGCGCGAAGCCGATCGTCAGCACCTCCGGGTCGAGGACGCCGTCGATCCAGCCCAGCTCGGCGGTCCCGGCGCCGCGCTGCCGCCAGGCGGCCCGCAGCCGGCCGCGCACCTCCGTCACCAGTTGCTCGCGCAGTTCGCGGCGCAGCTCCCAGACCTCCAGGTCGGAGATGTCGGCGACGGCGTCCCAGCGGTCGGAGCCGCCCACGGTCAGCGCGTCCTCGGTGCGCTGGGCGCCGACCTGCCGGGCGCCGAGCCGGAACACCTCCGGGGCCACCCAGGTCGGGGCGTGCACTCCGTTGGTCACCGAGGTGATCGGCACCTCCTCGGGGTCGAATCCCGGCCACAGTCCCGCGAACATCTCCCGGCTGACCCTCCCGTGCAGCAGCGAGACGCCGTTGGCGCGCTGGGCCAGCCGGAGGCCCATCACCGCCATGTTGAACAGGTTCGGCTCGCCACCGGGGTACGTCTCCATGCCCAGCCGCAGGATCCGCTCGACGTCGATGCGGGGCAGCTCGGCGTCGGGCCCGAAGTGGCGGGCGACCAGCTCCCGGTCGAAGCGGTCGATCCCGGCCGGGACGGGCGTGTGGGTGGTGAAGACCGTCCCCGCGCGCACCGCCTCCAGGCCGGAGTCGAAGTCCAGCCCCCGGTCGCACAGCTCGGCGATGCGCTCCAGGCCGAGGAAGCCCGCGTGGCCCTCGTTGGTGTGGAACACCTCCGGCTCGGGGTGGCCCGTGAGCCGGCAGTACGTCCGCACCGCCCGCACCCCTCCTATGCCCAGCAGCATCTCCTGAAGGAGCCGGTGCTCGCTGCCGCCGCCGTAGAGCCGGTCGGTCACCCCGCGCTCGCCGAGGTCGTTCTCCTCGACGTCGGAGTCCAGCATCAGCAGCGGAATCCGGCCGACCTGGGCGACCCAGATCCGGGCGTGCAGGGCCTTGCCGCCGGGCAGCGCCAGCGAGACCCGCGCCGGGGCGCCGTCGGACTCCCTCAGCAGGGTGACGGGCAGCTCGTTGGGGTCCAGGACCGGGTAGTGCTCCTGCTGCCAGCCGTCCCGGGACAGGGTCTGCCGGAAGTAGCCGTGCCGGTACAGCAGCCCCACCCCGATCAGCGGCACACCGAGGTCGCTGGCCGCCTTCAGATGGTCGCCGGCGAGGATGCCGAGGCCGCCGGAGTACTGCGGCAGCGCGGCCGTGATGCCGAACTCGGGCGAGAAGTAGGCGACCGCGGCGGGCAGGCCCTCGGACCGGTCCTGGTACCAGCGGTCACCGGTCACGTAGTCGTGCAGGTCGTCGGCGGCGGCGGCCAGCCGGCGCAGGAAGCGGCGGTCGCCGGCCAGCTCGGTCAGCCGCGCGGCACGCACACTGCCGAGCAGGCGTACGGGGTCGCCGCCCGAGGAGGCCCAGCGCTCGGGGTCGACGGACTGGAAGAGGTCACGGGTCTCGGCGTGCCAGGACCAGCGCAGGTTGCGGGCCAGCTCGCTGAGCGGGCGCAGGGGCTCGGGGAGAACGGGACGGACGGTGAACCGACGGATCGCCTTCACATGCCACCTCGGCGCGTTCGCTGGATGGACGCACTGCGCTGTGCGCCCCGTCACACAAAACGGTACCGGTCCGAGTGCGGGCGCCGCTGGGTTCGGACACTGTCCGACATCGACCTGAACAGACCGGTTCGACCCCCGTGGCGTCCGTGTCCGGACTGGACCGGTCTTGTGTGCGGAGATACGCGCGAGTAGTTAACAAAGTGCCGGATTGCTCACCCGAATAGGGTGGGAAGGCTCCTCCGGTACACCGACAGCAGCACCGCACCCAGGACCCCGCAGAACCCCGCAGGACCCACCTCCCCACACACATCCGCCCACACCCTCGTTGACGCGGACAGGAGCGGTCATGCCCGCCACGCACCACTCGGCAACACCACGAACCACCAGCAAGAGCAGCACCGGCTACACCTCCGGCCGGCCCGGCGCCGACGCGCCGCCGGCCGGCCAGGACGCCCCCCGGCAGAACCCGCCGGCCCCGGAGCCGTCCCCCACGGGCGGCACCACGGCCGTCGGCCGGATACCCGTCCTCGACGTCCGCCCGGTCGTCCAGCACGGCCGCAGGCCCGCCAAGGCGGTGACCGGAGAATCGTTCGAGATCTCGGCCACCGTCTTCCGTGAGGGTCACGACGCCGTGGCCGCGAACGTCGTCCTGCGCGATCCACGGGGCCGCCCCGGCCCGTGGACGCCGATGCGCGAGCTGGCGCCCGGCACCGACCGCTGGGGCGCCACCGTGACCGCCGGCGAGCCCGGCCACTGGACGTACCAGGTGGAGGCCTGGGCGGATCCGGTCACCACCTGGCGCCACCACGCGCAGATCAAGATCCCCGCCGGTCTGGACACGGACCTGGTCCTGGAGGAGGGCGCACGCCTGTACGAGCGCGCCGCCTCCGGAGTGCCCCGGGACGACGGTGGCCGGGACACCGTCCTGGCCGCCGTGGCGGCGCTGCGGGACGAGAACCGGCCGGCCGCGGACCGGCTGGCGGGGGCGTTGACGCCGGAGGTGGACGCGGTCCTCGCCCGGCATCCGCTGCGCGACCTGGTCACCGCCTCCGCACCCCTCGGCCTGCTCGTCGAACGGGAACGCGCGCTGTACGGCTCCTGGTACGAGTTCTTCCCCCGCTCCGAGGGCACCCCCGAGCAGCCGCACGGCACCTTCCGCACCGCTGCCCGCCGCCTGCCCGCGATCGCCGCC